>JANZZE010000130.1 GCA_026419545.1 Acidimicrobiales bacterium
AGATGTGTATAAGAGACAGGCCCAGGTCCGCCACAGGTGGGGCACGATGGCGTAGGCCCAGTACATGCCAAAGAACGCGTACGTTCCAGCCAGCATCGCCTGGCCCCAGGTCAACGGCGCGCCCACAGGTCGCCGCTTTGCATACGGGAAAACAGGGAGCACCACCAGCGCCAGGATCAGCAAGGAAGCGATGAACGCAACCACCTGGTGAGGTACCTCCCTCGTGAAACCGTTCACATGGTACCGCCACGCCGCAATAACAGAGACACGGCGGAACTTTCAGAACCTTGGTCTAGCACTGGCGTGACGCTGAACGTAAATCGGAAGCGGCCCCAGCCGAGGCGGGCTGGAGTCGGGTGGTGAATGCGAACGCAAGGTGAAGCAAATCGGGCAGTCGTCGAGGGTGCCGCGCCCAATTTCATGCGAGGGCTGGCGGGAGATCGCGAAGAGCGCCGTGGGGTCTGATCGTCGAGGGTGCCGCGCGCTATTTCATGCGAGGGGACAGCGCCCATGCACCTGGACAGCAAGTCGGCGCGCACGTCTTCCCGGCTTGGCTCCTCGGCCGGGCCCCCGCCTATTGTTGGCGCCGAGCGACCGGAGGCCACGGGGCAGCTCGCTGCCCCGACTGGTGCCACCCGAAGTACGTGCGGAATCCCAGCGGAGGAACTGTTGACCGAGGTTCCCGAACATCTACTCGCCCGATCAAGGGCACGCCGCGCCGCCCTCGGGCTGGGCGGAGACACCACGGAAGGCGCCAAGCCGACCCCTGCGGCTGCACCCGCCGAGACTGGCGGCGAGGTGGCATCGACTCCCGCGGCCACAGCCGCCGCCAAACCGTCTACAGCCACCTCAGCCGCGCCACAGAAGGAACCCGAGCCACTTCCTCCCTACGTCGAGGCAGCGATCAGACGGAAGAAAATTCCGTACTGGGCCATGCCAGTCGTGGCGTTCTTGCCGATCTGGGGCGTGTTGTACGCCCAAACACTTACGAAAGCTCCGTCGAAAGAACCCAGCCAGCTCGAAGCGGGCGCAGCGCTCTACAGCGGCAAACCGGCTTGTGCCGGATGCCATGGAGCCACTGGCGGCGGCGGAACCGGGCGCAAGCTGGCCGAGTGCGAGGTCGTGAAGACCTTCCCGTTCATCGAACAGCAACTCGAGTTCGTGAAACTTGGTTCGAAACAGGGCCAGCCCTACGGCGACCCCAATCGAGAAGGTGGACAACGACCCGGCGGCTACAACGGGAGCCTCATGCCAGGATTCAAGAGCCTCACTGACAAAGAATTGCTCGAGGTCGTCCGCCATGAACGAGAAACGATCGGCGGCGAAAAGATCGAACCAAAGCGCCTTGGGCCCAACGGGGAGCTGCTATGGCCAAACGGCAAGCCGATGCTCGACGCGTCGGGCAAGCTCGTCGATGGGGACGGCAAGCCGTTGTTCACGCCGGAAGGTACCCTCGCCAATGCGAACGCAACCGAAGCAGCCGGCGGTAGCAAAGCCCAGTGTGGCTGACGAACTGCTGCCCTGCGCGTAACACCCCCGACTCTTCGGTTCGGCAGTCTGCGCTGTAGGCCAGCCATCAGCAGCTTGAGTCGTACCTCGGTGCGTGACAGCGAAGACTGCTCAGCTCGGCAACTGTCCGACGGCTGATTGGCTGCCGAACGTTCAACGAGGCAGCGCTCGGATCGGATCAAGCCAGTTGAGGCCGGGAAAGCGGGCAAAGTCGCTGTCGACTGAACACAAGGTCGCACCATGTTCGATCGCCAACGCAGCGATGTGAGCATCGCTGACGAGATTGCCCCCGACCCCAGTGGCCGATAGAAGATGTTCGAGGATCCTCGGATGGCGGTCCGTCGGCTCTGGGACTGCGACGCTTGGGTGTGCACGCCACTGCTCGAGGTATGCGATCGCTGCCGACGGTGCAAGGGGCTGCTCCAGGACCCGTGGGTTCGTGGTGAGCCGAACGAACGCCAGCAACACCGCCCACGGGAGTGCAACCGTCTCCCCACTGTTCATCAGCTGCTCGAACCAGGCTTTCGCTGCTTTGTGCCGGGGCGCAGCGGTGTTCGTTGCGTAGAGCAACAAGTTGACGTCTAGGAGCTTCATTTCCCCATCTCGAGTTTCCGCAGCACCTCGTCATCCTCGAGCGTGGCTGCGAGCGCGAGCGCCTTGGTCAGATCGAGTCCGGGCTGAATCGGTGACGAAAAGGTGGGGAGCTCATAGGGCTCGGGGTCAGGGCCGACTGCTAGTCCCCGCCGCAGCACCTCGTTGATGGTGTGTTTGAACGTTGTGCCGCGCTCCCGAGCTCGTCGTTCGAGCATCTTGGCGACGTCGTCGTCGAGCGTCACGGTGGTTCTCATGTAAGCATCATAACATCAAATTTGCCGGTCCGGCTTGTGTTCCTGGACCGCTGCCTGAGAGGTCGGTCCCGAACCGAATGCATGAGGCGGTCCGCCATCCCGGTCCTTCTAGGCTCAGGTGAGTGGCGCCTACTCCTGAACGACATGATGTCCTCGTCATCGGCGGAGGGCCCGCTGGCGCCGCCGCGGCCTACTGGCTCGCGGACGCCGGTCACGACGTCGCGTTCGTAGAAAAGAAGACGTTCCCCCGGGAAAAGACCTGCGGTGACGGCTTGACCCCCCGCGCCGTCAAGCAACTCACCGATATGGGGCTCGCTGACCGTCTGACAGCGTTCCATCGCTACGACGGTCTCCGGGCGATAGCCCATGGCATCACGCTCGAGATGCGCTGGCCTGATCATTCACTCTACCCCCAGCACGGATATGTCGTACGCCGACGAGACCTCGACCATATGGTCGCGAAACACGCCGAGAATGCTGGGGCGGCGCTGTATGCCGGAACAGAAGCACTGTACCCATTGCTCGAAGGCGGCCTGGTCCGGGGAGCTCTCGTGAAAGACAAGGAGTCCGGCACAACACGCGAGATGCTGGCGCGCTACCTCGTAATCGCCGATGGGGCGAATTCCCGGATCGGCAGAACGCTCGGGGTGCAGCGACGCCGGAACTACCCGCAAGGAATGGCCATTCGTGGCTACTTCGCGAGTCCGCGCCATGATGATCCTTGGATCGAAAGTGCGCTCGACGTCCGAGACCGCAAGGGCAACTCACTGCCCGGCTATGGGTGGATCTTCCCTGTGGGCGACGGGGAGATCAACGTGGGGATCGGATTGCTCTCGACGTTCCGGGACTTCAAATCCGTCAACACCACGCACATCATGAACGAGTTCGCGGCGACCGCTCCGAGTTACTGGGGGATCAGCCCCGAAACCCAAACGCAGGAACCAACCGGTGGTCGGTTGCCGATGGGCGGCTCGATCCACCCGAAAGTCGGGCCGAATTGGGTCGTCGTTGGCGACGCGGCAGGATCGATCAACCCCTTCAATGGCGAGGGCATCGATTACGCCTATGAGACCGGCCGCATGGCAGCCAGTCTCATCAGCGAGTCATTGGCGTCTGGATCGGGCATTCCACTGCAGCGTTATCCCCACCTGCTAAACGAGGAGTATGGGCTCTACTTCAAGGTGGCCCGGTTGTTCGCCCACGTCATCGGTCGGCCAGCATTGATGCGGGAGCTGACCCGCATCGGGATGCACTCCCGCACACTCATGGAATGGGTGTTGGCAATCATGGCGAACCTGCTCCGTGACGACGAACTCGGACCTGCCGAAGCCGTATACCGAGCGGCAGCGAGCCTCGCCCGATTCGTTCCCGAACCTGGGGGAGCCTGAAGCAACCTCACAGCTCCTTCGTCACCTGCTCGAGCGAAATCGCAGCAGCTTGATCGCCAGGTCGTCCTGACCAGGCTGGGTGGGCCGCTCCCCTTCTCCGGGTCCGCAGCCACTCGCAACGACGGGGGCATCACGCCATGCTCATCCGAGGATCTTCCGAGTGAGCTCAGCTGCCTTGTCCGGTGTGGTGCCACGGAAGATCTGGATGTACCAGTAGTCGTTCCCTTTCTTCGCCACGGTGGAGATGACTGCTTGCCCCTGGGCGTCGTAGCGGAGGAAGGCTTCGTCGCCTACTCCTGCCATCGGCTCATACTCCCCAGTCAAGGGCGAGGACTTCTCTCCCTCGTAGCGCGTCGCCGAGAAGGTCTGCGCGACAGCACCGCCCAGTCCGTTCTTGCCAGGATAACTACAGGTTGGACCGTTGAACTGGCTGTCGTAACGCTCCCCTGCGCTGAGAGGCTTCGCCCCGGTGATCTCCTCGCCCAGGATGGCAGCGACATCTGCAGCCTTGACTTCGGAGCACAGATCCCGCGAATTCGTCGGTTTTGCGCCGTCGCCACTCGCGCTCGCCGTCGTCGAGGAGTTGTCGCTCTTGGCCTGTTGCTCCGACGACTTCGAGCTCGAGCAACCAACGAGTCCGAATACGGTCAAGACCAGCACCGCAACCGATTTCTTCACGATTCATCCTTTCTGTCGGGGTCGGAGCTGACCGGTGCGCCAGGGTCGGCGTCGCGCTCGAACAAGACCGGAATGACCAATGGATCAAGCGCCCGAACTGCTACTTCGAGCATCTCCAACTCGTCGTGCCGTAGCTTGGTGCCTGCTAACAAACGTTGAGGGTTCGCGAGCAATTGCTTCCGGAACTCCGGGTCCCGGCGAGCGCGGCTCCACAGGGACACCACGTCAGCCATGAGCCCATTCGACGACGCGGGGTGCCGCGCGGACATGAGTGGCGAGTACTCATTCAGTGGTCCGCGGTACGGGATGACAGAGCTGTGTCGATGGCAGACCGGAGCTCCTTGCGGGATCGGACCCCGAGCTTCGTAAAAGCGCGGTAGAGGTGGTTCTCAACCGTTCGTTCCGCGATGAACAAGGTCGCCGCGATCTCGCCGTTGGCGTAACCAGACGCGGCGAGCTCGGCAACCTCGCGTTCGCGGCCGGTGAGCCCGCACGTCACCGCTGGCTGCCTCGTGGAGAGCAGCCCCGCTGCCTCGGCACAGCCTGACGCTCGGGCCCGGGCATGACTGGCCGCGCGGTATCGGCCGTCACGTTCGAAAGCAGCTGCTGCCTGCTCCCACGCCTCATAGGCGTGGACCAGGATGCCCGTCGCTTCAAATCGTTGTGCCACTCGCTCGAGTTGGGCACTCCGCCGGCCCGCCACCGCGTCTAGGTGCACGAGCCTGATCCGGTCGAGCTCAGAGTGAACCTCACGCCCGGGCACCATCATCAGTGCTCGCGCCGATGGTCGTCGAGCGTTCCACCGAGCAAACACGTGGAGGCATTCCACCGCGCCGTGGAGCGACCCGGCCTCACGGGCCTCGAACGCCGCTCGTTCAAGCCCCGCTGTTGCGGCTCGCACATGCCCTGCGGCATAGGCCAAGCGGGCTTCGACTTGTGACCAACGAGGCTCCATGAGGCGAAACCCCTCAGCGCGGGCATCACGATGGCGGGCAACGATCTGCCGCGCGCGCTCGGGTCGGCCTTGGTCCAAGGCCGCCAATGCGCCGTGAGCACCAGCCCAGCGTGCCATGGCTGGCACTCCGGCATCACGCCACAACACATCGGCGACACTCGACAACTCGATTGCCTGATCGAGTCGGCCAGCTAACAGGGAAACCATCGCAGCGCTCATCGATGCCCATGCCCGGGCCTGCACGCTGACCTGTCGAGCCGCTCCCGCTTGGACGAACTCCGCGAGCTCATCTGCTCCCTGTAGGTCGCCTTCAATCAGTTTTGCGAAGATCATGCTGATGAGGTGTGCCCCAGCGATCGATGGGAGGACGAGCCCCGCGCTCACAACCCGTTCGAGACCGATGCTCGCGCTGCGCTGGGCATCTGCGGGCCTGCTGGCAGCAGCCAAGGCTGGGCCAAGTGCCGCAGCTGCCACAGTCGCGACCGCATCGTTGTGATGACGAAGCAGCGGCTCGCCAGAGGCGATGGCCTCTGCGACCCGGCCGTCGAGTACGCAGAACATCGCAGCCTGCGCATCGGCGAGCGCCGCGGCATCTGGTCCTAGTGCTCGAGCACGTTCGAGGTGCTCGAACGCCCCCGCGAGATCCTGACGTCCCCACCATCGGCTCCCGGCAAGTTCCACCTCGAGGCCAGCACGCAATTCCGAGTCGACCCTTGCAGCACAGGAGGCAGCTCGTTCGAACAGCGCATACGCGCCCAAGTGGTCGCCGTGATCACCCCGGCACCAGGCCGCCAAAACTGCAGCGCTCACGAGTCCATCGCGCTCGAACACTGCTTCCCCGAGTTCTGCAGCGAGTAACGGGTCGCCGAGTTCGAGGAGCCGGCGGGCCAGTTGCTCGAGCTGTGTGCCGCTGAGGTTGCTCACCATGGGATCGCCATCGAGCACCCAACGTGCGGCTCGTGCCTCGTAGCCGTGGGGGATCGCGCCACCCTCGACAGCGAGCTGCACCAATTGTCTGCTAATGCGCACGAGAGCCAAACGAGGGAGATGCCGACGAACGACCTCTCCGTGTAGGGGATGTGCGAGATCTACGTGCGTACACCGGTTCACACAGCGGGTCGTGACGAACGCCTCACGCTCGAGATGCTCCAGGACACCGGGTTCAGTCAATGAGGCCGCCCATTCCAGTGGGATCTCGCCAGCGACGGCCAGGCACTCGATGGCTTGACGTTCGGCAAGATCCAGCGAAGCAAGGCGCGCGCGGATCAGATCCTCGAGCGTCGGGCCTCCTGCCACCTGACCACGCAGCCGCCAGATCCCGTTGTCAGCGACAAGCGCGCCGGCCGACACCGACGCGTAAAGCAACTCGCGCAGGTAAAGCACGTTTCCCTCAGACGCCTCGAGCAGCCGTTGTCGGGTTCCCCGTTCGATGGCCCCTTCGAGCACGTCTTCAAGAATCTTATGCAGTGACTCGTCGTCCAGTGGACCGATGTCGATGAACTCGACAACACCTTCGGACCACAAACCCTCGAGCGACACCGGGAGGCCGGCCCCACTGCGGGTCGCGAGCACGACAGGCGCCCAACGGTGAACGACGACCTGTTGGACCAGACCTGCTGATGCCTGGTCAAGTGCGTGAGCGTCGTCGACGACGAGGACCGATTGGCCCCCTGCCTCAGTCAACAGAGACCGGAGGTTATCGACCGCACCATCACCGATGCTTTCACCTATGAGCGGCACGAACACCCCGAGAGGAGCTCCCGACAACCCAGAAACAGCCCTGACGCGGTGAACCGACCCATCCAGCCTGCGCACTGCCTCGTCAAGCAAGCGAGTCTTGCCGATTCCCGCAGGACCGCGAATGACGACACATCTGCCGTCATGACACGCCTGCAACACTCGTTGCAGCTCCACTTGGCGACCTATGAACGGCCAGTTCGCAGCCACCTTCACTAATCCCGAGTGTAGGGGCAACGGGTACGACGCTTTGGCCTCGACGGGCCCGAACGTCACCACAGAGCGGTGCAGCTCCCGCTCATCGTCGGCCCCAGCCTCGGCGGTCTACTCGCTCAGCGACTGGCCGAAATGGGACGGGCAAGCAGCCTCGTCCTGTTGGTCTCGGCACCACCCGAACCGCTGACCTCTCAAGAAGTCACCGTTCCCTACTTTGGGCCGCTCGTGCCCGCGAGCATGGATGGCCTTCCGTTCGTGGCTCCAAACGAACGTCTGCTCTGAGCTCTCGCTCAACCACGTCCCCGTGCAGGAGCGCCCCGCGATTCATGCGCAGCTGACCGAGGAATCCGGGCTCGCCTAACAAGACCTGCTCGCTGGGAGCACCCACTAGCACTCGTTCGCGCCCCTCAGAACCGGCGCCTACGCTGCTCGGCCGTGAGCGAGAGAACCGGTGAACGTGTCGTCAGCGACGAGGAGCTTCTCGACGCAGCGCTCGAGGCATTCGCACGGGACGGCTTCGCCGGCACTTCGGTTCGAGAAGTTGCGCGAACCCTCGGGGTGAGCCACAACCTCATCCCTCAGCGCTTCGGTTCCAAGGAACGCCTCTGGTACGCCGCGGTCGACCACGGATTTTCTCGGCTGCTCGCTGACCTGCTCCCACTGGCCACCGAGCCGTTCCCCGACGACGTCGCTCGATTGCGGGCGTGGATGGTGCGCTTTGTCGAGGCTAATGCGGCTCGTCCGGCATTGCTTCGCATCATCAACCGAGAGGCCGCCGCACCCGGACCACGACTCGACTACCTCTTCGAGCGCTACATCAAGCCAGTCGGCGAACTCGGCGCGCAACTCCTGGCCGACCTCCACCGCCGCGGCGAGGTCGCCACTACCTCGGTTGCTCTCGTGTACTTCTTGCTGACCCACGGCGCAGGCGGGCCCACTACCTTCCCGGCCTTGGCCGAGCGATTCGGTGAGCCAGTCGAGCCAGGGGATCCCGCAGCCGTTCGGCACCACGCGCGCGCAGCGGTCGACGTGCTGTTCGACGGGCTTCGGGGACGTCATCCGGCCGCCGAGTAACCTGTTCAAACCCATTGACAGATGTCAAGACACATGTCAATACTGCGCTATGCACCTACCGCCTACC
>JANZZE010000131.1 GCA_026419545.1 Acidimicrobiales bacterium
CGGTATTGATCGGCTGTGCGAGAACACAGCCATGACCGAGCCAGAAATCTGTTAGTCGCGAGATGGCCTCCTGCATGCTTATGGTCATCAGTAAGTCCTTCCCGGAGCGGGGCCACATCGAACGCCATTGAGCGCCGCAAACGAGTGCAAAGCTAGTGAATGATGTAGATTCGCGCCAAACTGAACCGGTTGAGCGATAGCTAGGTAGACGCTGCCCAATTTCGCGTGCCGGCGTCGCTTGAAACGGTGAGTTGATCACACATCAGTGAACTAAACCAGCCTCTTCAAAAACTAGTCGGAGATCTCTAGGACTCGTTTATGCTCAGTAGCGCATACTTCCGGCGCCGTAAAAAATGGCGGGGATTTTGTTCAAGGGCGGACGATACGAAACAGCATTTGGTTGGTCAAAGTGTTCTCAGGTCAAAATTGCTGCGGATCGTGGTGCGTACCTCATTGTTTGTAAACACATGCTCTGCAAGTGAATAAAGTTGCGCGATGAGCGCGAACCAATGCTCAGAATTGTGCCTATGACGATATGAAAATCGTAGAAGTCTTAAAATTTCCTGAAACTGGAATGCTCAATGGAACGCCGACTGCCGCGACCCTGTCTCGTCTTGTGTCAAGGAGACGGAGGGTCCGTTGAACGGGCCTGCAGTGCCCGCCAGACCCGTTCGGGTGTGAGCGGGGGATCGATGTGATCGACGCCGAGGTGAGCAACTGCGTCGATTACTGCGTTCTGCACTGCTGGAGTTGCTCCGATCGTCCCGGACTCGCCGATGCCCTTGGCCCCAAGCGGGTTCACCGGAGTGGGGGTCTCCATCGGGATCCTCTCGAACATGGGGAGTTCGCAGGCCGAGATCACCCCGTAGTCGGCGAAGTTCGAAGTTAGTGGGTTCCCATCAGCGTCATAGCGGACTTCCTCGAGGAGGGCTTGAGCTGCGCCTTGAGCGAGACCACCGTGCACTTGGCCCTCAGCGAGCAGTGGATTGAGGATCGTGCCGGCATCGTCGACGGCGATCAGTCGGCTGAGCTCGACGCTGCCGGTCTCCGTGTCGACCTCGACCACCGCGACGTGGGCGCCGAACGGAAAGGTGGCTCCCGGGGCCGAGAAGTTGGCAAGCCCGACGAGTGGATTGCCGGTTCCATCAGCTGCTGCACCCAGCTCCGCCCAAGTGACGTCGACCGCAGGGGTCCCAGCAACATAGAACCGTCCGAGCGATTGGTCGAACACGATGTCCTCGATTGCCGCCTCCAGGTGATCGGCGGCTCGCTGTCGCGCTAGGTCGACCAGTCTGCCGGCCGCGTCCCACACTGCGGTTCCTGCGAGCTGCACCGAGCGGGACCCACCGGTGATCGAGCTCGAAGGTATGAGGTCGGTGTCACCGTGGACCACTTCGATCTTTTCCATCGGGATGCCAAGCCGAGCACTCACCAGCTGCGACCAAACGGTGTGGTGACCTTGGCCATATGGGTTCGATCCGGTCTTGACCAGGACAGACCCGTCAGGGCGAAGTTCGCACGACCCGAACTCTCCGCCACCGCCGAACGCCGTGATCTCGACGTAGGTGGCAAGACCAATCCCGAGCGCCCGGGTATCCCCAGCTTGGCGCCGCCGTTCCTGCTCGGCACGAAGCTCTTCGTAACCGGCTGCCTCGAGCGCGAGGTCCAACGCTTTCTCATACGCTCCGCAGTCATAGGTCGTGCCGGCAGCGTTCGTGTACGGGAACGCATCCGCAGGGATGAAGTTGCGGCGGCGGACCTCGGCTGGATCCATCCCGATCTCGGTGGCGAAGAGGTCCATCGCCCGCTCGATCGCAGCGGCGGCCTCGGGCCGACCCGCGCCGCGGTAGGCAACCACCGGAGTGGTGTTGGTCACGACTGATCGGGCCGAGAACTCCGCATTGGGGATGTCGTAGACCCCGGTGACCATCGACCGGGTCATCCACGGCAGCAGCGCGCCGATTGCCGGGTAGGCGCCGGCGTCTTGCACGACCTCGAGGCGGTACGCGGTCACCCTCCCGTCGCGAGTGCCCCCGATGGTGATGTCTTGCACCTGGCCCCGACCATGGCCCATCGCTGTCAGGTTCTCAGTCCGGGTCTCCGTCCATCGCACGGGACGTCCGACCCGCCGCGACAGCGCACCGAGGAGCACCCATTCGGGGTAGGTCCCAGCTTTGGCGCCGAAGCTGCCGCCGACGTCGGGGCAGACGACCCGCACCCGGTCGGCTGGCAGCCCGTAGACCTCCATGAGTTTGGCTTGAATCGGGTGCACGCCCTGACACGCAAGGTACAGCACCAAGCGGCTTTGCTCGCCTTCACCCTCCCACCAGGCCGCGGCGACACGTGGCTCGATCGGCGCGGGCGCCACTCTCTGGTTACGAATGCGTTTCCGCACCACGACGTCGCAGCCGCTGAAGTCGGCCTGCATTGACCGAGCGTCGATCTCCATCCCGACGTTCGAGCCAGCCGCGGGGAACAGCAGCGGCGCGTCCGCGGCCAGCGCGCTGAGCGGGTCGACCACTGGTGCCAGTGGCTCGTAGTCGACGATCACGAGTTCAGCGGCGTCCGGTCCGTGGTATCGCTCCTCCGTCAAGACGACTGCCACCGGCTCGCCGACGAAACGAACGGTGTCGCGCGCCAGCAACGGCCGGCCCATCGCCGCATTCATGATCGGCGACTCGGGGGAAAGATCCGGTAGATCGATGTCCGCTGCCGTGACAACGTCGACGACGCCGTCGAGCTCGAGTGCCTGACGAACCTCAATCGAGCTGATTCGGGCGTGCGCAATCGTCGATCGGACGAACGTGGCGTGGAGTGCACCCTCGATCTCCATGCCGTCGATGAATGTTCCTTCGCCTCGAAGGAGCGCTGGGTCCTCGCGCCGGACCACGCTGTTGCCGAGGATGCTCATTGCCGGCAACTTAGCGAACCGGGTGATTCATTGTTGTGGGCTGTGGCGCCAAGGGCTGGGACGGCCCGCATGACCACGCGGTCGGCGAGCAGCTTTGATTGACTCGTCACCACGGCGTAGCCGCCGTTCCTCGCAGGCCAGCAGTTCCCGGCTGGCGTCGGTGTCTGGCATTCGACGTGGTCGAGGTCCTCTGGCCTGGGACCAGCGGCTGTTGCCCGCGGTCCGGAGCGAGCCCGAGGTGGGATTCGAACCCACGACCTACCGCTTACAAGGCGGTTGCTCTGACCAACTGAGCTACTCGGGCATTGTTCGTCAGCGCCGGAACAGCCTAGGAGCACGAACCGCACGACGCTGTACCCACCCCACTCTTCTCTGATGGGTGCTTTTCTACCCGCTATGCGGGGGGGGAGAAACGCACCCGTCAGAGAAGGGGGGTGGACGGTGCACTGAGGGTGCTTGATTCACGCGCGCGGGTGGGCCAGGGTTGTCGCTGTGGAGACAACCGAGGAGTGTGACAGCAGCAGCGATCATCCCCACCAGAGCGCGAGCGACGGTCCTTCTACGACAGTGGTCACTGGTGGCGAGCCTCGGTTAGGTCGTTCCAGCAACGCGCTCACCGACCGGGACAAGGCGATTCTTGATTTCGAACGCACGTGGTGGAACGAGACCGGGCCCAAAGAAGCGTTGATCCGCGAGCGCTTCGGCCTGTCGGCGACACGCTATTACCAGATCCTCAATGAGCTGCTTGAGGCTCCCGAGGCCTATGAATACGACCCGCTTGTTGTGCGGCGTCTCCGCCGCCTGCGAGATCGCCGTCGCCGAGCTCGTCACGAGGGTTATCAAGCGAGCCAGCCACCGAACCGTTGATGCCGAGCTGGCTGCCTGTCCAGTCCCCGAAGCCGACGACGTCACTTCTCAGGATCTTCACAACTCGACGTTCACCTGTTTGTTTGAACCCGGGCACCTTCTTTGAACCCCGGCACGCGCAAGGTTCTCTCCTCTGCGACACCACCCTTCGGCGCAAAGGCGGTGTCGTGACGTGGACGCTGGTCTGCAATCGCAGGTTCGCCGTCAAGTAAGGTCCGCGTTGTGCCCGAATGGCGGTCCCGATGAGCGATCTGCCGAGACCGGATGCCCCGCAACAAGGTGCAGGTCAGGCGCGCCCGTTACCCGGTGCCCCTGTCAGCGATGACGAGGACCCGCTGGCGATCCTCGCCGCTGCACCTTCACAGCGCACCGGGAAACGCAGTCGGGGTGCACGTACACCACGCCCGCCTGGGAGCGAAGGTTCACCGGAGGTCGCCTCCCTGCGAGGTGCGCTGCTGATCGTCGGGTCGGTGATTCTCGGCGTGGTGGTGCTGGCAAAGGGCTACCAGACCGAGGGCAATCTCGTAGCTGGTTCCTCTCCGACCACCGTTGGCGAGACGACCACGACCCGGCCGCTTGCGTCGACGTCGACGGCCACAACCGAGCCACCATCAACGACCGTGCCGCTCAAGCCTCCGGGCTCGATCGCGGTGAGAGTCGCAAACGCCGGTGGTCAGGAAGGGGTCGCGATCAAAGGGACGCAAAAGCTGCAGGCGCTCGGCTACAAGACGCTCCCAGCAGTTGACGACCCGGTGAAACTCCCGCAAAGCAAGGTGTTCTACCAAGGCGAGCTACGGGCCGAAGCAATTGAAATCGCAAAACAATTCGGCATTCCCGAAGAGCGAGTCGAGCAAATGTCGACTCCGCCACCTGTTGCAGCCAACGGTGCTGAGGTCCTCGTCGATCTCGGCGCTGAACAGAAGCTCTGACCCGCCTGGCGGGAGCGGTTCGACTGCAGGCGCGGCGGCGGAAGCGCGTCGCCGTGTGGTGATCTGCTGTCTTTGCCGGGGTTTGCGGTGTATCGGGTCAACGACAGCGGAGGCAGTGTCACTGGCTGCTGGTGTGCCGTCTGTCGTGGAAGTCGTGGCGTACCAGCTCACACAGAGGGTTCGGTGTTGCCCCGTCGCAGTGGCCACTAGGTAATCTCCGCGCGTGACTCAGTTCTCGCCAGTAGCGGTCCTTGAACCGCTCCGACGCGAGCCGGTCAAGGCGGGCATCTTCTGTGACTATGACGGCACGATTGCAGAGATCGTTGAAGATCCCAGCCAGGCGTGGCCGCTCACTGGGATCACCGAGGTCCTCGATCGCCTTGCCTCTGCCTATGGCCGGGTTGCGATCCTGTCAGGTCGTCCCGTTTCCTTCTTCAGCGACCTGCTCCCTCCGTCGGTCGTGGTATCTGGGCTCTATGGACTCGAATCGATCATCGATGGCGAGCGCCACGACCACCCACAAGGCGGTGCGTGGCGCGAGGTCATCGACGACGTTGTCTCGATCGCTCGTGCCCAAGGGCCGGAGGGCATGCGAGTGGAGAGCAAGGGCTTGTCGCTTACCCTGCATTACCGGGGCAACCCAGAAATTGAGCCAGCGGTTCGGGAGTTCGTAAAGAAGCAAGCCGAACGTTCGGGGCTTGTCATGCGGCCAGCCCGCATGAGCTACGAATTGCATCCGCCGATTGCTGCTGACAAGGGAACGGCTGTGTTGGATCTCGCCGGCGAACTCGATGCGGTGCTCTTCATTGGGGACGACGTCGGTGACCTGCCGGCCTTCGATGCCCTTGACGCCCTCGCGGCGGAAGGTCGCTATACCGTTCGAGTTGCGGTGCGTAGCCCTGAAGAGTCGCAGCAGATGATCGCACGAGCGGACTTCACAGTCGACGGTCCAGCTGGCGTGCTCCATCTGCTTGAACAATTGCTGGAAACGTCGGGCCGCAAGGCGAGCTGAGGCCCCACGCTAGCGTTCGGCAATGGCCAAGACCGCGATCCAACCGACGCGTGACGAAGACTTCCCGACCTGGTATCAGGCGGTGGTGCAGCAGGGCGAGCTTGCTGAGATGGCCCATGTCCGCGGCTGCATGGTGATCAAGCCGTGGGGCTATGGCATCTGGGAGCTCTTGCGTGACCAAATGGACCGCCGCATTCGCGAGACCGGGCACGAGAACGCCTATTTCCCGCTGTTCGTTCCGCTCTCCTACATCCGCAAAGAGGCAGCCCACGTCGAAGGGTTCGCCAAGGAGATGGCGGTGGTCACGCACCACCGGCTCGAGATGCGAGACGGCGAGTTGGTGCCAGCTGGCGAGCTCGAGGAGCCGGTCGTGGTCCGACCCACCTCAGAGACGATCATCGGCGAGTCGATGAAGCGTTGGATCCAGTCGTACCGGGATTTGCCGTTGCTGTTGAACCAATGGGCCAACGTGGTGCGGTGGGAAATGCGACCCCGTGTGCTGCTTCGCACCGTCGAGTTCTTGTGGCAGGAAGGCCATACCGCGCACGCGTCCCCCGGGGAAGCTCGGGAAGAGACGGCCAAGATGCATGAGGTCTACCGGGAGTTCGCCGAGCACGTGCTGGCCATGCCGGTCATTGCGGGTGAGAAGCCGGCGAGCGAACGGTTCCCTGGCGCGGAGAACACCTACACGATCGAGGCGATGATGCAGGACGGCAAGGCGCTGCAATGCGGCACGTCGCACTTCCTCGGCCAGAACTTCTCTCGTGCAGCGGACATGATCTTCACGGATGAGAACGGCGAGCTCGTTCACCCGTGGACGACCTCCTGGGGCGTGTCGACACGGCTCATCGGTGGGTTGGTGATGGTGCATGGTGACGACGACGGGTTACGTATCCCCCCGGCCGTCGCGCCGACCCAAATCGTCGTCATCCCATACACAAGAGATGATGAACGTGACGACGCACTGCTGGCCTACTGCCGGTCAGTTGCGGCCGAGGTCGAGTCCACTGCTCGGTTTCGGAATGGGCCGGTCCGGGTCAAGGTCGACGAACGACTTCATCGTCCAGTCGACAAGAAGTGGCAGTGGATCAAGCGCGGCGTGCCGATCATCGTCGAGCTCGGCGGCCGCGAGGCTGATGCGGGAACGGTGACGTTCCGCCGTCGCTCGGCAGCCAACGAACGCGAGACCGTTGGCCGGGCCGAGTTTGCCGCGGATGTAGGGGCGCTGCTCGAGGAACTTCAGTCGGGCTACCTCGACCAGGCCCGGGCCTTCATGGCCGCCAATACCCGGGACGACATCGTCGATTTCGAGGGATTCACCGCTGCCTTTGCTGTGGAGGGACGAACGCCGTTCGTGCTGGCAAAATGGTGTGAGCGAGCTTCCTGTGAAGAGCCGCTCAAACCGCTCGCAGTGACGATCCGTTGCCTCCCGTTGGCACAACGCGGCGGCGAAGCACCGTGCGTGGTGTGTGGCCAGCCCGCCACGATCGATGCTGTCTTCGCCCGCTCATACTGAGCACTCGTCGCCCGCATCGAACTTGTCCGCCTGGTTTTCGGGCACGTGGGTCTCGGATGTGGGACTGTGGCTCCCGGTAGCCGTATGCGGGCTTGTCGCGATCAATTTGCGGCCGCGAGGTTGTCGGCCAGCCAGTCGCGCGGCGTTCGCTTCGCTGAGGCGCTGCGCACGGCTCCTGCGTGCGCGATCCGTTCCGGCTGGCTCATCGAGAGCGCTAAGTGGAGCTGATCGGCGGTGCCACCAATGTCGAACGGCTCAACTGCGAGGGCGACATCGCCTAGCTCGGCGAACGCGCCGGCTTCAGTGGAGAGCAACAACACGCCGTTGCGCTCATTGACCAACGGACCTTCCTTTGCGACCAGGTTCAGCCCATCCCGGATGGGGTTCACCAACAGCACGTCGTAACGCCGGAGTGCCGCAACCGACGCTGGGAAGTCGTCGGAGGTATCCACGAGGATCGGTTGCCAGTCGCGGGTGGCCCACTTCTGGTTCAGCCGGTTGACGAGCGACTCGACCTCGGCCCGGTACGCGAGGTACTCGGGCAGCCCATCCCGCGATGGATAGAGGAACGCTCCGAACACGACCCGCTCTCGCCATTGCGGATAGCGCTCCAGCAGATCGTCGAAGGCATGGAAACCCCGGAGCAAATTCTTCGAAAGCTCGATTCGGTCGACCCGGACGATCAGCGAGCGTCCTCCGATCTGCTCGTCGATTCTGGCGAGCGCTTCGTTACAGGCATTGGAAGCGACGGTTGTGCCCAGATCGACCGGGTCGGGAGCGAGCGGAGCAACAAAGATGTCGGGACTGTAACCGGCAAACTCCTGGACCGAAGTTGTGAAGGCGTCGGCCCAGCGCTCGGTGTGAAAGCCACACGCTCGGTGCGCTGCCATCCCTGCAAACAGTTCTTCCCGCACCTCACGGGGCAGAACCCGGTAGGCGTCGGGTGGGGCGAACGGGGTGTGCGAGAAGTGCACTAGCCGAAGGTCTGGGCGTTCCTCCCGGAGAACGGGTGCGAGCAGTGTGAGGTGGTAATCCTGCACCAAGACCGCAGCGCCGGGCGGTGCGGACTCGGCGACTGCGTGGGCGAAGCACTCGTTGACGGCGCGGTAGGCAGCCCACGCCTCGCGGAATCGGCGGTCGATGCGAGGGCGCCGGG
>JANZZE010000132.1 GCA_026419545.1 Acidimicrobiales bacterium
CTCGGCCGCCAGCGCCACCGCCGCGAGGTCCAGGACAGTTGAGAGCACGTCCCAGCCCTTGCCCTCTTCGCCGATCAGCCGACCCTCGACATCGGCGAATTCGAGCTTGGCTTGTTTGCGAGTCATGTCCATCGTCGACAGCGGTGTACGGGTCAGACCGGGGGCATCACCCGTGACTGCGAACAAGCTCACGCCTTTGGGAGTGCGAGCTGCGACCAAGATGAGGTTGGCGGTGTGGCCGTCGATCACGAACATCTTGGTGCCGTTGATCTTCCACGAGTCTCCACTGGCTGTCGCCGTGGCCTCGATACCGGATTCGTCCCACCGACCATTCGGTTCGGTGAACGCGAGCGTCGCGATGACCTCGCCGGAGGAAATACCGGGCAGATACTCCTTCTTGGCCGCCTCATCGCCGGAGTGCAGCAGAGTGTTGGCCGCGAGCACAACGGTCGAGAAATAGGGAGCACAGAGCAGGTACTTGCCCATTTCCTCGAGCACCACGATCAGCTCGATATAGCTGTAACCCTGGCCGCCGTACTCCTCGGGGATAATAAGACTCTGCAGGCCGAGCTGTTCAGCCATCTGGCGCCAGACCTCAGGGTCGTACCCTTGCTTCGTCTCCATCAACTCGCGGACCGCAGACTCGGGCGATTTGGCCTCGAGGAACTGGCGGACCACATTGCGGAGCTCTTCCTGCTCCTCGCTGAAGGCAAAGTTCACGCTTGACGCCCCCTTGGTGCGGTCGCTACCGGCCCTCACGCTGCTCGCCACTTGGTGACAACAGACAGCTCAGGTCCGGTGCAGTCGGTTCTGGTGTTGCCCATTCTTACTAGACCGTGCGGTCAAGAACCAGTTCGCCGTCGGTCTCCCGCCAAGGTTCCCTGGCACCGTTAACCTGACAGCCATGGCGACCTTGCACTACGAGGACGAACAGGCCGAGATCCACAAGCTCGTGGTTGGCCCGATTGACAACAACGTCTTCGTCCTCCGGTGCAAAAAAACGGGTGACGCGGTGCTGATCGACGCAGCCAACGAACACGAGAAGCTCCTCGATTTGTGCCAACGCCTCGGGGTGCGACGGGTGCTCGAAACCCATGGTCACTGGGACCACATCCAAGCCGTCCCGGCCGTGCGCGATGCCGGCTACGACGTTGGGGTCACCGCCGAAGACGCATCGATGCTCGACAGCTACGACTTCATCCTCGAGGACGACTCGGTGATCGAGGTTGGGCGCCTGCGACTGCGCACTATCCACACGCCGGGTCACACACCCGGCTCGATCTGCTTCAAGCTCGAAGGATCCCCCATCCTGTTCTCCGGCGACACGCTGTTCCCCGGTGGTCCCGGGGCAACGAAGTACCCGGGTGGGGATTTCCCGACGATCATCGAGTCGATCGATCGCAAGCTGTTCGTGCTTCCCCCAGAGACACTGGTCTTACCCGGGCACGGCGACGATACGACCATCGGCACCGAGCGGCCTCACCTCCAGGAATGGATCGACCGGGGTTGGTGAGGTAGCGCCCTCAACGCAGAGGCGGACGAGATGAGATGGGATGAGTTGCCGCGCTGGGTCGAAAGCTGCTTACGGGAACGGTTCGACGCTCCTGACCTCGTGGTGGTGGAACTACGAGGCCGCGTTCCCGAGAGCGACGAGCTGAAGACCTCCTGGCGTGACTCGAAATATTCGCCTGATCGAGTCGGCGACCTGGCTGGTGTGCTGCCCATTGATGTCGTCTACCGATTCGACCCGTCGCTGTCAGGCCCGCCGACCGTGCTTCCACTGATCCTCAAAGCTCGCACCGAGGGTGACGGGGTCGGAGATCGGCTCATCCCCCAGATCATCAGGGATGAACACCTATCACTGCCTCGACCGCTTACTGACTACCAAGCGATGCGTGCCTTGCTCGGCACTAGCGCACGAGAGATCCGGCTCTATGAACTGCAGGAATCCTACGAACCGCTACAGGATTTCCTACCCCACAATTACGGCACGCTTCTCGAGCCCGGGGATCCGACCACATTGCTCATGATCGAGCGGATCACCGAGCCGATGCTGCTCGACCGGGCGAACGATCTTGTCGGGTGGAACGTCGAGGCGGTTCGTCTTGCACTCGGGGCCATGGGCACCATCCACGGGCAGTGGTTCGGCAAGCAGCCAGACCTCGAAAAGTTCAGCTGGCTACCCCGCCGCATCGCGACCGCCGACCTCGTCGCCGACCGCGACCTGTGGGACGCGCTCGTGGAGTTAGCCAAGACACGTTTCGCTGGGATCGCATCTGACGAATCAATCGCAAGACGGAAGACCATCATCGACTCGATCGAGGACTGGCACCCCATCAAGGACGCCTTCCCGCACACCCTCGCCCACAACGACTTCAACCCCCGTAACGTCTGTTTCCGTCGCTTCGAGCCAGAAGGACCGGTGCCGCGTTCCACCCCAGGACTCGGCTCTCCGGTCATCTATGACTGGGAACTCACCATCGTCGACGTCCCTCAGCGGGATCTGGCCGAAATGCTCACGTTCACCATGCTGCCCGGCACCCCCCGCAGCGAGGTCGATGAGCTGGTCGACCACCATCGCTGGACCGTGGAGAAGACGTCCGGTATCACCATTGACCGCGAGCTTTGGTTCGAGATCTTCCGGGTCGAGCTGAAACTGGAGGCGATCAACCGAGTCGGCCTCCAACTCTTGTTCGCGACCGAACTCGGTCTGCCTTACGTGCCGCGCATCTACGCCACGATCGACCATCTACTCGACTTGTACGAGTAAGCGACCCCAGGCGCACTGGCGGACCGGCGCACTCGCGGGCAAAGACCACCGATTCGATCTCTGCGAGTGAGCGACCTCAGAGTTCGGTGGTCGGCCCACTCGCCGAGTCTTTCCCTGCGGCGAGCTGCTCTCAGCTCGTAAACCGACGTCCTCCCCTGCTCAGTGTGGTCGCCAGGCATCTGGATCGGCAAGCATCGCTGCGACATTGGCTGGGAGAGCTCCGGCCGCGACGTCAGCCAAAGTCACCTGTTCGAGCACCGAGCGAAGTGCGGCCCGCACTGCGACCCACAGGTCACGCAACACGGCCGCAGTCTCCGGATAGATGACGGCATCAGGTCGTTCGCCTCGGACGTTGGCGAGCGGTCCCTCCACTGCCCGGATGATGTCGGCGATCGTGATCATCTCGGCTGGTCGGGCGAGCCAGTAACCACCCTCAGCACCGCGCTGACTCCGAAGGATCTCTGCTTGGCGCATCTCGCCGAGAATGTTCTCGAGGAACTTGCGGGGTATCCCCTGCTGTTCGCCAATCTCGTCACCCTTCATCGGGCCGCGGCCCGCCGCAGCCGCTTGCGCGAGCACTGTCGCTGCCCTGACGGCGTAATCAACTTTGGCTGTCACCCGCACGGGCCAGATTCTTGCCGACGGGCTGCACCGTTCAGGATTCCCCGAAAGGCGACCGGCAATTTCCACTATCGGCATAGTGCTAATAGACTGACGATATGGCGAGTGAGGAACAGCAGGGCTCGCGAGGTTCGGAGCGCGACCAGCCGCCCCTGTTCGTCGTCGAGAATCTGCACGTTGCCCCGGTCCCGGAACGAGGCGACGACGCAGTCCCAGCCGACATTCTCAAAGGAATCGATCTCACAATCCGTGCCGGGGAGATCCACGCTCTCATGGGGCCGAACGGTTCCGGCAAGTCAACCCTCGCCTCCACGCTGCTCGGTAGTCCCGAATACCAGGTCACTAGCGGTCGCATCGTGTTCAAAGGTGACGACATCACCGATTGGGGGCCAGATGTCAGGGGCAAAGCCGGAATGTTCCTCGCATTCCAGTATCCCCAGGAGATCCCCGGCGTATCGGTGCTCAACTTCCTCCGCCAGGCCCTCTCGGCCCGCAAGGGCATCGAATTGTCGATGCTCGAATTGCGGCTGGCGATCATGGAATGGATGGACCGGCTCGAGATGGATCCGTCCTTCGCCGACCGGTACCTCAACGAAGGCTTCTCGGGGGGGGAGAAGAAGCGCAACGAGATCTTGCAGATGGCAATCCTCGAACCCGAGATCGCAATTCTCGACGAGACCGACTCCGGTCTCGACATCGATGCCTTGCGGGTGGTCGCTAAAGGTATCAAGGAGGTGTGCTCGGCACGACCCGAGCTGGGTGTGCTCGCCATCACCCACTACCAGCGCCTACTCGACATGCTCGAGCCAGACGTAGTGCACGTCCTCATCGATGGGCGTATCGTCGAAACCGGCGGGCCTGAGCTCGCGGCCCGCCTCGAAGCGGAGGGTTACGACGCATGGCGGTGACGCCGACGCCGGCCACAGGGGCGTGCGGGAGGATCGATGTCGCTGCTGTCAAGCGTGACTTTCCACTGCTCCACGTTCACGTCCACGGTCGGCCAATCACCTACCTGGACTCCGCAGCCACAAGCCAAAAGCCGCAGGCGGTACTCGACCGGCTCGATTGGTACTACCGAAACATCAACGCCAACGTGCACCGAGGCGTGTACTCGATCGCCGAGGAAGCCACCAACCAATTGGAAACGGCTCGCGACCGAGTTCGTTCCTTCATCGGCGCCAAATCCACAGCCGAGGTCGTCTTCACAAAGAACGCAACGGAATCTCTGAACTTGGTGATCCAGGGTTGGGGTCGGGCGAATCTCTCACCTGGCGACGCGGTGGTCCTCACGCACCTGGAGCACCACGCGAACATCGTTCCCTGGCAAATCCTGGCTACAGAACGGGAGCTCGAGCTCCGCTGGGTTCCCCTCACTGCGGATGGTCACCTCGATACGACGCACCTCGACCAACTGCTCGACGGCGCGAAGGCGTTCAGTTTCACCGCCATGTCCAACGTGCTCGGCACGGTGACACCGGTACGGGAACTCGCTGATGCAGCCCGGGCAGCCGGAGCAATCAGCATTGTTGATGCCTGTCAGTACGTGCCGCACCTACCCACAGACGTTCAAGCGATGGGTGCGGATTTCATCGCGTTCTCCGGTCACAAGATGTGCGGGCCAACCGGTATCGGCGTCCTTTGGGGCCGAGAGGAGCTCCTGGATGCCATGCCGCCATTCCTCGGCGGTGGCGAGATGATCCGCGACGTGCGTCTCGACGGATTCACCCCAAACGACCTGCCCTGGAAGTTCGAAGCAGGCACGCCACCGATAGCAGAAGCAATCGGCCTCGGCGCGGCGATCGAGTATCTCGAAACGCTCGGGATGGTCGCCGTGCGCCAGCACGAGATCGACCTCGTCGGCCATGCCATGCAGGTGCTGACTGAACGGTTCGGCGAGCGGATCCAGATCCATGGACCAGTCAACCCGCAGGACCGCGGCGGCGTGCTCTCTTTTGCCTTCGACAACCTCCACCCACACGACATCTCGCAAGTGCTCGACCAGCACGGCGTGTGCGTTCGAGCAGGGCACCATTGCGCCAAGCCGCTGATGCGTGTACTCGGTCTCCAAGCGACTGCTCGTGCCTCTTTCTACATCTACAACGACGAGGCCGACGTCGAGGCGCTGGCCGCCGCGCTCGAATCGGCAGCCGACTTCTTCATGTTGTAGACACTTCCAACGCCAGGATCAGGACACGGAACGCACGAATGCCCGGGCTCGAAGACCTTTACCGAGAGATAATCCTCGACCATTACCGAAACCCCCGCAATCGGGGCGAGTTACCCGTACCACCCGCACACAAGGTTGAGGGGTTCAACCCGCTGTGCGGCGACGAGATCGTCATCTACCTCGAGGTCAGCGACGACAACGTCGTCAATGACATCAAGATCGCCGGCCAAGGCTGTTCAATCAGCCAATCGTCGGCGTCGATGATGTCATCTGCGGTCAAAGGAAAGACGGTCGACGAGGTCCGTGAGCTCATACGGGCCTTCAAGTCGATGATGTCGATCCACGAATCAAGCCTCGAGGGCGAAGGAGGTGAGGGGGAGGACGGGGCCGTCAACGGCTCCGGGGTCAAGCTTGGCGACCTGGAGGCGCTTCGCGGGGTAGTCAAATTCCCAGTCCGGATCAAGTGCGCCACCCTGGCCTGGAACACGCTGACCCAGG
Organism: Acidimicrobiales bacterium; assembly: GCA_026419545.1. Lineage (GTDB taxonomy): Bacteria > Actinomycetota > Acidimicrobiia > Acidimicrobiales > Acidimicrobilacustridaceae > JANZZE01. Next base: position 6,057 of record JANZZE010000132.1, read on the forward strand.
CCCTCGACGAGATCGGCTGATCAGGCCCCAGCACCCACAACTCGGGCACTCCAGATCCACATCCGACACCCCCACACCCGAAAGCCCGTTGCAGCTTCGGCCTTTCAAGTCCGGTTGGGCACCAACGCTTCGATTTGCATTGCAAGCTCGAGGCATTGGTCGGTGACGCCGCCTGCGGCATGGCTAACGATGTCGATAACGACTCTGTTCCAAGAGTTCGACCAATCAGGGTGGTGATCGAGCTTTTCGGCAATGAGCGCAACCCGGGCCATGAACCCGAACGCCTCGCTGAAATCTCGAAACGCCAGTTCACGGTGCAGCTTGCCGTCTACGATCGCCCACGCCGGCAACTCCCGAATTCGTTCCTCTAACACTTCGGGGGCAAGAACAGGCTCGCGGGTCATACACCAAGCCTGCCACACGGAGGGCGATCTGACCGCCTGTTCGTCCCGCTGCCGACTCCCTGACCGGAAGCAGCCTCACCGGGAGCGAGGCCACCAGCCTCACTCAACCGCAAGCCGACCCGGAGGCCACCACACCAAAAACCCACGAGAACCTCATCCTAGTGAGGCTTCTCCTTCGCGGCAACTGCACGGCGGGCCGGAGGCCAGCGGCCCGATGCCTTCCGCCGGAGTAGCGCCAACCCAACCATGCGCCGTTCGTGGCTCGTCGCCCGCCCTGCTGTCACGCAAAGGGATCCGCAAACGGATCCGTTCGCTGGTCAGCCTTGGCTCGATCGGCTCCTTCGCCCACTTGGTCAGCTTCCGAGCGATAGGCCGCATAGCCGGTACGTTCGAGTTCATCAGCGAGCTCCGGGCCGCCGCTGGCAACAATCCGACCGGCGACGAGTACGTGCACCACATCCGGGCGCAGTTCGGTCAGCAACCTTCGGTAGTGCGTTATCGCCAGCACTCCGAGCCCGAACTCTTGCGTGGCTCGCTCAATCCGGCGAGCGCATGCTCGAAGCGCATCAACGTCCAGCCCAGAATCAAGCTCGTCGAGCACGGCGATCTTCGGTTCGAGCACTGCGAGTTGCAGAGTTTCGTTGCGCTTCTTCTCGCCACCGGACAAGTCAACGTTGAGCGATCGAGTGAGGAGCGCCGGGTTGAACCCGATGCGCTCGGCCTCGGCTTCTACCCGATTGCGTACCTCATCGGCCGGTCGACCCTTCGCCACGGCAGCAGCCTCGAGCACATCGACAAGGGCCACCCCTGGAACCTCAATCGGATATTGCATGGCGAGGAACAACCCAGCTTGGGCTCGCTCCCAAGGCGAGAGTCTTATGAGGTCAACCCCATCCAGGGTGACCTTTCCGGCCGTCACCCTGTAACCGGGCTTGCCCATGAGCACGTGACTGAGCGTCGATTTACCGGATCCGTTCGGCCCCATGATCGCATGGACCTCGCCACTCCTGACGATGAGATCGATTCCGGCGAGGATGGTGCGACCCTGCACTCCAGCTTCGAGCCCCTCTATGCGTAGTTCGCTCATCACCGAACCCTCGTATCACCGGCGGCACGGCGTCGATCGATGCCACTCATGGCAGCTCCACGAAAACGTCTCGGCCGTCGACCCGCAACTCGTATACGGGCGTCGGTTTGGTGGCGGGTAACGAACTCGGCTCACCGGTCACCAACGAAAAACAGCTGCCGTGCTTCCAGCATTCGATCTCGAGTTCGTCCGGATGGACTTCGCCTTCGGACAATGAGACGTCCTGATGCGTGCACCGGTCCCCAATCGCATACCAGTCGTCACCGATCCGGACGACGCAGATGCGGTGCGGTCCGAAATCGAAGCGTCGAGCTGTACCCGGCTCGACGTCATCGGTGCTGCACAGTTTCTCCTCGGTCACCTTGCACTCTCTCTCGCCGCACTTTCTCTCGCCGAAATGCGCTCCCCGATGCGGTCACGTAGCCACGCCCCTACCGACGGCAACGGAACGGCGTGCAGCACGTCCTCGAAGAATCCGGCGACGATCAATCGCTCGGCGACTGGAGTGGGGACGCCACGACTCTCGAGATAGAAGCGCTGCTCCTCGTCAATGGGACCGACGGTTGACGCATGGCTACAACGAACGTCGTTGTTCTCAATCTCGAGGTTCGGGACGGATTCCGCCCAAGCGCCGTCAGCCAGTTTGAGATTGCTGTTGGTCTGGAATGCGTTCGTCCCCCGCGCTTCACGTTCGACCCGGATGAGCCCCGAATACACCGACCGCGAGCGATCGTCGACTGCACCCTTG
>JANZZE010000133.1 GCA_026419545.1 Acidimicrobiales bacterium
CGACCATGGTGCGTCATGGAGCAAGCGAGGCCGTCGTCGAGGGACGTTTCACCGGCGCCGACGGCCGCGAAATCGTTGTCCGGCGGGTGATTCCACGCGACGGCCGCTCCCGCGCCTACATCGATGGCGGATTAGCCACGGCGTCGGCCCTTGCCGAGCTCGGTGCAGAACTGGTTGATCTACACGGTCAGCATTCGCACCAGTCGCTGCTCAAGACGGCAGCTCAGCGGAGCGCGCTGGATGCGTACGCCCAGGTTGGTCTCGCTCCCCTGGAGGCGGCCAGGGCCGAGCTGCGGGCCATCGACGAGGAGCTTGCCGCGCTTGGTCGCAACGAACGGGACCGCGCCCGGGAAGTCGATCTCCTTCGGTTCCAAGTGGAGGAGTTGGCCAAGGCGGGTCTTGAGGATCCCGATGAGGACCTAGCGCTGGAGCGGGAGGAGGATCTCCTCGCGGACGCCGCCGCACATCGAGACGCGGCATCGGTTGCGCTCGGCGCGCTCAGCGGTGACGGCGGGGCAATCGACGGGCTGAGCGCAGCGGTTGCCGCTTTGTCGGGACGCGGCCCTTTCGGAACGGTGACTGAGCGACTCCGAGGATTGATCGCCGAAGCCCAGGACGTTTCGGCCGAGATCCGTTCGTTGGCTGAGGCGATCGACGACGATCCTGATCGCTTGGCTGTCGTCCGTGATCGCCGCCGGGTCCTGCATGAGCTGAAACGCAAGTACGGCGACACGCTCGCCGATGTCATGGAGTACGCGTCGGCGGCGAACAAGCGCTTGATCCAGCTCGAACAGCGGGACGAGTTGGCACGTCAGTTTGAGCAGCAGCGGGTTGGGCAGCTGAAGCTGATACAGCGGCTTGAACACGAGGTTGGCGAAGCCCGTCGCCGAGCCGCGCCTACGCTTGCAGCTGAGGTCGAGGCCAACTTGGCCAGCCTCGCACTCGACAAGGCTCGCTTCGCGATCGAGGTTGGCGCGGACCCTGGCGACGACGTCACGATGCTGTTTTCGGCCAACCCGGGCAGCCCGTTGCTTCCCCTCGCGAAGGTGGCCTCTGGAGGCGAGCTGGCGCGAACCATGCTTGCCGTGCGACTGGTGCTGAGCGATGCGCCGCCGACACTGATATTCGACGAGGTCGACGCCGGCATCGGGGGCTCCGCGGCGGTCGCGGTCGGACGCAGCCTCTCTGCGCTCGGGCACCGGCACCAAGTGCTCGTGGTCACACACCTGCCGCAGGTCGCGGCGTTCGCTGACCATCAGGTGACGGTCACGAAGCGGACGATGAGGGGCCGGACGGTCACATCGGTCCAGCAAGTTCACGGCGCAGAACGAGTTGCCGAGATCGCCCGGATGTTGTCGGGTTCGGCCGAGAGCGTGGCTGCGCTCGAACATGCCGAAGAGTTGTTGGCTACGTCGGCCACGGCACGTGAGGAAGCGCGCCGCCAGCGATTCGGGGTGCGGAGGTCTCGCATGCGGGACTGAGACGGCGAGAACCAGACGCCAGCGATTGGCGAGGCTGCCGGTTCTCGCCGCAGACTGCTGTTGCTGCGGGGCCGTACCAGCCAGTAGGGGGAACTTGTGAGCGCGACCCATCCAGGCCGCGGGGCAGCGGCAATCGTCGGCGTTGCTGACGCCGTGTCACCAACCGGCGAACTCGAGGGCACGAATCGAGCCATTGAGATGACCGTCATTCGCGAGGCACTGGAAGACGCCGGTCTCAGCCTCAGCGATGTCGATGGAGTCTTTGCCTGCACGGGCGGTGCGTTCATGCACTCGATGGAACTCGCTGAATACCTCGCCATCAAACCGGTCTGGACGGACTCGACTCAGACCGGAGGCTCAAGCTTCGAAGTGCTCTGCGAACATGCCACCGCTGCCATCGCACTTGGCCGATGCGACGTGGCCCTGATCACCTATGCGGCAACCCCGAGATCCAGTCGGAAGCGAGGCGGCCCCGGCTTTGGCGGTGGTGCACAACGGGCGGTGCTGGCACTGCCCACACCCACTCGATGATCTCGCAGATGCCGGACCTCACGGTGACGGCCGGTTCGATATCGGGTCCGCGAGCGTTCGCCATGGCGGGCATCCGCCCCGCCGATGTCGATGTACTCGAAATCTACGATTCGTTCACCATCACTGTGTTGCTGGCCCTCGAAGATCTCGGGTTTTGCGCCAAAGGAGAGGGCGGGCCATTCGTCGAAGATGGCAAGCTCGGCCCTGGTGGTTCCTTGCCCACCAACACCAACGGCGGCGGCCTCGCGTACACGCACCCTGGCATGTATGGGATCTTCCTCTTGGTCGAGGCAGTTCGCCAGCTACGAGGACAGTGCGGCCAACGGCAGGTCGGCGGTGCTGAGATCGCGGTCGCACACGGCTGTGGAGGGGTGCTCTCGTCGACCTCCACGATCGTGCTCGGTACGGAGGCGACCCTTTGACGCCGCCGACAGGACCCTCGCCAGCCGAAGGCGCTCCGATGCGATTCGAGCCGCCAGTTTCTGAGACGAGTGCAGCGTTTTGGCGTGCGACCCGTGACCGCCGCTTCGTGCTGCCTTGGTGTCCGGTTTGTTCCCGAAGTCACTGGTTCCCCAGGGAGGTGTGCCCGTTCTGCCTCGCACCAGCACTCGAGTGGCGCGAGTCTTTGGGCAACGGCGAGGTCTATGCCTGCAGTGTGATGCCCAAACCGGGCTTGCCGCAGATGGCCGACCTGGTGCCCTATGTCGTGGCCTTGATCTCGCTGGATGAGGGAGTACGGATGATGAGCAACGTCCTCGCCGAGGATCCCTACGCGGTGGCCGTCGGTGACCGGGTACGGCTCGATTGGGAGCCACTGAGCGACGGTCGCCACCTCCCGGTGTTCCGCCCGAGTTGAGCTGGTGCGCGACTCGACCAACAGGAATTCCCTGCGGCTGCTGGGGCCAACCCCTTCCGCAGGTGATCGTGTCGACCACGCCGGCACCGAACCTGCAGGTCAGGGCCAATGCGCGTCGCTTACCGCTCGTAGAGGTAGGGTGAGGTCCCGTGACCAAACACATTTTCGTGACTGGTGGCGTTGCTAGTTCGTTGGGCAAGGGCATCACGGCCTCATCACTCGGGCGCCTACTGAAGTCACGAGGGTTGCGGGTGACGATCCAGAAGCTGGATCCCTACATCAACGTCGATCCTGGCACAATGAACCCGTTCGAGCACGGGGAAGTGTTCGTCACCGACGACGGCGGAGAGACCGACCTAGATCTCGGCCACTATGAGCGCTTCATCGACGAGCGCCTCTCGCGGGATTCGAACGCCACGACCGGCTCGATCTACTCGGCGGTGATCGCGGCCGAGCGACGCGGCGACTACCTCGGCAAGACCGTCCAGGTGATTCCCCATATCACCGACGAGATCAAGCGCCGCATCCAACGACTTGCGCTTGACGACGAAGTCGATGTCGTCATCACCGAGATCGGCGGAACCGTCGGTGACATCGAAATCCTTCCCTTCCTTGAGGCGATCCGTCAGTTCCGCCTCGACGTCGGAAGGGACAACGTCTGCTACGTGCACGTCACGCTCGTGCCCTTCATAGGTCCGTCGGGCGAACAGAAAACCAAGCCGACCCAGCACTCAGTCACAGAACTACGGAGCCGAGGTATCCAGCCGGACGCGATCGTGTGCCGCAGCGCCGGGCCCATCTCGGCTGAGTTGAAGCGCAAGATCTCAAATCTTTGTGATGTGCCAGTGAACGCGGTCGTCAATGCCTTCGATGCCCGAAACCTCTACGAGGTGCCACTCATGTTGCATGAGGAGGGCCTCGACGACGTCGTCTGCGAACTCCTCGGTTTCGGCGATCGGGACATCGACTTGTCGGAATGGGAGATCCTGGTCGATCGGATCGAAACCGCCGACCAGCCTGTACGCATTGGCATCATCGGGAAATACGTCAAACTGCCCGATGCCTACCTGTCGGTGGTGGAGGCCCTCAAGCACGGCGGCTTTCACTGGGGCGCCGATGTCGGGATCGAGTGGATACAGGCCGAGGTGGTGGAAGGCCTGCTGGCCGAGGGTCGACTCCGGGACCTCGACGGCATCGTCATCCCCGGTGGGTTCGGTGAACGGGGCGTCGAAGGGAAGATCGCGGCTGCCGGCTACGCACGGGAAAATGACATCCCTTGTCTTGGTCTTTGCTTGGGTATGCAGGTGATGACGATCGAGTTTGCCCGGAATGTCCTTCGGCTCACCAACGCCAACTCGAGCGAGTTCGACCCGCACACTCCGCATCCCGTGATCGACTTGATGGAGGCGCAGCGCAACGTACATGACCTCGGCGGCACCATGCGGCTAGGCGCGTATATGGCTGAACTCAAGCCGGGATCCCGGGTGGCGCAGATCTACGGCAAAGAGGTCGTCTCCGAACGGCATCGCCACCGCTACGAATTCAACCCGAGGTACCGGTCGAAATTCGAAGCCGCGGGATTCTCGTGCTCCGGAACCTCGCCGGACGGTCGTCTGGTCGAGTTCATCGAGCTGGCCGATCATCCATTCTGGATTGGCACTCAGGCCCATCCCGAGTTCAAGAGCCGACCGAATCGTCCAGCACCACTGTTTCGCGAATTCATCCGAGCAGCTATGGCACGGGCCGAGGGCCGCAATCCTCATCTCATCCACCTCGATCGCGACACGCCGGTCGTCGTCACCGATCGTTGAGCTGAGAGGGCGACATGGCAGCGGGCTTCCGAAGGCTCGATGAGCGAATCGTCTACAAGGGTCGAGTTGTCACTGTGGGGATAGGGGAGTTCGAGAGCCCGGCGGCTGAACGCTTCGAACGCGATGTAGTCCATCACCCTGGCGCCGTGTGCGTGGTCCCGCTTCTCGAAAACGGTGAGGTCGTGCTCGTCCGCCAGTACCGTCCACCGCTTGATGCCGAGATGCTCGAGCTCCCGGCTGGCTTGCGAGATGTGGCGGGCGAGGACCCACGAATCGCAGCTGCACGCGAGCTGGAAGAGGAAACCGGCTACCGCGCAGGTGTCATCGAACCTCTATGCGTCTTCCACAACTCGCCGGGCTTTAGTGACGAGGAGGTGCACATCTTTCGTGCCACAGACCTCGTACTCGCCACTCCAGATCGCCAAGGCGTCGAGGAGCGCCACATGGAGATCGAACTGGTCCGGCTCGAGGAGACGCGGATGTTGGTCGCCCAAGGACGCATAACCGACGCCAAGACCATCATTGGCTTGACCTTGACCTTGCTCGATCGGAGTTGAGCGTGACCGAGCCCCTAGGTTCGGCCCCGATAGCTCTGCCACTCGAATGCGAGGAGTTCTTGACCTGGTTGTCCGCGAGCAAGGGGCGCGCGAACAACACGCTTACCGCTTATCGCCGGGATCTCCGGTTGTATGCCTCGTGGTTGGCGCGCCAACATCGGACCCCACTGGATGTCAGACCGGACGACCTCGTTCGTTTCGTCGAGGAGGTCCGGTCATCAGATCGGGCACCAGCATCGGTGGCCAGGATCTGTGTCGCCGTTCGCTCCTTTCACCGGTTCCTGGCCGAAGAGGACATCCGGGCTGACGACCCGTTCGTCGGAATCGAAGTACCCAAGGTCCCCCGAGGCTTGCCAAAAGCGCTCAGTGAAGACGAGATCACGCGTCTCATCGATCAGGTGGTAGGGGAGGGCCCGATTGCCCGCCGCGATCGAGCGATCCTCGAGGTTCTCTACGGCACAGGCGTCCGGATCTCAGAGCTCGCCGGCCTTTCTTTGAGTGATGTCGATCTCGACGCGGCATCGTTGCGGGTCTTCGGAAAGGGAGCCAAGGAACGGATCATCCCTGTCGGGCGGCTTGCCCGTGAAGCTCTGGCAGCCTGGCTTGAACCGGGTGGTCGCGACCTACTCCAGTCCGAGCGCGCCGACCGGGACAGCGCCACCGCCGTGTTCCTCAACAATCGCGGTGGCCGCATGACGCGTCAGGGGATCTGGGGTGTCGTCCGCAAATACGGCAGCCGGGCTGGGCTCGGAGCCCGCCTCACGCCGCACGTGCTGCGCCACTCGTGTGCGACGCACATGCTGGACCACGGTGCCGACGTTCGCGCGGTCCAGGAGCTTCTCGGTCACGCGTCGATCACGACAACACAGCTCTATACGCTCGTGTCGACTGAGCGGCTCCGAGCCGTGTACGACGCGGCCCACCCGAGGGCGAAGGTCCGGGCTGATCGCCGGATACGGTAGCCTTTCGGCGTGCCGTTTGAACCGGATGCCGAAGTCGCTGATCCTGCTGCCCCAGGCGATGCCGCCGGCTATGTCGTCGACGGTTCCTCGACCGCGGAAACACAGCGAGCAGATGAAATGCACGACCAGACCGATCAAGCTCGTGTCGACGCGACCCGCGAACTCCTCGAGGCGGAACAAGCCCAGCTCCGCCGTCAGCTACAGGAACTTGGTGCAGAGAATCAGGGTATGGAGTTCGATGACAACTTCGCCGACAGTGGCCAAGTTGCAGCCGAACAGGGTGAAGCCCGGACGTTGGCGAGCCGGTTGCGGGAACAGCTCAGCGACGTCGAGCGAGCGCTCACCAAGCTGGATGAGGGAACCTACGGGCTATGTGAGGTATGTGGTGAACGCATTTCCGACGCACGGTTAGAAGCCATGCCGACCGCGCGCTACTGCATCCACCACGCCGGTTGACCTGCCTCGCCAGCAATGGCCCGGCTCCCGCACCTGATTCGCCGCTTCTTCGGGTCTTTGCTGCCGGTCGGACCTCGCCCAAGCGACGAGGAGTGGGCGATGTCGCTGCTGTTGCCGGAAGAGCAGCGGCTGTGGGCAATGATGCGACGGTCCGATCGCCGTCACGCGGCCGCTGTCGCCCGACGTGTTGCTGCTGCCCTGGGTCAAGACACGACCAGACCGGTGCTCGCAGCTGCCCTACTTCACGACGTCGGCAAGACGCAAGCCAGACTTGGGACCTACGGACGGGTCATCGCCACGCTGTCAGCAGCCGCAGTGGGACACGATCCAGCGGTCATTGAGGCATGGGCCCAGACTCGGGGTTTCACCCGTCAAGTCGGCCTCTACCTACAGCATCCGCGCCTGGGTGGTGATCTGCTCGGCATGGCTGGCAGCGATCCGCTGACTGAAGCGTGGGCTCGAGAACATCATTCACCGCCGAAGAGTTGGACGCTGCCCCGACACATCGCCCAAGCGCTCAAAGACGCAGACGACGACTGAACGGTGGCGGGCCGAGTCCTCTGAAGCGGACTTGCGCGGACGGTAGGGATTCGGCGGCTGGAAGGGATGCGATCGTCGGCCAGGTTTGCTCCCGGCGACACTTCAAGCCGGGAGTAGCCCGAGCGCAGCCTTGGCCCTAGCGAGGGTGGGAGCGGCAACAGCCCGTGCTTTGTCTGCACCCTTCTTCAAAATGGCGCGGACGCTGCCGGGATCGGCTTCCAACTCCCGATAGCGCTGCTGTATCGGGCGCAGCAGTTCCACGACCGCGTCGGCAGTGTCGGCTTTGAGCGGCCCGTACTGGGAGTAACGGCTGGCAAGCACTTCGGGATCTTCGCCGGTGCACGCCGCGAGGATGCTGAGCAGATTCGAAACACCTGGCTTCTTGTCCGGATCAAAGCGCACCTGGGCGTCGTTGTCGGTGACTGCCCGCTTGATCTTCTTCGCCACCGACCCCAGGTCTTCGAGCACGTCGATCGTGCCCTGGGGAGATGCCGCTGACTTCGACATCTTTCTCGTGGGGTGCTGCAGATCCATGATCCGGGCGCCCACCTTCGGGATAGCTGCTTCAGGCACGACAAAGGTCTCGCCGTAGCGGTGGTTGAAACGGATCGCGAGATCGCGGGCGAGTTCGAGGTGTTGGCGCTGATCGTCGCCGACCGGTACCCGATCTGTGTCGTACAACAGGATGTCGGCAGCCATGAGAGCGGGGTAGGTGAACAGCCCCCCCGAGACGAACTCAGCACCTTCGGCCTTGTCCTTGAACTGAGTCATGCGCCGGAGCTCACCGATAGATGCGGTGCACTCCATGATCCAGGCCAGTTCGGTGTGCTCGTGGAGATGACTCTGAACGAAGAGGGTGGCGACGTCGGGATCGATACCGATCGCGAGCAGCAACGTTGCCAACTCGAGGGTCGTCGACCGAAGGACCTGCGGATCTTGCGGGACCGTGATGGCGTGGAGGTCGACGACACAGTAGAAAGAGTCGGCGTCATGCTGGTCGGCTACCCAGTAGCGCAGTGCGCCGAGAAGGTTCCCAAGG
>JANZZE010000134.1 GCA_026419545.1 Acidimicrobiales bacterium
GTGCTGGTACCAGGTGGACGGGCGCCAGTGCTCGTCACCGCTGAGATGGTGGCCGGGATGAGACGGGGTGCGGTAATCGTCGACGTCGCAGTGGACCAAGGGGGCTGTGTCGAGACGATCCGGGAGACCACGCATCATGATCCGGTCTACGAGGTCGATGGCGTGCTCCACTACGGGGTGGGCAACATCCCCGGCGCGGTGCCGAACACGTCGACCCGGGCATTGACCAACGCCACCCTCCGTTACCTCACAGTGTTGGCGACCGACGGGTTGTTCCGCGCAGTCGGCGAGTTCCCGGAGTTGCTTGCGGGCGTGAACACCTACGGCGGTCATGTGACCAATGCGAATGTGGCCAAAGCGTTGGGCCGTCCCTTCGAGCCTCTTGCCGAAGTTGCAAAATCCGATCCGCCGGCATTGCGGGGAGGATGACCGAGGCTGTGTACCGCCTGGGCGCTCGGGCCGGCGGTTCGAGGCTAAGCGTTGCGTCGGTGCGGAGACCCTGCGGCGTCTGCCGTCCCAGGGCGCGCGAGCAGGTAGCCGCGGCGAATAGCGTTTGCATCGTGCGTGCACAGCTGCTCCGGCAACCGGCGCCTGTCGATCGCCACCCGCTGGAAGTTGCGGATCTCCCCGATCCGTTGCCTGTCGACGGTGAGGTGCTGATCGAGGTCGAAGCCTGCGGGGTGTGCCGAACGGACCTGCAACTGGTCGAAGGGGACTTGACAGCGCATCGATTGCCGATCGTGCCCGGTCATCAGATCGTGGGTCGGGTGGTGGCGATCGGTCCCGGCGGTGACGAGGCGTTGGTCGGTCAGCGGGTTGGGGTGGCCTGGCTCGCGTCAACCTGCGGCCAGTGCCGATTCTGTCGCTCGGGTCGGGAGAACCTGTGTGACTCGGCCCGTTTCACTGGTTGGGATCGCGATGGCGGTTTCGCCACGCTCGTCACGGCCCGCTCCGAGTTCGTCTACCTCCTCCCCGGCGACGTCCAAGCGGTCTCGGCTGCGCCCCTGTTGTGTGGCGGAGCGATCGGCTACCGCTCCTTGCGCATTGCTGGTGTCGGTCCGGCTGATCCTGACAGCCAACCTGGAACCCTGGGGCTGTTCGGGTTCGGCGCTTCTGCGACGTGTGCCATCCAGGTTGCTCGCTATTGGGGCTGGGAGGTGTACGTCGCGACGCGGTCTGAGCGCGAACAGGATCGCGCCCGATCGCTCGGCGCGGTTTGGGCGGGGAGCTACGACGATCGCGTGCCCGAAGACCTCGATGCCGCGGTCACCTTCGCGCCGGCCGGGGCCGTCGTCATCAAGGCACTCGAATCCGTTCGCAAAGGGGGCACGGTGGCGATCAACGCCATCCATCTCGACCACATCCCCGAATTCGCCTACGAGAAACTGTGGTGGGAACGAAGCCTTCGGAGCGTGGCCAACGTGACCCGAGCTGACGTCTGGGAGTTGCTGGCGCTCGCGGTGCGGATCCCGATCGAAACACAGGTGGAGCGGTTTTCCCTCGAGGCGGCAGGAGAGGCGCTTCTCGCGCTGCGAGACGGCGCAGTTTCGGGCGCGGCGGTCCTGGAGCTGTGACCCGGGGTCGTTACTAGGCCGAAAGACCCGGGTCGTCAGCTCATCGGATCGGCTAGAAATGCCGGGAGTCCTGATCGGCGAACCGGTAAGTCGGCCGGTCGCGGCGCCGATAGGACGACAAGACCCCGGCGCGACTGACCACGCAGCGAAGATCGCAAGGACAGCGGGTCGTGCCCGGGTCCAGCCGAGCCAACCCACCCATCACTGGAGGAGTCATCGAGGTGAGCCAGCCGTGACCTCGTGGAGTCGCCGTTTGAACGCTGCGGCCCGCACGGGCGTTCAGGCACCCGGCGCGCAGCGGGGACTTCTCGCAGAGGCTATTGAGGTCGGGGTAGCGGCCGATGACCAGGCCGCGTTGTCCGCCATGGCCAGCATCGCCCGGGATCGGCCCGGCTTCAGGAAGGTGCTCCAGGTCAAAGGGACCCGCAACGGCGTCGAGGTTCTCTACGACTTCGAGGTCCGCTACGACCCGGCTGGGCCGGTGGTGAAGCGGTTGGGCGAAGCCACGTCCCAACAAGCTGCGGCGCCCAGCGCGGCCACCGAAGAAGACGGGGAGCCGGGCGGGATCGACATCATCAACATCCTCACGGACACGCTTGTCGAGACCTCTGATCTCGTGGCCATTTTTGCTTCGGTCGGCCATGAGGCCATCTGGGCGAACGACGCGTTCGTCACAGTGATACCCATTCGCGAAGCCGACAAGATCTGGTTGGTCGAGCTGCTCGACGAGTGGTCGAAGGGGCACTACGAGGTCAAGGTGCTACCCGCCTTGGTGAAGTATGGCCGTTGGCGGGGACGGCTCACCCTGCTAACCGGTGAAGAGGAGACGCTCGCCGTATCTGCAGTGATCGTTGCCCACCGGGACCGCAGAGGTGAGATCACAGCGGTGTCGATGGTCGCTAGGCCGTTCGATCACATCGGCGAGGCCCCTGGCGTTGAGGCCGGTGGGATGGCTCGCTTCGAGGCGCTTGTCGAAAACGCAGCGGACATCATCGCTGTTGCTGATGCTGACGGTCTTGTCGAGTACGCGAGCCCGGCCGCAGCCCGAATCCTCGGTCTGATGGACGGAGCGTTGACCGGGAACAACCTGCTCGAGTTGGTTCACCCCGAGGATCGCCCGGAGTCGCTCGCGGCGCTAGTCAATGTGGATGATCTCGGTATAGGCGAGCCGGTGGAGTTGCGGCTTCGATCGGCAGACGGAGCGTGGCGTCACCTCGAGGTCGTCGTTTCCGATCTCAGCGAAAACCCGGCGATCGCTGGATTCGTGCTGAACGCCCGTGACGTCACTGAACGGATCAAGGCGGTCAGTGAACTGGCGACCAAGGCGTATCACGACGCTTTGACCGGTCTTCCGAGCCGGGTCCGCATCCTGGATCGATTGGCCGGCCTGCTCGGTGAGAAGCAGTCGCCTGCCACGGTCCTGATGTTCGATTTCGATCGTTTCACCGGTGTCAACGAGACCTACGGGCGCCCGGTCGGCGATCAGGTACTCCGAGTGCTGGCCCAACGAATAGAGGAACACGTCGACGAGGGTCAGCTCGCCGGTCGGCTCGGATCAGATGAGTTCGTGGTGATCCTCGACTCCGGAGACGCGGCTGAGGGCGTCCGTATGGCGAACCGACTTCGGGCGGCGACCGCGCAACCCATCGACGTTGAAGGCGGCCAGCTCGAGGTGACCGCCAGTGTCGGCGTCGCTGTGGGTCAACCAGGGGACGAGGCGGAAAAACTCCTGCTCGACGCTGGTCGGGCGATGGCGCACGCCAAGAGCTCGGGTCGGGACCGGGTCGAGGTGTTCAACGAACACCTCGCGCAGATCGCCAGCCGCAAGCGGACCGTCGAGCAACAGCTGCGGCGTGCACTTGACAACGATGGCGTGAGCGTCCACTACCAACCGATCGTGTTGGTCGAATCGGAAGTAACCGTCGGCGCGGAGGCGCTCTTGCGTGTCCACGACGATGAGGGCGCACTGCTGTCGCCCGCGGAGTTCATCGAGGCTGCGGAGTCAACCGGCCTCATTGCTCGTCTCGGACGACAGGTGCTCCAGCTCACGTGTGAGCAACTAGCCGCCTGGACCTCGGGGTCCGCGTTCAGTATCCAAGAGATCTCGGTCAACGTTTCACCTCGCCAACTTGCAGACCCGGAACTGCCGACCAAGGTGGTCGACGCACTCAACTCAGCGGGCGTGGCGCCTGAGCGGCTCTGTTTGGAGATCGGCGAGAGCATTCTGATCGGCGCCCAAGCGACGGTCGACGCGAGCATCTCCTATCTGCGGGCGCTCGGCGTCCGCATCGGCCTCGACGACTTCGGGGCTGGGCAGTCATCCCTCGGCTACCTGAAGCGTTTCCCCCTTGACTTCGTCAAGATCGACAAGTCCCTCATTGCTGGTTTGGGAACGAGTGAGCAAGACACCGCGATCGTGCGGGCGACGATCGAACTGGCGCACAATCTCGGGCTCACCGTCGTCGCGGTCGGCGTCGAGTACGAAGAACAACTCGAGATGCTGCAGATCCTTGGGTGTGACAAGGCCCAGGGCTACTTGTTCTCCCGCCCGCTTCCGGCCGAGGATTTCGCCACCAAAGTCTCCAAAGGTTTTCGCTGAGTCAGTAGGCAACGAATGGTGAGCTACTCCAGCGAGCTCCGCTCTCGATCGTCGCCCCACGGTTCGTGTAGTCGCCCTCGGGCCTCTTGGTATCGGTATCCGCTAGGGCCTTCCTACTTCAGCTTCCCGACCAGTTGATTGAGGCCTTCGTGGACTCTCCCGGGACAACCCGCCCTCGCTGGAGCATGCGGTCGATTGCTTCCACGGGCTGGGGAACGGAGAAGTAGTAGCCCTGGCCGAAATCACAGGCGAGGCTGCGCAACGCGTCGACTTGTTCCTGGCTGTCGATGCCCTCTGCCACGGTGGTGATGTCAAGCGACCGAGCCAGGCCGATGAGCTGTTGAACGATTGCTAGGTCTTCGCGGCTGCGGGTCATGCTCTTGACGAAACTCCGTTCCACTTTGAGGACGTCGAGGTCGAACCGCCGGACGTAGTCGAGTGAGGCAAAGCCGATACCGAAGTCATCCAACGCGATTTGGACGCCGAGGTCTTTGAGGTCACGCATCGTCGACCACGCGGTCTCCATGTCGTGCGGGCGACCTCCGCCGCTGATCTCGAGGCAGATGTCGTCTGAGTCGAGTTTCGAATCTGAGATGGCACTGCTGAGGACTTCGGCAAAATCGGCTTGTAAAAGCTGGCGAGGCGAGACGTTGACCGTCACGGTAAGCCCGGCGGTGGGGAAGCGTTCTTTCCAGGATTTTGCTTGCTGGCATGCTTCGCGGATTGCCCAGGCACCGATCGGTACGATGAGACCTGTCTCCTCGAGCGCAGAGATGAACTCATTGGTCGCGACCATGCCCTGCTCGGGGTCGATCCAACGCAACAATGCTTCGACGCCGACGATCGAGTAGTCGCTCAACTGCACGACCGGCAGGTACAGCAGCCAGAATCGGTCTTGTTCGAAGGCTTCGAGAAGGCGGCGTTCCGCGGTCGCTGGTGTTATGAGGTGATTGAACGAGATTTCGTAGGGGACGACCGTCCGATTGCCCCGGCGCAGTGCCTCGCGCAAGGCAACCGAAGCTTCGCCAATGACGTCGTCGGCCCCGCGATTTCGGCCGTCGGTGACGGTGACCCCCACGCTTGCTGAGATGCGAATGTTGTCGGAGGCAATCCGGAACGGTACGTCGAGTGTCCTCTGGAAGTCCTCGGCCCGGGCTTTGGCGTCCGCGACCGTGGTCGCCTCCGGCGAGATCACCACGAATTGCGGTCCGCTGTAGCGACCGAGGGTTTCGCCCGGGCGGAGTGCGGTGCGGAGTTGGTCCGTCGTGGCGACGAGCAGCGCATCACCGATTTCGTGCCCGTAGGTTTCGTTGATCGTCGTGTAGCGGTTGAGCTCGATGAGCAGGACGGCGACCCGGTTTTGGCGGTGTGACGCGTCGTCCAAGATCGACTGCAGTCGAGCGAGCACGGTGTCCCTGTGCGGGAGGCCCGTCAACACGTCTCGCTCTGACGCCGCGACCAGGTCGCGGTGCGCCTGTCGGAAAGCGCGGTTTCCGAGAACGGCGAACGCGAGTGCGCCCGCGGCGACAAGAACCAGGGCGACCGCTATTGACGCCATCTCTCCGTGCCCTTGGTCAGTTCGATCACCTCACCGTCGTGGTCGTTGGCGCGCCCTGTTGCGAACCCTCCGACCTGCCGATGCGTTCGGTCGGCTGGCGTCACGTGGCGGCTCTGCTCGGTTGTCATCGCTGCGGGGTCGTCACCCGTAGCGACTCCATCGGCAGGTACCACGCCGAGGTGAGGACGAGTGTTAACCCGGGTTTTCCACAGGCACAGACCATGATTCGTACGTTTGTGTCGCCTCTGGGACACAATAAGGCCGTGTACGAGAACGTGATCGTGCCCTTCGATGGAACCCAGCCGGGCCGCGCCGCGCTTGCTCCCGCGGCTGATCTGGCGTGGAGAAGCGGTGCCCGCGTCGTGATCGTCAACAACACCGACGCCAGCGACCGAGCTTCCCGTGATGCGCTCAAGTCGCGAGCGATGTCCCTGAGCGGCGCCGACGTCGATTTCTGGGTGGACCTCGACCACAGCCTCGGCGTCGCACTGGTCGAGGCTGCAAAGTTCCGGTCCAAACCGATCATCTGCATCAGCGTGAAAGGGAAGCAGGGCGGCCTGTTCGGGAAACGCTGGACGTTGCCGCAACTGGGTGAGGATGTGTTGCGTCAAAGTCCGGTACCGGTCTTGGTGATCGGCCCCGAAACCGACACCAGCCGTGGTCTGCCGATGAGCGAGATCGTGGTTTCGACCGACGGCTCATCGGCGTCAGAGCAGATCATTCCGCTCGCGGTGGATTGGGCCGCCGCGTTCAAACTCCGGTTCATCCTGGTCGGGGTGGTCCACCAGGACAGCACTGACAACAAGGGTGAGCTCGATTACTTGGCTCGCCACGTCGACGCGGTGCGAGGGAAGGTGCCAGAGGCACGGTTCGAGTTACTGCGGGCCACCGATCCGGCATCGGGGCTGATCGAATTCCTGGACGAGCACGATGACGCGGTCATCGCAATGAGTACCCACGGGCGCAGCGGCGTCAGCCGTTCTGCACTCGGGACGGTGGCTTTGAAAGTCGTCGCGCACTCCAAGCGTGCGGTCCTGTTGCAACGGCCGACCGAAGGTTGAGTCCGGTCCGGCCGCGCAAGCGAATCCGGCCTCCGCCCTCGCTTCGTCCTGTTGCAACGGCCGACGGAAGGTTGAGTCCGGCCCGGCCCGACCAGCGGTCGTGCGGTGATCACGGGGTGAACGCGAGATTCGACA
The DNA here is from genome assembly GCA_026419545.1 of Acidimicrobiales bacterium. Lineage (GTDB taxonomy): Bacteria > Actinomycetota > Acidimicrobiia > Acidimicrobiales > Acidimicrobilacustridaceae > JANZZE01. The sequence continues at coordinate 6,928 of JANZZE010000134.1, forward strand.
GGACAACCTGCCCCAGGTCTGCGTCACCGGTCATCTCCACACCCCCGGCGGCCATCGCTTGTGTGAGGTCCCAACGGCCTCCGCCTAGGGCGATCAAGGTTGTGAATGGCAGCGTGATAGTGACGGTGGGACTGCTCGGGGCTGTTTCGGTCAGTCGAGCCCGTCCCTGCACCACCACAGGCAGGACGACTTCGTTTTCGCCGGTGGTTCTCAACACCACTGAGGAGCCGTCTGGGGCCGCTGCCTTCTTGCCCACCAGGTAACCGATTGCGGCCCGGAACCGGTCGATCGAGGCGTCGACCACGGGCCCGGTGAGATGGCCAGGTCGATCGAGTGCTCGTCGCATGTCCTGTTCGTGCATCCACGAGTCGAAAACCCGCACCTGCATGAACTCGCGGTAGGGGACCTCACCGATCGGCGACCAGCCAGGCTTCTCGAACGCTTCCGGTGTCATCGATCGCAACATGGCGAGCCGACGAGCGATCACCTCGTGGTATTCGGCCGCGATTTCGGTGCCGGGGAGGTGCCGGCGAGCCTCGACCCAGACCTCGATGAAGCGCTGAAAGTCGGAACTCACGTGGGACAGATGGTCGAGCGGCACGTCGGGTGCTGGTTCGCCCATGAGTGACAATTCCGTACCGATGATGTGGGCGACACAATCCTGGACGCTCCATCCGGGCAGTGCCGTTGGTGTCTTCCAAGCGGACTCGTCGAACTCTGCGATGAGGTCAGCGATCGATCTCCAAGCAAGGTCGAGGAGCGTGACTACCGGCTCGTCGGTGGTGGCTTCGTCGGTCATTCCGCCTCCTGAGTGGCTTGTCTGCCCATGGCAATGCTGTCTCACGCGGTCACGTCGATCCCCTAGATCCCTGGATTGCTACGTTCGTCCACTTCGGTGAGTTCTGGTGGATGTCTCGTGAAGCGCGCGTCACGCCTTGATGTCAAACAGCTTCATGTCCTCGTCCATGCCCTGCTGGAGCCGCTTCGCGAGTTCGCCCCGCATGAAGGTTCGGGTGAGCTGGAATGCTGCAGGCTTCAATGTCGTCGCAAGCTGGTGAGCGTGCTCGATCGACCGGGCCTCCACCAGATCTGGGCTTGTGATCTCGTCGAGGTAGCCGGCATCGAGCGCGTCGGCAGGGCCGAAGATCTTCGCATGGTTGACTGCCGCGACGAAATGGCGTTTCGAGAGGCGGTCACGAGCCAACTCGACGGCGAAGCGGGGGACCGGCATACCGATCGCGATTTCGTTCAACCCGATCTTGAATGCGCCCTCGGCACCGATGCGCGCATCGGCGG
>JANZZE010000013.1 GCA_026419545.1 Acidimicrobiales bacterium
CTTCAGGGATCATGCCGACAAGACCCGCAACCGTGCGGACGACTCCTCGGGCAAAGGGCAGGTCGGCCCGCCACAGCTGCCCGGCGAGAAGCATCGCCCCCACTGGCACCAGCACGATCGTGATGATGCGCAAGATCGTGCTGATCCCGTCGCGTAGTTCCGATCGCACCAGCGTGAACCGCTTCGCTTCGGCTGCCAGCTTCGCGGCGTAGGAGTGGTCGCCAACCCGTGTTGCTCGCAGCTTGCCAGAGCCCGCAACCACGAAGCTGCCGGACAGTGCCTCGTCACCAGGCTGTTTGGTCACCGGATCCGACTCGCCCGTCAGGAGTGACTCGTCGATGCTGAGACCATCGGCTTCACATACGATCCCGTCGACGACGACTTGATCACCGGGACCAAGGCACAAGATATCGTCGAGCACGACCTCCTCGAGGTCAAGCTCGCGCACCTCCCCTTCCCGGACTGCCCTGGCCTTGGGCGCGTTCAGGACGGCGAGCGAATCAAGCGTGCGTTTGGCGCGCAGTTCCTGCACCACACCGATCACGATGTTGATGACAGCCACGAGCCCGAACAGCGCGTCACGAGGTGACCCGAATACCAAGACGAGCACGGCCAGCGTTGCGATTAGCCCGTTGAAGTAGGTGAAGACGTTGGCCTTCAGGATCTCGCCCAACGACCGGCTCGGCGAGGCCGTGACAATGTTCGTGAGTCCTGCTCGGACCCGTTCCTCGACTTCGGCGGTGGATAGACCGTGTGCAGCATCGATCAGCGGTCGATCCCCCTCCACCTGTACCACCAGCTATTCAGTCCTTGCCACGCCTGCGGCGCTCAGCCAAACGGGCCGCGTAAACCGCCGCTTCGGTGCGCCGCTGCATCCCCATCTTGGTCAGCAGATTCGACACGTAGTTCTTCACGGTTTTCTCAGCGAGGAACATCCGCTCCGCGATCTGACGATTGGTGAGGCCCTCGGCCAACAACTCGAGGATCCGCCGCTCCTGGTCGGTCAATGCATCGAGCTTTTCGTCCTCACCACCGCCGTTGCGGAGGCGTTCGAGCACCCGTGCCGTCAACGCAGGATCGAGCAACGACTGACCGGCAGCCACCTTCTTGACAGCATCAACCAACTCGCTGCTCTTGATCTGTTTCAGGACATAACCAGCTGCGCCGGCCATGATCGCATCGAACAGCGCTTCATCATCGCTATATGAGGTCAACATGAGACACTGCACCGACGGCTGGCGCGAACGGATCTCCCGGCAGACCTCGACACCATCGCCGTCGGGCAACCGCACGTCGAGCACGGCGACATCCGGTCTGGTGGGTGGAATGCGGCGCAGCGCCTCTGCCGCTGTTCCCGCTTCACCGACGACCTCCATCTCACCGGTCGCTTCGAGCAACTCCTTGAGGCCTCGCCGAACGATTTCGTGGTCATCGAGCAGGAAAACGCGGATCGGCACCGCGCCATCCTACAGTTGCGCCTATGACCGGCTCCGGAGTTGGACCCGACGAGCTCAATCAGTTGCTGAACGCCATCGTCACCGTCGGGTCAGAACTCAGCCTTCCCTCGGTGTTGCGACGGATCGTCGAAACTGCGACCGAACTCGTCAACGCCCGCTATGGGGCACTCGGTGTGCTCGATGAACAGCATCGCAAGCTCTCCCAGTTCCTCTACGTCGGAATTGACGATGCCACTGCCGACGCCATCGGTGATCTTCCCGAAGGTAAGGGCATCCTGGGGTTGCTCATCGTCGATCCTCACCCGATCCGCCTCGACGATCTCACCGCCCATCCGGACAGTTTCGGATTCCCAGAAGGTCACCCGCGCATGACCAGTTTCCTCGGTGTTCCAATCAGGGTACGGGGCGAGGTCTTCGGCAATCTCTACCTGACCGATAAACGGGACGGGGCGTCGTTCACGGAAACTGACGAGAAGCTGGTTGTTGGCCTGGCCTCAGCGGCGGCGATGGCGATCGAGAATGCCCGGCTCCACGCCCGAGTCAGCGACCTCCTCATCGCCGAAGACCGGGAACGCATCGCCCGTGACCTGCACGACACCGTGATTCAGCGCTTGTTCGCAACCGGGCTCGCGCTCCAGGGAGCCGCAGCGCGGACCACCGACCCCGATTTGGCTGAACGGCTCCAACGGACCGTGGACGACCTCGACGACACCGTGCGCCATATCCGTACGACGATTTTCGAGCTCCAACGCTCTCAGCTGCCGGGGCGATCCATCCGAAAGGAACTCCTCGACCTCGCAGCCGAGATCGGTGAGGCATTCGGGTTCGATACGGCGACTGTCTTCACTGGGCCAGTGGACACAAGCATCCCCGGTCCGGTCGCCGACGAACTACTTGCTGTTGCGCGGGAAGCACTGACCAACGTCGGCAAACACGCCAACGCGACGAGGGCCGATGTGAACCTCACCCTTGAAGGTGGGGACCTGAAGCTCACCATCTCCGACAACGGGGTCGGCCTACCCCACGGTGGTCCGTCCCACGGACACGGCCTCGACAACATGGCGGGACGGGCGCAGCGCTTGGGAGGCACCTGTTCGATCAAGGCTGGCCGAGCAGGCGGGACGACCGTCGAGTGGTCAGCACCCATCAGCTGATTCCAAGAAACTCTGGCGGTCGGTCAATGCGATCGCCAGAGTGACCCGTCACCGTCGTGGCGATTCCCGGCGACGTGCACGAAAGCGGTGTGCGCACTTGGGCGGTTCCAAGAGCGCACGCGACGTCCGTTGACAAGCTCGGTACTCACAGCGATGAACCAGTCCGTCGCTTCATTGGCCCAAGGCCGGAGCGGGAGCCGACGCGCAGCCTCGATCTCGGCCTGGTCGCGCAGGACGCGGGAGGTTCCCTGGACCAGAACACTCCAACCGGTATGGCTCATGGCATCGAAGTGGTCGGCCTCGAACGCGACAACGGCTTTCGCGAGCGCCGCCGACAGTTTCGTGCCTGGCGCCGTTCTGATGATGATCTCCTCATCGCGCAGCACAAAGTTCACCGGCAGCACAACCGGCAACGCGTTGACCGACAATCCGATCCGCCCGATCGGAACGGTAGCCAACAGCCGGAGGCACTCCGACCGGTCGATGATCTCGAGACCGTTGGCATCGAAATCCACAGAGGCAGCATGCAGACCGAACCGCTGAACCGGCAGGGCCGTTAGTCCCGATCTTGGTAGCCCGGGTCACCCATGGGGTCTTCCCGTCACCGGTCGGCTCAGGTTGCTGTCGGTCCAGGATTGCCTTCGACCAGGTCGTCGCCATACATCGCTCGGACCAACGGCTCGTAGTCCGGCCCCCGGCGGAGATGATGCCCACCATCGACGGAGAGGTTCACCCCGGTGATCCAGTCCGAGTCAGACCCAGCCAAGAACCTGATGACCTTCGCAACATCATCGACCTGACCCACCCGGCTGACCGGCATTTGGGAAAGGTAATCGTCCACGATCCTCTGATCCGACATCAGTACTTCGACCAGATCGGTGTCGACCAGGCTCGGCTGAACCGAGTTCACTCGGACCCCGGCAGCGCCGAGTTCGTCCGCCGCTACTCGGACCAGCATGTCCAGGCCCGCCTTGCTCGCGCAGTAGGCACTCATGAAGCGGTGGGTGACCGACCCCGCCAAGGATGACACTGCGATGATCGAACCTCCTCCCGAACGGGACAGCTCGGCACCGCCGTGCTTGATCGTCAGGAAGGTGCCTCGCAGATTGGTCGCCATCACGCTGTCCCACACCTCGACCGGGGTTGCGAGAACCGGAGCGACCCAACCGGTGCCGGCCGATGCCACCACGATGTGCAGACGGCCGAGCGGTTCCCGAGCCGCCCGCACCGCCGACACAACCTGGTCCTCTTCCGCCACGTCGCAGGTCACCCAACCCACGCTGGTATTAGGCGGTGCTTCTTGTTCAAGGTCACTCGCCGCTGTCCGCAAGCGATCTTCCGACCGGCCAGCGATGGTCACTGTCGCGCCATCCTGTAACAAGAGTCGGGCAGCCGCGAGGCCGATACCGCTGCCACCGCCGGTCACTAGGGCGGCCATACCCGCAAGCGGCAGGGGAACGTCATTGACGGCAGTGTTCATGGCACCTTCGTACGCGCTTGACACTCGCTACACAAACTCACGGCGACGACCGCCACGGCCCGTAGCCTGGAATGATGGCTTCCGGTGCATCCATGCCGCGCGCGATCCGCCCGATGAAGGCGGTGCTCGCTGCGCACCTACCCGAGGGGGAGGGCTGGTCCTTCGAGATCAAGTGGGACGGTATACGTGCCATCGGCTTCATAGAAGCAGGCAGTCTCCGGCTCCAGAGTTCGAACCTCCACGACATCACACCCAGGTTTCCGGAGTTGGCGTCTCTGGCAACCGAACTCGCGGGGCACGACACGATTGTCGATGGCGAGATCGTGGCGTTCAACCGGTTCGGTGTGCCTGACTTCGGCTTGCTACAGCGGCGGATCCACATCAGCAATGAACACGCGATCGCCGACTGGGTGCAACGCTTACCAATCGTGTACGTCTTGTTCGATCTCCTGTGGTTGGATGGTAACGACCTCACGCAGCTTCCCTACGAGAACAGGCGCAGCCTCCTGGAGGAGCTGATCCAACCGGGCTCGAACTGGCAGGTGCCTCCGGCACACCCCGGCAATGGACGAGAACTTCTCGACCTCGCGACGGCGCGCAGTCTCGAAGGTGTCGTTGCCAAACGCCGCGAGAGCCCGTATGAACCTGGGCGACGTTCCCCGGCCTGGCGCAAGATCAAGGTGCGGCGCCAACAAGAGTTCGTCGTCGGTGGCTGGATACCCGGACGAGGAGGCCACGCCAACCACATCGGCTCCCTCCTCCTCGGGTACTTCGACGGGCCACACCTGCGCTTTGCGGGCAAAGTCGGGACAGGGTTCACCCGCGCTGAGCTCGAACGACTTGCCAGGGTGCTCGCGCCACTCGAAAGCGCTGACTGCCCGTTCGAGCCTCCCCCTTCACCGCAGGCATCGGTGCGTGCGGCCCACTGGGTCCGCCCCGAGCTCGTCGTCCAAGTGGCCTACAGCGAATGGAGCCACGAAGGCCACTTGCGCCATCCTTCCTATCTCGGTCAACGCTATGACAAGGATGCACGAGAGGTCATGCGTGAAGAGCCGGTGGTCTGACGACTACATCTTGTGGATGGTGAATGTCCGCCGTTCTGTGTCCTTACCCCCTGGCCCCACAACCGTGAGGGTCACCGTCTGCTGAACAGACCCAGTACAGGGCAGGCTCATCGACGCTGGGCCACCCACTGTGACACTGCGCCTTGTCGCAGCGACCGACGCGTCGGGCACATCGCCCAGCGCAAGCCAAGCCTGTGTCGTGTTGACCGGCGTCCACTCGAAGGTCACTCCGGTCGTCTGGGCCGAACCCATGCAGTGGGCCTGCAGATCAGCAGGGGAGACGATCAAGCCCACGATGTCGGGCGTCGGCAAAGTCGTTGGTGGCGGCGAGGTTGGGGAGGTCGTCAGCGGCGGACCGCCAACCGCCGAGGTCGTCGTTGTTTGCTCCGCGGATGGTGGCTGACTCGTCGACACCGCAGAGGTCGGAGCCCAACTCGTGGTGGAGGTTTCCTGGACGCTCGACCCCACCGTCGTAGTCGCCGCTCTCGTTCCTGGCAGGTCGCTGGTCCCGGCCGTCGGATTCGCCATTGAGGTCTGGGCCGCGTCCTGTAGCCCGGGCCTAGACGACTCGCTCCTACCGCATCCCGCGGCCGTGGCCAGCAACCCGCAGCCAAGAACCGCCACCACGACTACATGGGTGTGCGTGCTCGGCCGATTCGTCATGTCAACAGCATGGCCCAACAGAGGGTTCGCCGTCGGCTGCCATGGTCATGTCATGCTGAACGTAGTGACCCACGACGTGATCCGCCTCTTGCTTCCTGCGGAACCGGTTTACGGCCGCCTGGCTCGTATCGCTGCTCAGAACCTTGCCTTGCGGCTCGGCTTCGACTTTCGCTCGATCGAGGATCTGCGACTGGCCATCGACGAACTGGTGATCTTCCTTCTGCGGCCAGAAGGGGCTCCGGGTGTCATCACCATCGAGTTCACGGTGCTCGACGACGGCTTGGCGATCGACGCCGGAACCACCGCGGGAGAAGGCCAGCACTGGGACGATCGCGCCTCGCTCAGGCGGTTCAGCGCCATCGTGAGTGAAACAGTGGATGTCGTAACGGTCGACGAGGACCTGCGACATGTCCACCTGGAAAAGCACTTCCCGCCACGGGCTGCCTGACACAGATGAGACCGCTCAGGACACGCACCCGAACACATCAAGAGGCAGGGTCGCGCCAGCAGCAAATTGGGCATTGCGATCGCCGATTGCTCGGACGAGACGTGCTCTCACCGGCCGGTATGGCCCCAGCCTCCAGTACCCCGTTCCGAGTCAGGCAGCTCCGCCACCTCATCGAAGCAGACGTGTTCCACTTTCTGAATAACGAGCTGGGCGATGCGTTCACCGCGGCGGACCTCGAAGTCCTCGGTGGGATCGGTGTTGATGAGCAACACCTGCAGCTCACCGCGGTAGCCACTGTCAATGAGGCCTGGCGAATTGAGACAGGTGACTCCGTGATCACGAGCAAGGCCGCTTCGTGGTTGAACAAACCCTGCGTAGCCATGGGGAATGGCAACTGCGATCCCAGTTGGTACGACCGCTCGACCTCCTCCTGCTTTGAGCAACATGGTCCTGGCTGCTCGCAGGTCCAAACCGGCGTCGCCCGGCTTTGCGTATTCCGGAACCGGCAAGTCCGGGTCGAGACGTACCAACGGGAGGGTCAGGGTGCTGTCAGCTACGGCATCGCAGATTTCAGTCACGCCCGCAGGATAGGCATTCGCACGTGCCGTAGCCTGCGGGGATGAGCACAGCCACGTCACCCGGTGCGATCGGGCGCCTCAAGGCCGCAGCCGACACCCGGCCGCTCGCCGTGGTTTGGCTGGCGACGGTCATTTTCAGCACCGGGCCAGTAATGGTCGCGACCATGTCGAACGACGGGGTTGTCATCGCCTTTTGGCGCATGTGGGCCGGGGTCCCCGTCCTCGGGCTCCTCGCCACCTTCCAGATCCGGGCTTCGGGACGCAGGCCGACCCGACGAGGCTGGCGTCTCGCAGCTGTCGCGGGCATTGTCTTCGCGTTGCACCAGATCGCCCTCATGGAGTCGCTTCGGCGCACCACGGTCGTTGACGTGACTCTCATGAACACCCTGGCCCCGGTGGTCGTGGCAGTTCTCGCGGTGCCGATGTTCGGTGAGCGTCCCGGTGTCCAATTCCGCCTATGGTCGCTCGTCGCGATGGCTGGTGCCGCAGCGGTTGCTGTCGTTGGTTCAAGCGGGCCGGGCGGTCAACCCCTAGGCATGAGCCTCGCAGCAGCCAACGTTGTGGCCTACAGCGCCTACTTCGTCATGTCAAAACAGGCGCGCCAGGACATCGACACCTGGCCCTTCCTCTTCGGAGCGCTCGGGACCGCCACATTGCTCGTGACAGCGTTCGGCCTGACGATTCACGCACCGGTCGCAGACATCTCGCTCCACGACCTCGCGCTCTGTATCGCGATTGCCGTCCTGCCTGGTGCGGTCGGTCACGGAGCAATGACTTGGGCACTGCGGTATGTCCCGGCGAACATCCCGCCGGTCATCATGCTGTTGATCCCCCTTCTCGCGGGAGTGCTCGCGTGGTTGATCGCAGGCCAGACGGTCAAGCTGGTGACGATCGCTGGCGGGATCATCACCGTGGCCGGGGTTCTCGGGGCCGTTCGCTCCCCAGCTGCCCAATCGCTGAGCGCAGTCGAGTCTCTCGACCTTGCCGAAAGCACCTGAACGCATGGCCGAAACCGTGCTCTACCACGTCACCTCAGCCGAGGCCTGGCACAGGGCGCAGGCCACCGGACGATACGAGCCCGAGAGCCTTGCCATCGAAGGGTTCATCCATCTCTCGACTGCTCAACAACTCGACGGCACCATCGCGCGGTACTTCCAGGGCACGATCGGCTTGGTCGTCCTCGAAATCGATGTGTCTCAGGTGAGCACGGAGGTTCGCTACGAGGAATCCCGACCTGGTGAATGGTTCCCTCACCTCTACGGTCCACTCGAGATCACCGCGGTACGCCGCATCTTCCCCGTCGAGCCCTGATCGATCGGGGTAGCCTCCCGCCGATGCTCGCCTGGATGGATCTTGAGATGACCGGCCTCGATCCCACCGTTGACGTGATCGTGGAAATCGCAACCCTTATCACCGACGACGACCTCAACGTCATAGCCGAAGGTCCTGACCTGGTGATCCACCACTCCGACGCGGTACTTGCCCGGATGAACGACGTGGTCCGGGAGATGCACACGAGGAGCGGGCTCCTCTCGGCCATCCGCTCATCGCAGATCTCACTCGAACAAGCCGGCAGCGAAACCATGGCGTTCCTGACCGAACACATACCCGAGCCACGCTCCGTGCCGTTGTGCGGCAACTCCATCGGCACCGACCGGCGATTCCTCGCCGCCTACCTGCCCGAAATCGAGGACTATCTCCACTACCGCTCGGTCGACGTCTCGACGCTCAAGGAACTCATCAAACGTTGGAACCCGGCCCTCCTCGACGGGGCGCCGCCAAAGGCCGAGTCGCACCGGGCGCTCGACGACATCCGCGAAAGCGTCGAAGAACTCCGGTACTACCGCGACCACTTCTGCCGCGTCGCTGCACAACCCTGAGTCAAGCAGTCATTGCCGCAACAAGGGGTTGCTTCTAGCGTTGCGCCATGACCAGGGATCCTGACAGCACTTTCGCACGATGTGACGAGTTAGCCAGAGCACTCGACGATCTCGTGCCCGTACTCGAAGCCAATATCGCCCGCAACCGCGAGGCCATCAAAAGGGCACGCACCATCCAAAGACTGCTCCGCGACGGTCGCTCCTACACCGAGATCGTCAGACTTCGGGACGACCGCCTGATCGTCGAGCTGCTGCGCGAAAATCTCGAGGCCTTGTACGACGCCGGCGCCCGGCTTCGCCGGTTGAAGGCCATTACGCTCCATGAGGAGGGAATGACCATGAGCGAGATCGCCCACATCTTCGGGGTGACCCGTCAGCGGATCTCAGCGCTGATCAAGGAAGCACGCTCAGGACGACTTGACTGAGCGCGGCCGACCGAGAAGACGACGATTCCTCTTGACCGACTGGTCTAGTTATTCTGGTCAACGTGACGGAGGGGACGGCTCCCGCCTCTACCGCTGATGGGGTTGCGTCCGACTCGGGCCAACCACGCCGGCAGGAACAAGAAGGCGCTTCAAGCGAGGTAGTCGAAGTCGCGCCAGGGATCCTGCGGATGCAGCTCCCGATCGACTTCACGGGCCTCGGGCACGTGAACACCTATGCACTCGAAGACCGCCGCGGTGTCGCCATCGTCGATCCGGGCCTCCCGGGCAAGAAATCATGGGAAAGCCTCGAGGACCGGCTCAGTCGCGCAGGTATCCCACTCGGCCGGGTCCACACGGTGATCATCACGCACTCGCACCCCGATCACTTCGGTGGCGCAGGGCTGCTCGCCGAGATGACCGGCGCCGCCATAGTCGCCTCCCACCAGTTCCGGACCTGGTGGGACCCCGACGAGGATTGGAACGAGCGCGAACTGGAACCAGCGGATCCATCTCGGACGCACCTCCCCGGCGGAACGACCAGTGCGGAACCCTTGGCGCACGCGATCGTCGGCAGGACTCACACGCCCGACGGGAAGAAGGTCCCGCCGTCGCCGTTCGGGCGACCAACTCCCTGGGGTGGCAAGACCGAAGAACTCCCTCCTGAACGTCGGGCGGAGCTTGAGCGCAACCTTGAAGAGGCGCTGCGCTGGTTCCGCGTGCCATGCCCCTCGATCCGGCTGCGCGACAACGACCCGATCACACTGGCCGAACGGGAATGGTTCGGCTTGTACACACCGGGTCACACCAATGACCATCTGTGCCTGTTCGACCCCACCGAGGGCGTATTGCTTGCCGGTGACCACGTGCTGCCAACGATCACACCTCACATCTCAGGGATGATCGAGGGCGATCCGCTCGCCCGTTACGTCGAGTCCCTCGATCGCATCGCGTCGTTCTCAGGCGTCAAAACCGTGCTACCGGCTCACGGTCAACCTTTCGGGGATTTACCGCGGCGAGTCGAGGAGATCAAACGCCACCACGAACTCCGCCTCGCCCGATTGGCGGAGATCTCAGACAGCCTCGGTTGGGCCACGGTCCAGGAGCTCTCTCAGCAGCTTTTCGCTCCTCGGGCCTGGGGTTCGATGGCCGAAAGCGAGACCTACGCCCATCTCGAACACGAGCGGCTCCGAGGCCGAGCCGAGCGACGGGAGGTTGAGGGCAGACTCGAATACCGCATCACGGGTTGAGACGCAGCAGTACCTCCGCCTGCGGGCTTCCCATTGCTGACCAATCCGGAGAACGTGCCGCCGACGGTGACCCTCGGTCCTCCCGGCTGACGAAGCAGAACGTGCCGCCGGGAGCGAGCCCCCTCGGGCTCTGCACCCGGCAGCACGGTAGGCCTACGCTTCGGATCAGATGTTGGCGCTCAGCGCCGAATACTGGATGTGATTGTTCCGGCCCGACGTCTCCGGGTTGACGTGGACATGCTTGACCTGGCGATAGATGTCGAATCCCTCGGTGCCTAGTTCTCGACCGATCCCGGACTGCTTGTATCCGCCAAACGGCCGCTCGGGCGAGATCATGTGGTAGTCGTTGATCCACACCGTGCCAGTGCGCATACCTGCTGCGACCTTCTGAGCACGCTCGAGGTTGCCGCTCTGCACACCACCAGCGAGCCCGTAGATCGAGTCGTTGGCGATGGCGATCGCCTCTTCGTCGGTATCGAACGGAATAACGCACAGCACGGGCCCAAAGATCTCTTCCTGCGCGATCTTTGCGCTGTTCGGCACATCGACGAAGATGGTCGGCTCGAAGAAGTTCTCCTTGGCCAAGCCTTCGGGCAGCCCAGCTGGGATGCTTCCACCGCAGATAGGTTCACCGACTTCTTCGCGACCAAGCGCCACATAGCGCTCGGTTGTCTCGACTTGGCTCCGGTGCACCAGCGGACCGATGTCGGTCATCATGTCGAGTTGGTTCCCGAGCACGATCTTGCCGGCACGATCAGCGAGCAAACTCACGAACTCGTCATAAATGCTTCGCTGCACCAGGGCGCGAGTGCCGGATTCGCAGACCTGGCCGCCATGGAAGAACGTACCGAACAGGACGCCCGCAGCGGCCAGATCGAGGTCTGCATCGTCGAGAACGATGTTGGCGCTCTTGCCACCGAGCTCGAGGGTCACCGGCTTCACGGTGCCTGAAGCAAGCTGCATGATCCGCCGGCCAACTTCGGTCGAGCCAGTGAACGCAACTTTGTCGACCATGGGATTCGAAGCCAGTTCCTCACCCACAGTTCCACCCGGACCGGCCAAGACGTTCAGAACGCCCGGCGGGAGCAGGTCGGCTTCCGTGATGAGCTGGGCAAGCTTCAATGCCGTGATCGACGTATACGACGCTGGCTTGATCACCGAGCAGTTCCCCGCAGCTAGCGCAGGGGCGATCTTCCACGCCGCCATGATGAATGGGAAGTTCCAAGGGATGATGCCAGTGCACACACCGAGTGGCTCATAGAGCCGGTAGTTCTCGCTCTGAGGAAAGACCGCGGGCGGTAGGTCTGCTCGATCTGGTTGTTCTTCGGCGAGCTTGGCGAACCATTCGAAGGCCTGCTGCGCGCCCGGCACATCGGCAAGCGACGCCTTTCGGATCGTCCCCCCAGAGTCAAGTGCCTCGAGTTCAGCGAGCATCGCTGCGTTGTCCCCGATGAGGGCGGCGATTGCCCGGAGCTTCTCGGCCCGTTCTTTGCCCGACAGCTTCGGCCAAGGCCCTTCGTCGAAAGCCTTCCGGGCAGCCTCGATGGCCTTGACCGCATCTTCTTTCCCGGCCCGAGGAAGGTCAGCCAGCTTTTCATTGGTACCGGGATTGAACGTTTCGAATGTCTCGCCAGATGCAGCTTCGACCAGCTCGCCCCCGATGAGCATCTTGTAGTCGGCCATTGAGGTCCCCCTACTCGTGGATTGTCGACTGCCCGTCGTGTCGTCCATACGACGTGACGTCGGGTTGACGGTTCGTCAGTCGTGACGGTAGTCGCGTTCACCGCCTCCGGCACAGACCTGACGACTCGTCAGAAAGAGGCCGGGCTCACGACCACCGTCAGGCGATGGTCCACTTCCCAGTGATCGATTTGCCTTTGGCCTTTCCTTCAACCGCGAGCTTCAGCAGATGTGCGTGGAGCGAGTAGCGCGCGATCGGCCAGCGGCTCTCGTCGACATCGGCATACACGACCGGGATCAAGTCGTCGACCTTGGCAACACCAGCCGCCTTGAGCGCAGCCAGCACCTTCTTCTCGCGCTCGAGGCGGTGCGCGATGTTCCAGTCGATGACGTCGTTGGGGTTCTCGATGAGTCGACCGTGACCAGGCGCGATTGATCGCAAGCGCAGCTTCTTCAATTTCGCCAGCGAATCGAGATAGGCCGACACGTCGCCGTCCGGTGGACGGATGACGGTGGTCTGGCCCTCGTTGATGTGATCGCCCGAGAGCAACATGCGTTCCTCTTCGACGAGGAAACAAAGGTGGTTCGATGCATGACCCGGCGTGTGGATGGCCCGCAGTCTGAACTCTGTGGAATCGATGACGTAGCCATCACCGATCTTCTTGTGCGGCTTCACGCCGTCTTTCGCGTTGAAGGCCAAGATCTCCGCACCAGTGCGCTCAGCGAGCGTCGCCGCGCCAGTTGCGTGGTCGGGATGCGAATGCGTCAACGCGATCCAGCGGATGCGGTCACCACCGCAACCGACGATCGCGTCAAGATGCGCTGGATCATCAACCGCGGGATCCACGACCACGACCTCGTCAATCCCTACGAGGTAGGTATTCGTACCCGGTCCGGTGAACACGTTGGGGTTCGGGGCAACGATGCGCCTCACCATGGGACTCAGCGCGCGTGCCACCCCAGGCACCAGTGGCTCTGGCCCTGCTCGAACGTCATCGTCGGGCTCGGTGTTCTGTTTCATCCTCGCCTCGGCATCTCGTTGCCTCTCACACCTCTCTCGAAGCCGGGTCAGCGATGATCCCCAGCCGGTTCATCGGGGTCCCCTCAGGGAGGGCGGCCGGGACGACGTCGTCGTAGGTGGGGTCCCCGGGTAGGACGATCCGGTACCCACCGCCCTCATCTTCAACGATACGGGGCAGTATCGCCGGTACCTCATCGGTAGCGGCCGCCGCCTCGATCAACTCGTCGCAGCAGTCGAAGCGACTGAGCGTCACCAAACTGCGCATGGTCGGGAAGATCAGGTCGAAGTCCCCGGCCTCGTGGCGCTCAAGCGCCTCCGCTGGCGCAATCCAGAGATTGGCAATCACCTCGCGGTCATCATGGAGTGGTTCTTGAGCCTCAGGCGCTCGGGCCACGAAGAACCGGGTGTCGTACCGACGCGGGGCCCCCTCAGGCGTGATCCAGTGACTGAAGTAATACATGGCGTCGACGGCGAGCTGCAGTCCTTCTACCGCGCAGATCTCGACAAGTCGCCGCTGCCCGTCATCGATCGCCTTTCGGTGCAGCCGAAACCGTGCATCGACCTCGGGATCGTCGAACCGGACAAGTTCGCCTGACGAGTCGTAAGCGAGCAACACCCCCGCTTCCTCAAAGCACTCCCGGATCGCGGCAACCCAGAAGGCGAGCCCACCCCGCTCGAGGCCGAGGCGGCGCGACGCGTCGGCATCGCTGCGCCCATGACAGACAGCATCGAGGTCGGCATTGCGGTCGGCGTCATCAACCGCCCCACCGGGAAACACAAACGCACCGCCAACGAAGTCCGATTTGAGATTCCGGCGGAGCATGAACACCTCTATGCCGTTCCCTGAGAGGGAATCCCGGACGAGCATGACCGTCGCCGCATCACGCACCGGTACGTCTTGAGGTGCTATCGGCCCGGACGACATCTCACCTGTCAAGCTCGGAACGCCCGGACTGCGCTGCAGTCGCCGCTTGCGGATCGACCTCTTCGGATTCGGCATCGATCACATCGCCGCCGAACCGAGCTGACGAGGAGACGACAGGCCCAAACCACACGAACCGCCCCACCGACGCCGCGCCGTACGACCCGGTCTCCACGCGCTGGTGAAGCCATCGTAGGAGCACCCTCCGGGCCAACACTCGGGTCGGTGGGATGAGCAACACCAAGCCGAGCAAGTCAGTCAAGAACCCTGGCGTGAGCATCAAAGCCCCAGCCAGTAGGATCAGAAAACCATCTGCAAGTTCGCCGGTGGGGAGCATCCCCTGGGCGATCTGCCGGTTCATCCGCCGCACGACCCCTAAGCCCTCACGCTTGCACAACCAAGCACCCGCGATCGCCACCAGCACCATCAGGGCGATTGTCTCGGGGGTCCCGATGACTTGTGCGACCTGGATGACGCCGTAGATCTCGACGAATGGCACCACCAGGAAGAGCACAAGTATGACGCCGGCCATTGATTCCATGCTACCGGTCAGCCTGCCCAAGGAGCCGTTGGGGTTCGCCTAGCGTCTTGGCCACGCACGGCCCCGGCGGTCGGCCTGGACATGCCCGTCGGCATCTGATCCAACACGCAGCCGCCTCTGTGTTGACTAACCTGCGCTGCGATGGCAGGGGACCGGATCGGCGTGTTGATCATCGACGATCACCGGTTGGTTGCCGATGCCCTGCGAGCCGCCATCGAGCGCCAAGACGATCTCGAGGTCATAGGCGTGGTCTTCTCGGCCGAGGCAGCAACGGCGCTCGCGGACCGTGCCCCTGATGTCGCGCTCGTCGACTACGGGCTTGACACCATCGATGGCTTGGAGGTGACCCGCCAGCTCAAAGAGCGTTACCCGTCGACACGCGTGGTGCTGATAACAGGCGGAAGCGACCCAACGCTGGCCGCTCGGGCCGCCGATGCAGGCTGTGACGGATTCCTGTTCAAGACTGATCGCATCAGCTCGATGATCGACGTCGTGCGAGCCGTGAGCCGCGGCCACCGAGTCTTCGATCCGAAGACGCTGCACGCGGCGCGAGCCGCTCTGCAAGAGAAGGCCGCGGCGGCTTCTCCGGTACCACATCCCTTGACCAAGCGCGAGTTCGAGGTGCTCGAACTCCTAGCCGAAGGCGCGTCGACCGCGGCCATCGCCGAGCGCCTCTATCTCAGCCCTCACACGGTTCGTAGCCACGTTCGCCACATCCTCGAGAAGCTCGGAGCGCACTCCAAACTTGAAGCAGTCAGCATCGCGATCCGCAATCGCTGGTTGTCGACTGGTGACGATCTAAAGGCCTGAGCACCTCACCTTGACGCAGCGACCTGGCCACCCGGTGTAAAACGGCGAGCACCTCACTCTGAAGCGACGGCTCAACCCTGCTTCCTATACGGCCTCGATCGGCAACAATGCCAACGCTGCCCGTCGTGACGTTGCTGAACATCCAGTCACGATGCACGGCATCGACGAAACTGATGCCGCCAATTATGAACAGCCCCGCGATGATCATGAAGCCAGAGACCCGAGGCATCCGAGCGAGCAGCCAGGCCACCAGCATCGCGATAGCCCCCATTGCGGGCAGATAGAACCGGGTTGCGATGATGAAATGGGCGCCTTCGGGGACTGCGTCGTGGGTCCACCCGAAAAAGGCATACAGCCCCCAAACGGAGGCCCACCATGTCGCCAACATCGGCGCCACCCATGAGTCGGCAGAAGGCGCTGTCTCCAGCGCATCTGGGCTCCCAGAGTCAGCGGCGTGCCCGGGTCCCCGACCAACCGTTGCATGCCGCGCCCGGCTGCGGTGTCTAGCAACCCCCACCGCAAGCACACCAAGAGCAACCACCGCCGCGGGCCAAATCGGAACGGCGGCAAGCAGGCGACCCGGCATCACCCGTAGGTTGTCGGCGACACTGGCAAGTTCCCACTCTGGGTTGCCGCCAGCGGTGTACTCGTAACCAGTCGCCACGATCTTGCCAAAGACCTTGACGTTGTAGGTCACGAGGGCAGCAACTGGAACCACTGCGCCGCCAACCCACGCCATCCAGATGCGACGCTCCAAGCGCCAACGACCTTTGAGGGTCGCAAGCAGCGCCCACCCAACGACCACGAGTGCCGGCAGCAGGTTCGAATAACGAACCGTCATGGACAGGGCAAGCATGAAGAATGCAGCGGCCCCAGCCAGCGCGCGGCGCGACCGGGGTCCGTCAACAGCAAGTACGGCCCACATCATCAAGCCAGCTCCACCGGCGAGCAAGGCCGAGTCGGTGAAGGTCGGCATGTAGGCCCTATGGGCCATGATCAACACAGCGGGCTGGGAACAGAACAAGCCCACGGCAAGCGAAGCCCCCCAGGGGCCGAGCCAGCGTCGCGCTCCAACCCAAAGGCCCAAGCACCCGAGCGCGCCGTAGAACAACGGCGCAAGTCTCACCACCCCCAGAAGATCGAAGAGGAACGCGAGGGCCGGGTAGCCAGGGTTCTTCTCACTCGCGCACCGGCCGGTCGGCAGGAAGACCCACTGCGTGATTCCAGTGGGCGGGGCTTCCCCGAACAGCGGGCCGCTGAAACTCCCGACACGCTGGGGGCAGCACCCTGCAGGCGCGGCCGACCCCTCTCTGGACCCATCGCTTGGTCGCGGGGGATAACTCGGCGGATTGACGCCGGATAACGGTCCGGGGCCACATCCGTCGAGGAATGGCACCGCCGCGAGCGAGAAATTGGGACGGTCCCAGCCGTCACCCTCTTCGAGCAGCTCGGTGTCGAGGCGCTTGTACTGTTCGATGTCAAGCGTAAGGTTGCCGCTTGCCATGGCCCGCATTGCGGCACGGTAGGCATACGGATCCGGTTCCCGGAGCCTGTGGGGCTGGCCTAAAACGAGGACAGACAAGACAACGAACGACCCCGTAGCCAGCGCCACAGCCAATCGATTCCCGCCGACGCCGGTTCGGGACATGACCAGAACGCTAGTTGCGCCGCGCGAGGTGCTCAGCGCACCAGATACTCCGCTAGCACAGTGCCGAACAGGTGGTTCCAGCCTTGCTCGTGGACCGAAGCAGCATCGGGTTCGATCTCACCTGCGCACAGGTGCTCGACGTGAAGCTCAGTACCGTTCGCGGCGGCAACCAGTTCGAACTCCAGGATGTTGGTCGCCGGGCGCCTCATCGCGAGCGGACCGGTGAGCCGCAATCGGTTCGGCACGTCGACGAGACTCACGGTCGCGAACAACGCACCGCCGCTGCTCCAGAGCTGTACCCATTGTCCGCCGACCGTGGCGTTGAGGACCGATCGGGCCTCGGGATGGACCCGATGGGACCACCAGTCATTGATGCCCTCAGTCAGGGCATGCCAGACCCTGGCTTTCGGTACCCGATAGAAGAACTGCAGCGACAGAGCGAATGCACCAGCATCAGCTGCGGCGTGGGATCGGCCGGGAACATCTAGAAACCCCTGATCCTCATCTGGGAGGTCGGGCATCACCCGGACTCCACAGGAACACCGCGTCGCAAACAAACGCGAGCAACCGGCCCAACCAACCCGGCTCTTCGCCGGGCGTACCCCCCGACCACGCCCGCGAACAGCGATGCACCCGAAACCGTCGTCGGTCAGTTCCGCTGGGCGAGCACCTGCTTGCGCTCAACCTCGTTCAATCCACCCCAGATCCCGTGCATCTCCCGGATGGAGAGCGCGTACTCAAGGCATTCCTTCTTTACGGAGCAGGTGGCACAGATCTGCTTCGCCAGTGACTCTCGCTCCAGCTTCTCGTCTTTACGCTCGAACTGCTGTGGTGGGTAAAACAACGCCGAGTGCGGGCCCCGGCACGCCGCCTTTACCTGCCACGCGTCTTCAATACGCTGTGCACTCAAAGTCATGTCCCCCTTTCAGCGGCGACCATAGCGAAGCCATATGCTGGAAACAAGGGTCAACTTTTGTGCTGTTTGTGCTTGATATCTCGAACAAGCCCAGGTCAGCGGGTATCACCGTCGTCAAAAGCCAGTAAATGACAAGACTGTTATTCGGTCGAATTGACTGAATGACTGTTCTAATCGCCTGACATTTTCCGGTTCTTCGGCTCGCGGTAGTCCCGAGCCCCGCCCTCCTCCGGCTCTACTTCCAAGACCAAGCCATCGATCCCCACCACCCGCACACGATCAAGCTGTTCGATCGGTGTTGCCCGATTCGTCGTAGCGCGCCACATCGCTTCTCGGATCTGCACCACGCCATCGGGGTTCACGTCGGTAACCGCCCGCCCCAGCTCGCCGATCATCCAGTCCCGTCCGATCGTCGGTGTCGAGAAGCGAGTCCGCACCATTGCTGGCATGCCACTCAGGAAGGTGAGGAGCACCCCGACGATGCCAACCGCGACCGTCAGCCACGACATGGAGAGGCCGTCGTAGAGCAGGAGCGACCCAAGCGTGAAAAACAAGACTCCGACCCCGGTCCAAAACCGCGGCACCCCGGTCTGGACGTCAACTGCGAAGGCAACGAAGGCTGCAAAGAGCAATGCGATGGCATACCAATGGTTCGGAAGAGCGGCCAGCCCGTAACACCCGAGCACGAACGCACCAGCACCCACGGCGCCAGCTACTCCGACACCTGCGGTGAACAGCTCGAAAACGAACAGCCCGAGACCGATGGCGAACAGCAGGTAGGCCACAGCGGGGCTTGCGACTGTGTGCATGAGCGACGCAACCAGTGAGAGCTTTCCGAACCGCACCTGGGTGACCGGCTCACGGCGCGTCTGATCGCCCTGAATCACCTCTCGGCTTTGGAAGCCGGGCAAGCCAACAACGAGATCACCGAGCGTCGGCCCGGGAAGCGTGGTGATCCCAAGATCGTCAGCTTCAGCGGCCCCAATCGTCCCAGCTGGAACGGTGCGAACGGAAGTCGACGCCAGCGCGTCACTGACCTGCTCGCCGTCGAGCCCGTAGCGCGTGCCAGGGGCCATGGCGAATTCCGAGGCTGCCGACGCGAGCAGCGCCGCGCGTCCGGTCGCGGCCGAACCGCTCGGGCCGATCCAGACGTCGACCGGCACCGAAGCAGTCCGGATCCGACCCAGAAGGTCGAGGAGTTCGTGCTCAGGAACCGTGGCTCCGGGACTGTCGAGCTGGAGTACCAGAGCAAGCGCACCGTTCTTCTCCGCTTGCGCAATCGAGGTCTCGATGAACTCGACAACGATCGGATCGACCAGACCGGTGACCTCGATCACATCGACGAACCCGGCCTCTGTTCCACTCCCCTCTGGCCCTTGAGCTGGAATTGGCTCGATGCTCTGGGCGCGAGCGCTGACCTGCCCTCCCGCGAGGGCCCCGAGCATGAGCGCGACCAACACCGTGAGCCGAGCAAGACGCGAACGCACCGAGACTGGAGTACCGCTCGCTGCTAGCGCAGTAGGTAGATTGCCGTTCGGGCCAATGCCGAGAGGGACGGACCTCCGGCCACGGAGGAAACGTGGACCCTGCCCAATTCTTTGCAACATCACGCGTGGTCATCGTGGCCGGGAAGGGCGGCGTCGGCAAAACCGCCGTCAGCGCCGCGCTCGCTCGGTCGGCCGCGCTCGCCGGCCTGTCGACCCTCATCATCGAGGTCGAGGGCAAGAGCGGCCTGTCGACGATGTTCGGCCAGCCACCGTTCGACTATGAAGAAGTCGTGCTCTCGAAGGGCGGGGGGCCAACCGGCGCGGCTGACGTGCGGGCCCGAACGCTCACGCCCGACGACGCCTTGATCGAGTACCTCGAAGACCACGGCATGAGCCGGATCTCGAGACGACTCGTGCACTCGGGCGCTATCGACATGGTCGCCACTGCGGCCCCCGGTATCAAAGACATCCTCATCCTGGGCAAGGTGAAGCAACTCGAGCGGGCACCGGCAGCCGACCTGATCGTCCTGGACGCGCCAGCTGCCGGCCACGCCATCTCGTTCTTGCGGTCTCCCCGTGGGCTCATCGACGCAGTACGGGTTGGACCGATCAACAGCCAGGCCCGAGACGTGCTCGACATGCTGACCGACCCGACGCGCTGCCAGGTCCTACTCGTCACCCTCCCAGAAGAGACACCGGTCAACGAGCTGATCGAAACGGCCTATTCCCTCGAGGACGAGGTGGGCGTCAGCCTCGGCCCCGTCGTCGTGAACGGTCTGTACCCGCCTCTCCCCGGTCTCGACCGGGACCCCGAAGAGGCAGCCGCCGAGGCCGGGGCATTTCTCCATCCAGGCGAGGCCCACTCCCTACGGGCAGCCGCGCGCTTCCGTCTGGACAGGATGGCTCTCCAGACCGAGCAGGTGGAGCGGCTCGCCCAACGCCTACCACTGCCACAGCTCCAGCTGCCCTATGTGTTCGCAGCCGACCTCGGACCGGAGCACATCGACGACCTCGCGCGAGCACTGACACGCGGCATCGAGAAACTATCTGCAATCCCGGCAACGAACGAGACCACCGAATCCGACCGTGATGGAAGTCGACCGAAGGGCGGGCTCTGACCCCAATGTCCACGCTAGCCAGAAGTCACGATCCCTCACTGCGGTCCCTCGTCGAAGGCAAGGAGATCATCGTCTGCACCGGGTCAGGGGGCGTCGGCAAGACGACGACGGCTGCCGTGTTGGCACTCGAGGGTGCCAGGCTGGGCCGCAAGACGTGCGTGGTCACGATCGACCCTGCCAAGAGACTCGCCGACGCGTTGGGCCTCGAAGGGCTGACGAACACGCCCAGCAAGATCAACGGTCCATGGCCCGGTGAACTTTGGGCACTCATGCTCGACACGAAGAGCACGTTCGACTCGCTCGTGGTGAAACACGCGACTGACGAAGAACAGGCAAGGGGAATCCTCGAGAACCGCTTCTACCGCAACATCTCCGGTGCGCTGTCAGGAACCCAGGAGTACATGGCGATGGAGAAGCTGTACGAGCTGCACGAAGAGAACGACTTCGATCTCATCGTCGTGGACACTCCGCCCACTCGCAACGCACTCGATTTCCTCGAAGCCCCTAGGCGGCTGACCCGCTTCCTAGACCATCGTCTGTATCGCATCCTGATGGCGCCGACCCGGGGACTCGTCAAAGCCATGAACGTGGCCGCACAGGTGTTCCTCCGCACCGTCTCCAAGGTCGTCGGGGGGGAGGTGGTCGAAGATGCGATCGCATTCTTCCAGGCCTTCGATGGCATGGAAGCGGGATTCAAAGACCGAGCCCAACGGGTGCTCGAGCTTCTCAGCCATGAAGACACAGCCTTCGTCCTCGTCACGGCTCCACGGCACGACGTTGTGGCCGAGGCCCGCTTCTTCGCCGAGAAGCTGAGGGAAGCTTCGATCCCCATACAGGCCCTAATCGTCAACCGAGTGCATCCGCACTTCTCGGACGCGTCACCCGAGGCCACTCGCGAGCGAGCCCGTACCTATGCAGGCACTGATCTCGGCAACTTGTACGAAAACCTCGCTGACTTCTTGCTGGTCGCGTCCCGAGAGGAGGACAACCTGCGCGGACTGACCGAGATCGTCAAACCAGCGCCCGTGATCCGGGTCCCGTTCCTTCACAGCGACGTCCACGACATCGAGGGACTCGGTGTCATCTCTCGGCACCTGTTCGGTTGACCGAGCCAAGCAGAGCCACAGCGTCCCCTAGCCAAGCCGAGCACGAAGTGGTCTCAGCTGAGCTCGCGCGGGAGTCCGCTCAACCTTGCAGCACTGCGAGCACAACCGTTGGTTCAGCCGAGCTCCCGGGGAGAATCCAACAAGGCTCGGGCGGCTTCTTCAACGGTCTCGGTCACCGGCACGATGCGATCGAAACCGGTCGTGTGTAAGAGGCGCGTCAAAGTCGGTCGGCTACACGCCACGGTCACCTCACCGTCAGCTTCCCGAGCACGGCGGATACCCCCAATGAGCGCGCCAAGCCCCGCCGAGTCCATGAAGGGCACTTCGGACAGGTCGATCAACAACCTCGGCGTCGACGCCACCGTGGCAAGCGCCTCACGGAATTGCGCCACCGTGTAGGCGTCGAGTTCACCGACTGGGCGGCAAACGGTGTAGCCAGCGGTCTCCTCGATATGGATCTCGAGCAAACTTCCTCCGATTGCGCTATGAGGACTGCTTAGCCGTTGGCAAGGTCCTCGAGTTCCTTCAGAAATTGGGGGCAGAAGACGGCAATCGCCATGCCTGCCAACTGCGAGAAACTCTCCTTCGTGAGGCGGGCGTCGCCGTATTGGCCCGAATCGATTCCCAAGAGGTAGCCGAGAACGCTGCCCTCGCTCGCGATGTCCGCACAAACTTTGCGGCCGATTGCTCGTCGCTCCTCAGTAGGGATGCCCGGAGCAACACCAGCGCTGGCAGCATCAAACTGCTCTACCGTCAAGTCGCCCGCGCCGGTGGAAAACGTGGTCGTTGACCTCCGGCTGGCACTCGTGGTCGTCGTCGACGACGTCGTCGGCCGGCGTCGGGTGGTGGTTGGACCATCGTCTTCACTGGTGGTGGTGCCTTCCGACGAGGTCGTGGTTGTGCCCGCCGTCGTGCTTGTCGTGGGTTCACCGGCCACCTTCTTGGTGTCCCCACTGCGCAGGACCAGGAAGACCCCCAGACCGGCGAGCACCAAAACGAGCACCACGATGCCGATGATCAAACCGACCTTCCCGCCACCAGAAGCCGGCGGCGGCATCCCCGGACCACCCGCGCCAGGCGGCATCCCGGGACCTCCAGCCCCTCCGATCGGTGCCATCGGCTGGGTCGGGGTCTGATCGACACCCGGCGAAGCCGGAGCAGCCTGGTTGCCGGTGTAATCGGGGTGCTGCTCAGGCGGGTACCACTTTCCGTCAGAGGCCTGCCACCAACCGTGACCCTGAGGCGTGTCACTCATTGCCGTGTGTCTCCGTTCTCGAGCTGTTCATGCGGGTAATGCGTACGGCACACGAAGCACCAGAGCTCTTCGCCAGCCACGACGATCCGCTCAGGGGTGTCCCATGCCTCCGGGGTGATGTAAAGCCGACGGACGAGAACAAGTTCCTCCTCCCTACCACAGCTCTCACATCGCCCAATCATGCCTGCACCGTAGTCCACAACCCGGGCGTAGGTACGCCCAAGATTCGTGAAGCGGCGCTCGTCGCCGGTAGTGTTTCATCACCGCCGGCAGCCACGGGGCGCTGGACGGACCAAGGAGGCTGCGATGAGCCCATCATCCCTGACGCGGGTCACCGTTCCCGCTGTTCGAGCACGCAAAGTTCGTAACGGGAACGAACCGCTTGTCATGGTCACCGCCTATGACGCGCCCGGGGCGCGCATTGCTGACGAAGCTGGAGTCGACCTCATCCTCATCGGCGATTCGGTCGCCATGGTAGTCCTCGGCTACGACGACACCCTTCAAGTGACCATCGAGGACATGGCCCATCACGTCGCTGCAGTGGCTCGTGCGAAGCCGCGTCCGCTCCTGATCGGCGATATGCCTTGGATGAGCTATCACGTGTCGCTCAAAGACACGGTGAGAAATGCCGCGAAACTCATCAAGGCCGGGGCCCACGCCGTCAAACTCGAAGGTGGCCGGAAGCGGGTACCAATGATCCAAGCCATCATCGACGCCGAGATTCCGGTGATGGGTCACCTAGGTCTGACACCGCAGTCGATCAACGCAATGGGCGGCTACAGGGTGCAGGGACGAAAACCCGAAGCGGCTTTCGCATTGCTCGACGACGCCCGGGCTCTCGAAGAAGCGGGCTGTTTCGCCATCGTCCTCGAAGGAGTGCCCGACGAAGTTGCCCGCATGGTGACTGACACAATCAATGTGCCAACGATCGGCATCGGCGCCGGCGCCCACTGTGATGGGCAAGTTCTCGTTTTCCACGACGTGCTCGGCATCGAGGACCGCATCACACCAAAGTTCGTACGCCGGTATGCGAGTCTCAAACGGGATGCCGTCTCAGCGATGGCGGCGTTCGCAGCTGACGTCAGGGCCGGGCGGTTCCCGAGCGCTGATGAGAGTTACCACCTCTCGAGCGAACAAGCCGAAGCACTAGGCCTATATGGCGGTGGGGGAGCGGGACCAGTACAAGCTCGATCGGCTTGAACTTCAACACCAGACCTGCCCAAGACCCAAAGAACGTGGGGGGACACGCTTCGAAGTCGGATGGAAAGCGTGAACTTGAATGCCGCTGCCTGCTCGACGCCACCCACGCCGCGGGCCGCTGTCCCTCCAGGAGCCAGTCGCGACCACGGCCAACCCGAGTCCTACCACAGAACCCGATGAACTCGCCGACTATCGCCTTCGCCAAGGGTAGACGTGTGGCTCGAGCACGACCCACGATCCTCGCGTTCGTTGCCACACTCGTCGTGCTCGGGGCTTCGGCCTGTTCCTCAAGCCCCGGCAACGGTGTCAGGCTCGGTCAACACCGTAACGGCTCCACGCAGATCAACGCGCCTACTGGAATCGATACCAGCACCAGCGGCGCTGCCGGGCTCAGCGCACCGATCGGTTTCGGGACCATAACGGTGACAGTCAAGACCAGCGACGGGCGCGAGATCGACCTGTGCCTTTGGCTCGCCGATTCTGCAGACCAACATCAACGCGGGCTGATGTTCGTCACCGACCCAACACTCGGGGGCAAATCCGGGATGCTCTTCCGCTTTGCTGAGGACACGGGCGTGGGGTTCTGGATGAAGAACACGTTGCTTCCGCTATCGATCGCCTACATCGACTCCCAAGGTGGGGTCGTTTCCACCGCGGACATGGATCCTTGTCCTGCCGCGGCGACCAGTTGCCCCTCGTATCCTCCAGCGAGCACATACCGGTACGCGATCGAGGTGCCAAGGGGGTCACTTGCAGACCTCGGTATCGAGGCCGGAGCCAGGGTCGACGTCGGACAGGAAGGCTGTCACACCTCCTAGCAATACTGAATGAGGAATTCGACGTGACTATCAGCTAGGATCGCCGGGCTCCCTTCCGGGAGCACCACAACCAGGTACCCCTGGTCCTTGCCACGGCGAGGGCCCTGCTCCGCTACGGGGCCCCGGTGATCGCAACTGATAGCGGTCTTCGGGTCCGAAGGGAGGTGAATGCTCGCCATGCGGGCGTACGAATTGATGATCATCATCGACCGCGACACCGATGAGTCCGGCATTGCAGCGGTCCTCAACCTCATCGACGCCAACGTCAAGGCCGGCGGCGGGGAGGTGAAGAAAGTCGACCATTGGGGTCGGCGCCCCTTCGCTTACGAGATCAACCACAAATCCGAGGGCTACTACGTGGTCCTCGAGATCGTCACCGAGGCAACGAGCCTTGAAGACCTCGAACGCCAGCTCCGCATCGCGGACGACGTGGTCCGCCACAAACTGATTCGGCTGCCCGACAAGGAAGCGCAACGGCGCGGCTTGCTCGAGCCGGCGGCCTCCTAGGTCGGCACACGAAGGGACACAACGTCATGGCAATCAACGGCGCCACCATCACAGTCGTGGGCAATTGCACTCGCGACCCGGAGCTCCGGTTCACCAACAGCGGCCTTGCAGTGGCCTCCTTCGGCCTCGCCGTCAACTTTCGGAAGATGAATCGCCAGACCGGCGAGTGGGAAGAAGAAGATCCGTCGTTCTTCAACGTCACCGCTTTCGGTCAACTCGGCGAGAACGTCGCAGAGTCCGTCGCCAAGGGCTCGCGAGTCGTCGTCGTGGGGCGCTTGCGCATCCGTAATTGGGAGGGGAACGAGGGCGAACGGCGCACCAGCGCCGAGATCGTGGCTGACGAAGTGGCCCCGAGTCTGCGTTTCGCCACCGCAGAGATCACCAAGACCGAACGCCGGTATGACGACGGCGCAAGCGGCGGCGGCGACCGGAGTGGAAACAGGGGCAGTGGCATCGACGACATCGGTGCATTCGATCCTGACGAGGAGCCGTTCTGATGGGATCCAACAAACGAGCGGGTGCAAAGGCCAAGGAACTGACCAAACCAAAGAAGAAGAAGGTCAGCATTCTCACCCAGGAACACATCGAGTACGTCGACTGGAAAGACGTGAACTTGTTACGCAAGTTCATGTCCGAGCGAGCAAAGATTCGTGCCCGACGTGTGACAGGCAACGACGCCCAACAACAGAAGGAGGTCTCTCGAGCCATCAAGAACGCTCGGGAGATGGCGCTGTTGCCCTACACCAACCGCATCACGACACAACGCGGCAGCAAGAGCCGAGCGCGAGATCAAGAAGACCGTCCCGAAAATGAGGGCGAGGGCGATGCCGAAACGGCGATCGAGTATGAGGGGTACAGCGAGGATCAAGAGGTCGAACTTGCCTCCGAGGAGGTGGAGGTCTGATGCGGCTGTTACTGCGTACCGATGTCGACGGCCTCGGTAAGCGCGGTGACCTAGTCGACGTCGCCGACGGTTACGCCAGAAACTTTCTCGTCCCCAAGGGCTTAGCCATCAAAGCGACACCAGGGGTTGAGGCCCAGGCAGAGTCCATGCGGCGTGCTCGCATGCTCAAGGATGCGGCTGACCGGGCTGCCGCAGAAGAAATCGCCAAGCAACTCGTTCCGCTGACCATCACAATCACCGCACGGGCAGGCAAGGAAGGCAAGCTCTTCGGTTCAGTGACGACAGCCGATATCGCTGAGGCGGTGCAGGACCAAGCCAGGGTGGGGATCGACAAGCGCCACCTCGTACTGCCCGAGCCGATCAAACAAACCGGCACCCACATGGTCACGGCAAAGCTCCACACCGACGTCGAGTTTCAGTTCGCCGTCGAAGTCCGCGCCACCTAACCACCCATCCACCTTCGCGGGCAGCCGACCGGTCAGCATGATCGGTGACCTTGGCCTGCGGAGGTGACCGATGGGACGACGGTCGGCTGTCACACCTGGACCATATGCTCGGAACGTGTGTTCGTTCAGGTGGTTGTCCGTACCAGGACCTCGGTCGGCATCCCCAGCTCATCCCCAGCGAAATCCACCGCTGACCTGGGGTTTTCCCCCGAAGAGTCCCGGTTTTCCGTCTGGCGATCCCCAAGGAACATGGGCGAGAGTTGAAGTCTCATGACTCCTAGTGCCGACGAACTGAGCCGTGTGCGAAGCCCAGAACCAGGCCGGGTTCCGCCGCACAACCTGCAAGCCGAGGAATCGTTGCTCGGCGCCATGCTCCTCACGAAAGACGCGATCGCGGTCGCCTCTGAGGTGCTGTCTGCCGAAGACTTCTACAAGCCCGCTCACGGCCACATCTATGACGCCATCCTTGCCCTCCATGGCGCTGGCGAACCCGTCGATCCGGTCACCGTCGCCGACGAACTCGCCCGAGCCGGGCTGCTCGAAGCAGTCGGCGGCGCCGCGACTCTGGTCAGCCTTCAAGCCCGGACACCAGCGACGTCGAACGCAGCTCACTACGCCAAGATCATCGAGGAGCACGCGCTGTTGCGACGGCTCATCGCGGTTGCCAATGAGATTGCCGAGCTGAGCTTCAGCATGCCCGACGACGTCACCAAAGCGCTCGACCGTGCCGAAGCGTTGGTCTTCGACGTCAACCAACGCCGAGTCGTCGACACCATGGCACACATTCATGACCTGCTCGACGCCAACCTCGACCGGCTCGAGCATCTCTATGAACGCGGTGAGTCGATCACCGGCATCCCGACCGGCTTCATCGATCTCGATGAGCTCACCTCCGGACTCCAACCCTCAGCGCTCTATGTCGTCGGCGCTCGGCCCTCATGCGGAAAGACGGCTTTCGCACTGAACATCGCCACCAATGCCGCCCTTGATGCCAACAAGCCAGTTCTCGTCTTCTCACTCGAGATGAGCCAGCTCGAACTCACGCAGCGCATGTTGTGTGCAGAAGCGCGAGTCGATTCCAAGAAGCTGCGCAGTGGTCACCTCACCGAATCCGATTGGCAGAAGATCGCGCACGCCACGGGGCGTCTCGCCGAAGCACCCATCTGGATCGACGACAACCCCAATTTGACCATCATGGAGATCCGCTCGAAGGCTCGCAGGCTCCGGTCCAAGATCGGCGACCTCGGTCTGGTCATCGTCGACTACCTCCAACTCATGACAGGTCGTTCTGCTGCGGAGAACCGCCAAGTCGAGGTCTCCGAGATCAGCCGTGGATTGAAGATCCTCGCCCGCGAGCTGGAATGCCCGGTCCTGGCCCTCTCCCAATTGTCCCGCCAACTCGAGATGCGTTCCGACAAGCGACCGATGCTCGCCGACCTTCGCGAATCCGGCTGCTTGACCGGCGACACCGTCATCGTGCGCGCCGATTCCGGCCGGTCAGTGACGTTGCTCGACCTCCTGCGGCGCGACGAGCGCGACATCCCAATCTGGACCCTCAACGAGCACTACCGGCTGGTTCGGGGAACGATGAGCCACGTCTTCCCAAGCGGCGTGAAGACGGTCTACGAACTCCGAACCGCATCCGGCCGTTCCGTCAAGGCCTCGGCCAACCACCCGTTCCTCGCCCTCGAGGGATGGATCCCACTCGAGAAACTCGACGTCGGTGACCGCATCGCCGTACCCCGGGCTGGGGGCTGGCCAGCTTCGGTAGGACTTGACGTCGACCCCGGGCACGACACCGTCCCACGAGAGCTGTGGGGCTATGTACGTAAGGTGCTCACCCACCATGGACTGTCAGTTCGCGATCTCGAAGCTCGTCTCGGAATCGACGACTTCGTAGAGAACTTCTACGCCAACGAACTCACGCGTGACGATGTCGCCCAGCTTGCCCGCGCCATTCCCGACCCGCTCCTCAAGGATCTTGCGACTTCAGATGTCGTCTGGGACACCATCATCGGGATCGAAGAACTAGGCGACGAGACCGTCTACGACGCCTCCGTACCGGGAACGCACAACTTCGTTGCTGACGGCATCATCGTCCACAACTCGATCGAGCAGGACGCCGACGTTGTGATGTTCATCTACCGTGATGAGATTTACAACCCGGACTCACCCGACCGCGGCACCGCGGAGATTCTGGTGGCCAAACATCGCAATGGGCCCACAGGCATGGTGCGCCTCGCATTCCTCGATCACTACACCAAGTTCGCCAACATGGCTCGAGGAGTCTGAGTCGACAGGCTCCGCCTACCGGCACGCGGGCCTTCGTCGTTACCTCACTGGTTGCCTTTGCCTCGCGATCTCAGGCATCTCCGACGCGCTGCTCGCACGCCAGAGACACAGGTGACCGAAACCTGAGGCACAAACACCGGGACGCCTGCTGTGAGGGTTGCGTCGCGCACCGCTGGCGCAAGGTTGTAGCGATGGCGGACCGAACTCGCAGCACAACCGGTGGTGAAACCCGATGCATTACCGAGCTGCAGATCAAGCAACGGGTTGACTTGGCTGAAGACCCCCCAAGGTGACTCACAGCCCGGCACGACCCAGGCGTGGCTCATCCAGTAGTAACGCCCGTCGAAGATCTTGCCGCCCAACGCTTCACATTGCTCCTTGGTCATCGTGGAGTCACCGATCGTCACGCCATCCTTCATGCACAGTGTCGTGTGCCGGTGATAGCGATCATTCCGGCCCGCGAATCCGACACTCGGTTCGGTGTCTGCTTCGTGGTAGATCTCGTAACTCAAACCGACAATTCGGGCATCGGGTCCATTGCCGTCATAGAGCAACATCTCCGGTTGCGCCGGATCGAAGACTGCGTCGATGAGCGAATCCTTGACATAATGCGCCGCGATCCCGATGACATACGGGGTCGTGCGCTGGTACCCCGCGCGCTCAGCATCCCGTGCAGTTGGATACGAAAGCGCGACCGAGCGGGCTATGCGGAGTTGCTCCGCAAGTAGCGCACATTGCGCGGGGTCTGTCATGGCCTTCCAAGCCTGCGGACCGAAGTGCGCATCGTGGCCAGCGCTAGCGGCACTGGCAGGCCCGTGCTGGTGACCACCACGAAGCCACTCGAAATACGCCTCGTCACTTCCGTCCGCAAGCTGCTGGACCAGCTTTGCTGCCTCGACCTCACTCATGGTGTGCGGCGCGTTCAGCTCTTGCGGTGTCGGGCCATTGATGAAGTCAACGCCGGCGATCGTGGCGTCGCGGTAGTACGACACTGGGTTGAACCCGATATCGCAGCGGTCTGCAGGTCCATAGTCGATGGCGATGGCATTGGGGCCGAACCCGCTGTGCCCATGACCGGGATCCAACGGATCATGAACATGACCGGGATCCAACGGATCATGAACATGACCGGGATCCAACGGATCATGAACATGACCCGAGCCCGGTGCGTGTGAATGCTCAGTCGAACCGTCGGCGTGACCACCGTGGTCGTCGCTGTGTTCACCGTCGCCGTCGTGGCTGTGCGACCCGCCGGGATCGTGTCCGTGGCGCCCTGATCCCGTGGCGCCGCCGCGACTGTGCAGCTCGGCCGCCAGTTCACCAGGTCCAGCTCCAGTCGCCTGCGCCGACGATGCTGGCGCGTGCTCGTGACCGGTGCTGTCGCTTGCCGTGGGCACGGCGAGCACTGCGGTCGCACCCAACATGCTCAGAGCCCCGACCGCGACTGGAAACCCGCCACGTAGGCGAACTGCCCGCTGAGGCAGAAATCGTTGACCTCCAGCTACGCCGACCACCAACAGGCCGAGCAGGACTTGCGCGACCGCGGGCGCTGAGGGGGCATCCGTCGCGTTGACGACAAACAGCGCAAGGCGAACAACCGCGATCAAACCACCGGCCACAGCTGCAGCAGCGAAGAACCCCCAAGTAGGGCGGTTCATGACAAGAGCGGCCAACCCGAGCAGGACCCAACCCGCCACCGCGGCGACCGCTCCTACGACGGGACCTGATGCGGCGAGCCCAGGGACCGACGCGAGCAACGAACCGCCCAAGGCAATCAAGAGCAGTGCCAACGCAACCGCGGCGCCAACATCTCGGCTCGACCCGAACCGACCCCCCATCGCGTTCTCGCCCTCCACGTCGATCCTCCCCGTTCGCTCGACGTGGTGACGGTACTACTTTCAGTGATTATGAGGAAACCCGCGCTCGTGCCTGCTCATACGTCAACCACTCCCCAACGTCGAAGTCGTACAACTTGCACCGACGGGTGTTGCGGACGAAATCCCTGAACCGCAACGGTGCATCATGGACGACGTCTGGGAATGCCGCCCGGATCGCATCGGCGGCGAGTTCGAGTCGGTACATCGGGATCCGCACGTCCACGTGATGTGGAACGTGGACCATGATCCAGTGGACGAAGAAGTTGAGCACTCGTGGTGCCCACAGGATGGTGGTTCCTTCCATCTGTCCTTTGAACTTCGTCCACTCGCGCCGTCTCCACCATCGAGTGTCTGGCTGAATGTGATGCACATGGACGAATGAACCCATCAGATACGAAAAGAACAGGTACGGGGCGACAAGCACTCGCACGACCATCCATGACGCGCCCCAAACCGATCCGGCCTGCTTCCACCCGAGCCAACCCAGCCCCACCGAGGAAACCACGACAAATGCCAGGACGAGCACACGGTCTCGCCTGATCGCCTTCGCCCACCGATCCGGCGGCTTGCCGACGATCATCTTGTTCCACCACACCTCCCGGATGTAGTACGCCCCAGCACCCAACCACGACCATTCGAATCGGTGCCTCAGCCGCCTCCACCTGGTCATTCCGAAATAGTCCTGTGGCGTGTAGGGATGCCAGGTGAAATCAAGGCCTTGGCGCACCGTGTGGCCGTGATGTATCCGGTTGTGCCCGAGCACCCAGCCTTCGTAGACATGCCAGGCCGGCAGCATCGCCACATGTCCCACAAAAGCATTCAGCCTGCGACTCTTGAAAAGCGCGCCATGAGCGGCGTCGTGGGCAACAACGAACAAGCCTGACACTGCCAAACCGCACAAGACGATCAGCGGTAGCGCAACGAGCGGGTTAGGCCAAACCACCAATCCGATGACTGAGCCCAGGTAGAGCACGAGGTCGCGCAGGAAGTACGACATTCCCTTCCAGGTTGGGTTGTCGTACGCCTCAGCGGGGATTACATCGATCACCGGCTTGAGAGAACCGGCACCGCCTTCGTCGACACTCGCCACTTTGGTTTGGCGATCATCGGCCTCATCAGCTGCGTCCACGCGACCATTGTCGACATCCTGTGGCACGACCGTCACGTTCCTCAGCCTACTGACCGGTCGGTAGATCTCGGCAATCGTCCTGGCCGCCGCAACGCCAATTCCTGAAAAGGATGACGAATTCGGGAACCGGCCGCATCGTCCGGGCAAGGACAGAGTGTTCGTGGTCACCCCGCCGCCGGTGGTGACCGCGGTGCCTGCCGGCGTTCCCGCCAAGGCAAGGCCCAGGGTGCCGTCCCCATCCAGCCCGCCCCGGGGACGGCACCCACCTCCCCTCCTACTGAGAGGGCGGGTTCATCTTGGTTGTCGGTGACTCCAACCGGCACACTCGCTTGCCGTGGAAACCTTCGCCGATGCCACCGCCGTCCACCGCACGGAGAACGGCTCGTTCACCGCATCCATTCCTGCGAACTGGAACGTGCCGGTTGGCATCCACGGTGGTGTGCTCTATGC
>JANZZE010000135.1 GCA_026419545.1 Acidimicrobiales bacterium
GCAACGAAGGTGTACGGCAGGGGTGACACTGCGGTGATCGCTATCGATCAGATCAGCATCGAGTTCTTGCGTGGTCGCTTCTGCGCAATCATGGGCCCGTCTGGATCGGGCAAGTCGACGCTCATGCATTGTCTGGCCGGTCTTGACTACCTCACGAGCGGCAGCGTCTACATCGGTGAGGTGGATCTCGGGCGCTTGAGTGAGAAAGACCTCACGACGCTCCGACGCGACCGGATCGGCTTCGTCTTCCAGTCGTTCAACCTCGTACCGACGTTGACGGCCGCCGAAAACATCACCTTGCCGGTGAATCTCGCGGGACGCTCACCCGACAAACAGTGGCTCGACGAGGTCGTCGCCACCGTGGGCCTCCAGGACCGGCTGTCGCATCGACCAAGCGAGCTGTCTGGCGGCCAACAGCAGCGGGTTGCAGTCGCCCGCGCCTTGGTCAGCCGACCCGAGATCGTCTTCGCCGATGAACCCACCGGGAATCTCGACTCCAAAGCTGGCAACGAAATCCTCACGTTCATGCGGCAAGCCGTCGACGACTACGGCCAAACGATCGTGATGGTCACCCACGACCCAATGGCAGCCGCCTATGCCGATCGGGTCGTCTTTCTCGCCGACGGTCGCGTCGTCGATGAGATGCTTGAACCGACAGCCGAGCGTGTGCTCGACCGGATGAAACGATTCGGCGAGTGAACGCTCGGCGCTGACGACACCGGGAGCAGCGCCAATGCGCAAGCTGGCACTGCGGGGCCTGCGAGCTCACCTCACCCGACTCCTGTTGACCACGTTGGTCGTGGTGATGGGAGTGTGTTTCGTCGCAGGCGGTCAGGTCATGACCGACACCGTGAAGGCGGGATTCGACAAGGTCTTCACCCGGGCGTACGCGGGCGTCGATGCCGTCGTGCGATCGAGTGAACAAACAACGGTTTTCTTCAGGACCGAGCACGCGCCGGTCACCGCAGATCTGCTCGATGCAATCGGGTCCACGCCCGGAGTCGCGGCAACCGAAGGCCTCGTCCGTAAACCAGTGCGAACCGTCGGGCACGACGGACAACCGGTGTGCAACAACGGACTCGGGCAGGTGCTCCTCGGAATGAACTGGATCGAGAATCAGCAACTCAACCAGTTCGTGATCGATCAGGGCAGCCCGCCAGCTAACGACGGCGAGGTGGTGATCGACAAGCGATTCGCACGGGAACAAGGGCTGTCGGTGGGTGATCAGATCACGGTGCTTGCGACCTCGGGCCCCGCCGAATTCACCGTCAGCGGCATCGCGAAGTTTCAACAAGCCGATGACTACGCAACGGCGTCCGTCGTGCTCTTCCGGACAGCAACAGCCCAGTGGCTGCTCCTCGAACCCGGTCGTTTCGACATGATCCTGGTCGCGGCCACCGAAGGGACATCGCAGACCGCCCTCAGCGACCAATTGCGGAAGCGCCTCGCCGGCCAGCCAAAACCGGTTCAGGTCTTGACC
Organism: Acidimicrobiales bacterium; assembly: GCA_026419545.1. Classification (GTDB taxonomy): domain Bacteria; phylum Actinomycetota; class Acidimicrobiia; order Acidimicrobiales; family Acidimicrobilacustridaceae; genus JANZZE01. Next base: position 1,481 of record JANZZE010000135.1, read on the forward strand.
GGCAAAGCGATGGAAGCCGAAACGAAGAACCTGGCCAGGTTGATCCTCGACGCCATCAACCGGGTGCTCCTCGTGTTCGGCGTTGTGGCCCTGTTCGTCGCCACGTTCATCATCTACAACACGTTCTCCCTGATCGTCGCCCAACGGACACGCGAGCTCGCCCTCATCAGAGCGATCGGCGCAAGCCGTCGACAGGTTGTCGGTTCGCTCATGACTGAAGCCGCGCTCGTCGGTCTCGTTGCGTCCGTGCTCGGGATCGCGGTCGGCATCGGACTCGGCGCACTCATCAGCTCGCTACTCATTCGCGCTGGGTTCGTCCCACCTGATTCACCTATGGTGCTACGGGTCACCGGGCTCGCAGCGCCGTTCGTCATGGGGTTTGTCGTGACCACGCTGGCTTCACTCGGCCCAGCATGGCGCGCATCGACCATCCCGCCGGTCGCGGCGATGCGTGAGACTGCGGTCGAGCCAAAGAGGCCATCGGCTGCGCGGGTACTCATCGGCGCGGCAATCGCGCTCAGCGGCGCTGCGGCAATGGGCACTGGGCTGTTCGCTGACCTCGAGGATCCTTTGGTCGCGGTCGGCACCGGGATGGGGCTCGTCTTCGTCGGCCTCGCAGTGCTCGCTCCCGCCTTCACCGGGCCGGCAAGCCGCTTCCTCGGCTCGCCGCTTGCGCGCCTCGAACCCGTCAGCGGCAAACTCGCTCGCGAGAACGCGGCACGCAGTCCCCGCCGCACGGCGGCGACCGCCTCGGCTGTCATGGTTGGAGTGACACTCGTCAGCTTCATTGCCATCATCGGTGAGTCACTTCGGGTGTCGACTACACGGGCCATCGATGGGGCGGTCATGGGAGACTTCGTCATCGATTCCCGATGCAGCGGGCTCATCGGGGTCGACCAACAACTCGCACCAACGGTCGCCGCTATCCCTGGGATTGCGGTCGCGACCGGCTTGAGCATCGGACCGGCGAAGGTGAACGGATCCCCTGCGCTCGTGTTCGGCGTCGATCCGACTGCACTCCAAGCGGTTCTCGACATCGGGGTCGTCGAAGGGGACCTCGCGGGACTAGCAAATAACGGCGTGGGGGTTCCCGCTGAAGTGGCCCGCGAAAACGGCTGGGGGCTGGGAACCCCTCTCCGCCTCAGCTTCCTCAGCGCTGGCGAGGTCGAGTTACGGGTCAGCGCGATCTACAGCAACGAGTGGTTCGCGACCAGCCGCGGCATCCTCATGAGCAAGGAAAAGTTCAACGCGAGCTTCCCTTCAGCTCAACGCAGCGACTTCCAGGTGTATGTGAAGCTCGCTGAGAGCGCCACCCCGGCCGACGTGCGAACCCGGCTCGATGAGGTCGTCGCTCAGTTCCCGCCGGCGCGAACCGAAGACCTCACCGAGTTCAAGCGCAGCCAAACCAGGGTGATCGACCAGTTCGTCTTTTTCGTCTGGGCGCTGTTGCTTCTCGCCGTCGTCATATCCGTCATCGGGATCCTGAACACCTTGCTGCTATCGGTCTACGAGCGAACCCGGGAGATCGGTCTGCTACGCGCAGCTGGCATGACCAGGCGTCAGGTCCGCTCGATGATCCGGTCAGAAGCAGTGATCATCACGCTCATCGGCACATTGGCCGGGTTGTTCCTCGGAATGTCCTTCGCATGGGCACTGGTACGATCCAGCGCCGGCCAAGGCGTACGCGAATACGCAGTCCCATTCCTGCAACTGGCCATCATTGTCGGCGGCGCGTGGTTGGCAAGCCTGCTTGCCGCGTCCTGGCCGGCACGGCGAGCAGCAAACCTCGATCTGCTCACGGCAATCGCTGAGCAATGACGCGACAATGACGCGGTGACCCTGTCGAGACCCATCAGCGTCGTCATTGCCGATCCAAATGAGCTCCGCCGGAACGCCATGGCCGCTGCCTTGACCGCGGCCTCCGGCTCCAGCGAAGTACACGGCACACCGGTCGCAGTGATCGGTCACGCGGGCGTCGATGAGGACGCAATCAATATCGTCCTCGAGCTCGCCCCGGATGTCGCCCTGGTAAGCGTTGACGACGTCGCCGCCTTCGACGGACGTGCGGTCTGTCTGGTCTGTTCGGAACGTATGGGTGTAACACGTCTGGTGGCGGTGGCCGAGACGGAAACCCCCGCGCTGTATGCCACCCTCCGATCCGGTGCGTTCTCCACCTACCTGCGGTCAGCGCCAGTACTCCCATTGGCCCGGACTCTTTGGGGTGCCCAACGCGGCGAATCCGTGTTGTCACCCGGCGCCGCGGCCTGGTTGATCGCTGAAATCGAACATCTTGTGAACGGGGACGATGATCTGGAGACCGTCCCCCCGATGCTCAGCGAGCTGGAACGATCGGTGCTGCAAGCACTGGCCGATGGAGCCACACCACAGGACGTCGCGAACGACCTGCTCATCACCGTGCACATGGTCAACACGTTGGCCGGCCACGGACTGGCCAAACTGCACCGCACCCTACGCGACGACCGGGAGTTGAAACTGGCCCGCCAGAGCTGAAACCCACCTGCAGCCGGCGACCCAGTGAGCAAGCACCGACCCACCGGCGACCTGAAACTGGCCCGCCAGAGCTGAAGCAAACCGCCGCTGCGTCTGCAGTCAACCGCTAACCGTCAAAGCAGGTCATCCACACTGTGAAACCGTCGGCGATCCAGGGCTTGCGGCCCAAAGCGATCACCCGCCGTATGGGGCCATCTCTTCCGGCGACCAGAAGGCCCGCATTGCGGCGAGCTTGCCGTCCTCGTCGTAGCGCTGAATCTCGATGACGTCGACGAACATCTTGGTGTCACCCAGATCGGTGACAATCCGCAACACGAAGGCTGCTTCGTTGCCCGCGACTTTGAATGGTTCGAGCACCTGCAACTCGATGCCTTGCGCAAGGCTGTGGGCGAGATCCCAGAACTCACCGATCTCGGCGCGACCAGTTCGCACAGGTGTGCCAACCGGGTCCTCGAGCGTGGCATCCGCCGCCCAATGATCGAGCCAAGCCTCTCGATCTCCATCGTTGAACAGTCGGGCGTAGGCAGCGACGGCATCGCGGATCGAGTCCGGTGTCGGCACGACAACCTCCAGGGCGCGAGGGCGGACATCCGGCAGGTTAGTAGGGTGACCGGATGCTCGTAGCCCGGGGGTCGATACATCGTTGGCGAACCGCCGTAACGGCGGCGATCACTGCGTGCGCTGTCGCGCTCGCAGCGTCCTGCGGAGGTGACAAGGTCACGCAGGCCAGCAACGAGCCGGGGGGCGACGACGTGGTGCCAATCGAGCGGGACGCGTCGCTGACCAACATCAAGCTTGCGCTGCAGCCGATCGCCCAGCTCGAGCAGCCCGTCGATTTGGCGCCCCGAGCAGGCACCGACGACCTCTACGTCATCGAGCAGAAGGGGAAGGTCAGGCGCATCGAGGTCCGAGATGGCGCTTACCGCGTCGTTCCCGAACCCGTTCTCGACCTGCGGGGGGTCGTGAGCCTCGCCTACGAACGCGGCCTCCTCGGACTGACCTTCTCACCCGACGGGAATCTGCTCTACGTCTATTACACCGGCGAGGAAGGAAAGATCACCGTCGACGAGTACCGCATGGACGGCGATCGCGCGGACCGAGCGACCCGACGGAACCTGTTGAGCCTCGATCACCCCCGGCCGAACCACAATGGCGGCTCCATCGCCTTCGGTCCCGATGGCATGCTCTACCTCGGCGTCGGTGATGGTGGCGGGGCTGGCGACCCAGACAAGAACGGCCAGAACACCACCGTGCTGCTCGGCAAGATCCTGCGGATCGACCCGGCTCACCCCAGCAACGGCAAGGCCTACGGCATCCCGGCCGGCAATCCATTCGCCGACGGATCTGGGGCGCCTGAGATCTGGGCCTACGGGTTGCGCAACCCGTGGCGGTTCAGCTTCGACCGCGAAACAGGCGACCTCTGGATCGGCGACGTCGGCCAGAATGCCGTGGAGGAGATCGATTTCGCCCCCGCCGGGCCCGACGGTACCGGAGCGGGCCGAGGCCTGAACTTTGGCTGGAGCCTCATGGAAGGGTCCAAGCCGTTCCAAGGCGGCTCTCCCCCTCCCGACCACACGCCCCCGATCTTCGATTACGAGTGGACCGGCGACACCACCTGCACGGTCATCGGTGGTTACGTATACCGAGGGGAGGTCATCCCGGAACTCAGGGGCACGTACCTATTCGCCGATCTCTGCGGCGGCCAGGTCCGAGGGCTACGCCAACGTGATGGCAAGTTGCACGACGAACGGCCACTCGGCGCCGCACTCGCTGACCCAGGTCCAACGACCGGCGTGACGTCATTTGGTCAAGACGGCCGCGGCGAGCTCTACCTCCTCAGCCTCGACGGCAACGTCTACAAGATAGTCTCGCACTCCTGACCGGGCACTTGGCACCTGCACGCCGCAATGAAGCCTTCTGATCGGCTCCCTCTGCGATTCCGTCCTCCCCTACACGTGCCATACCGGCGTCTGTGTTGCGCGCTGCAGCACCTGCGACGGCACGCAGCCGCGCCAGAACCACTCCGGCAAAAGACCCTGTTGTTTGTGGTCTGTGAGCCCAGGACCGGAAGCAATCTCCTGATCAGCTACCTGAACCAGCTCGACGGCATCCGACTTGAAGGCGAACTGCTTCACGTCAACCGGTTCCGCGATATTCACTTCTCGCCATCAACCGCACGAGCCGAGCTCGATCGTCAACTGCTCGCACTCGATGGCGACATCGTCGGTTGCAAGCTCATGATCCACCAACTCGAACACGCGCAGCTCGGTTTCAGCGAACTCAAACAGCGCTACCCTCAGGCCCGCTTCGTACTCCTGTACCGGCAATCGCTCATCGACCAGTTCATCTCGAGCCGACTGGCCCGCCAGACCAAGCAGTATCAACAGCACGTCGTCGACCGGAGCGCTCCGGGAACCGCTCCAGAGCTGTCGTTTCGCTCGACGCGTGACCAGCTCAGCTACCACTGCGGACTCCAGCGTCGACGCTACCGCTGGGCGTTTCGGGCACTCGGCCCCGCTACAGCGCTGCTCAGCTACGAGGAGCTGGTCGCCGATCCGGTCGCCGCGGTGAATCTGGTCCTGCTCAGCTTCGGTCGTGAAGTCGACCGGCTCGGATCGTCGGCGTTGGTCAAGCAGCAGACGCGGGATCCACGGGAGGTGCTGTTGAACTACGACGAGCTGATCGGCGACCCGAACCACCCGTCCCTGTGGTTGGCGCCCCCCTTCGGATCACGCTCAGGCAAGCGCCAGCGTGGGTCGCCTCCGACCAGGAACCAACGGAGGTCCGCTCGGTAGACTCGGTTCCGTGGCATACAAAGCCCCCGAGTACCACCCCGCCTTCGAGGAGTATTGCGAGGCAATCTTCGAACTCCGTGAAGACGACGTCGAGGTCATCCAAGCTCGCATCGCGGAACGGCTCGGCGTGTCCCGCCCGGCGGTCTCCGAAATGATCCGCCGGATGGAAAATGAAGGTCTCGTCGAGGTCGAGAAGGGCGCGATCCGGCTGACCGCAGACGGTCTCCAACTCGCCGAACAAGTCGTACGGCGACACCGGCTCGCCGAGCGATTCCTCACCGACATCCTGGGGCTGAGTTGGGCCGAAGCCCATGTGGAAGCCGGCCGGTGGGAACACGTCATTTCAGACAACGTCGAAGCCGCCATGGTCCGGTTGCTCGGCAAACCGACGACGTGTCCCCACGGCAATCCCATTCCAGGCACCGACTACGAGCCGCCGGAGATGCAGCCACTCAGCCAGCTGGGCGTGGGGACCCGCTTCGTGGTCACCAGGATCCCCGAGGAACTCGAGTTCACGCCAGGTCTGCTCGAGTTCCTCGAGAATTCGTCGCTACAGCCGGGCAATGCCGGGGTCGTGACCGCGCTGTCCCCCGATGGGACGACCACGGTGGAAATTGACGGGAAGCACGTCGGGATCGGCACGTTCGCCAGCGAGCGGATCCTGGTCACCACTCACTGAGTGATCTCGGGGTGTCGCGCGGCCATCACCTCATGCACCTGCGCGGGATATGAGGTGATGCGCCAACTCCGGTGACAGTGATCCAGCTCAAGCCACCGTTATGGTTGCCGCCATCCCGAAGAAGAAGTGGTCGTGGATCTCGCCGTTGGCTTCCTTCTCGACGACGTTGCAGAGCAACACGTACGTACCCGGCGTGAGGTCGAAAACGCCGTTGCAGGTGCTCTTGGCCGGGAACGCCTCGATCTCGCCCACGATCTTGTCCTCGCCGAGCGCCTCTTCGTCCATCCCGCCGTCCTTGATGGTCGGCAAGGTCTTGGGATCGTCGGCTCGGACGATCACGATCTCATGGGGTTCATCGCCTTGGTTGTCGGCGAAGATGTTGATCTTGCCTGCCGGGATAGTGGATTGTTCAGGAGTAACCGACCATTCCTTGAGCGTGACCTTCAAGGTGGCGGTAGCTTCCGCCGCGTCGCCGACCGGCATGCAGGCAACCTCTTCGTGGCCACCGGAGCCCGAGCCGGAGCCCGAGGCGGAGGCCGAGCCCGAGGCGGAGGCCGAGCCCGAGGCGGAGGCCGAGCCCGAGGCGGAGGCCGAGCC
>JANZZE010000136.1 GCA_026419545.1 Acidimicrobiales bacterium
GAACATGCTGTTCACCGGCGAGAACACCGGGAAGGTCATCGTGCAAGTCGCCCCAGAACCAGCCTGAGTTACCCGCCATGTCAGAAGCCTCACCCGAGTCAACGCCGGTCGCAGCGACATTGTGCAGGTGAACCTCTCGCACCGGTCGAACAGGGTCGAACAGGAACCGCAACGAGGAGAACCTGATGCCACACCGAGTCATCCAATGGGGTACCGGGAATGTCGGGAAGTTCGCGCTAGCAGGCATCCTCGACCACCCTGACCTCGAACTGGTTGCGGTCGTGGTGCACTCACCAACCAAGGCCGGTCTCGATGCCGCCGAGCTGGCTGGCGACGGCCGCGGACCGACCGGAATCGTGGCCACGACCGACACCGACACCGCCTTGGCGACCGCAGCCGACTGCGTCTGCTACACGGCCACTGCGGATTTGCGTCCATTCGAAGCAATCAACGACCTGTGCCGCATCCTCGAGTCCGGCACGAACGTGGTGTCGAGTTCGGTAGTACCCCTGTGTTATCCGCCGGCCGCGGAGCCTTCCATGGTTGAACGGCTCGGGGAGGCGTGCCGCAGGGGCCAGAGCTCGTTCTTCACCTCGGGAATCGACCCAGGCTTTGCCAACGACGTCTTACCGCTCCTGCTCACCGGAATCAGCCGTCGTATCGATCGCATCCGGGTCCAAGAGATCCTGAACTACGACACCTACGATCAACCAACGGTCCTGTTCGGGACCATGGGCTTTGGCAAGCCAATGGATCACCTGCCACTCCTGCTCGTTCCCGGGGCGCTTCGCTTCGCATGGGGACCCATCGTGGCTGCGATCGCAGCCGGTCTCGACGCCGACCTCGACGAGATCCGGGAAGAGTATGAGCGATGGGAAGCACCGCAGCGGTATGACACTGCTGCCGGACCGATCGAGAAAGGAACCATGGCCGCACTCAGGTTTGAGGTGCAGGGCATCATCGACGGCGAGCCTCGCATCGTCGTGGAGCACGTCACCCGGATGCATGACGACGCTGCGCCTCACTGGCCTCGAGCCAACAATCCCCAAGGCGGTTATCGGATCACCATCGACGGTGAACCCTCGATCGCGGTCGATCTCGAGATCACTGCGCCGAACGGCGACCACAACGACGGAGGGCTGATCGTGACCGCCCAACGGATCATCAACGCGATCCCCCACGTGGTGGCCGCGCCGCCCGGTTTGTGTAACGCACTCGACCTCGGACTGATCACCGGTCGTCACCTCCTGACGACCGGTTGACCGTCGAAGTTGACGTCATTCGCTCTGGCCGTAGCCCGACAAACGACGGAACAAAGGCCTAGATCAAACGATGTCGTAGGGACAGGAAGCAGCGGTTGAAGTCCGAGCCGATGACGAACGACTTCTGCGTCCTCGCTCGGTGATCGCAGAACCTCTTGGCGACAGCAGCCGCAGCGAAAATGCACCCTCTTCGCTAGTCTCGGCGAACACCGTTCGAGTGGGGAACACGATCGGGGGGTCCGATGACCAGCGCGGACAATCAGCATCCTTCGCCAACAAGCCAACGCCAAGCGGCCTATCAGGCATGGGCTGAACGGCTCCGGCGCACCAAGCTGGAGGAACAGCGATTCGCCGCCCCTCCAGATGAAGAATCCGACCAGCCCCAATCGAGTGATTACTGGTCACCAGAGTCTCTTTGGCGCGATTCAGAATTGACACTCGCCAAAGAACGGGAAGCTGAACGTGTGGCCCAGGAACGCGAGCAGCAACTCACGGAGGCACTACGTATCCTTGGTCTCCCGGCCGGGTCGACACTGGAGACGGTGAGGCTGCGATACCGGGAGCTGGGGGAACAACTTCACGCAGACGTCAACGGAGACACGTCCGGCGCCCATGCCGAGAAACTCTCGGAAGTGAGCGCGGCGTACAGCATCGCCAAGCGCCTCCTTGGGGGCCCTCGCGACTGAGTCGATCATCCCTGGACAACGCGGTCGCTGCGCTCCGTCTTGCTGGCTCGCAGCAGGGTTTCGGCTTCTTGGAGCAATCGTTCCGGGCGAACGGCTCTTTGTGCGGCTCGTCCCTACAGAGCCGCGCGAAGATGACGGAGCGGCGTAGCCCACGCAGTACCGCGCCTTGAGGTGCATTGCGGTTTAACCTAGGCCGCCGGTAGCCGATGGGAAGCGGCACGCGGGGACCTGGCCGTGGGGTTCTTTCGCCAGAGGGGAGCGAGGGTGAGCGACGACAAGCCCACCAGGCAGGAAGGCAGCGCTGCTGCTCGGGCCGAGGAGCGCCGAGCACGTGACGAACAACTGGTCGCTGCCGTGGCCAAAGGTGACGCCAAAGCTTTCGGCAAGCTAGTCGATGCCTGGTTCGACGAGGTCTACGACTACGCAAGTAGCAGAGGCGCAACCGGCGACGCGTTGACCGATGTCGCCCGTCAGACCTTCGAGACGACGTGGAAGGCCCTGCAAAGCGGCAACACCAAGCCGACGTTGGCCGCCACGATCATGCAGGCGGCCCGCACGGCCCTCGGCCCGACAAAGAAGCGGAAAGCGAGCGGCGCTGGTGCCGAGGAGAAACTCAGTCGAGCCACTGACCCTGCCGCTGTGGTCCGGGATGCTGGGGTGGCGGCGCTGCTCTGGGATGCAGCATCCGTGCTCGGCGACCGCGTCCGCGACGTGCTCGACCTCCACTATCGCCACGGACTCACCACCGAAGAAATCGGTGCCGTGACCGGCATGCCGACCGACAAGGCCCGGGAACTGCTAAGCAAGATCCCCAACGGGTACGCAAATGCCATCCGGGCCCGAGTTCTGTGGAAGGGAGGCGAGCCCGAACACGACGTCCTTCGGGAAGAACTCGCCAACAGCGGCGCAGACGGCTTCGACGACAAGGCAGTGCGGGCAATCCATGCCCATACCCGAACGTGCGACCAGTGCCGAGCGCGGGCACTGGTCGCCCTCGCCCCAATCGAGGTGTTCAGCGATCTCCCGATTGCGGTCGCACCCACCGGACTCAAGGAAAAGGCAGTCATCGCGCTCGCTTCCGCTGGCCTAAACGTGACCGGCTCCGCGTTCTACGTCGAGGCCAAGGTCGCGACGACCGATGAAGGCAGCGGGAGATCTGATGCCGAGGACTGGCGGGAGCGGGCCAAGGCGAGTGCTGAGGCCGCGACCCAGGCAGTCGTGGCCGAAGCATCGCAACGCGCGGCACGCGCGCTGGCCAAAGAGGGAGCAGCAACTGACCCATCCTCTGCAGTCAAGGACAGCGCAGCTGCACCTGCCAAGGCTTCAACGGAACAACCGACCGCGACCAGCACCACCGTCCCGAAGGCACAAGTCACACCCGGTGGAAAGGGTCAGCCCAGCAACAAGCCGTCCATCGGGGAGTCGCCAAGCACACCCCCACCTCAGACCGCGGGCGAAAGCGAACCTGGGGTATCCAAGCGGTGGATCGGCATCGCGGCAGCTGCGGCCGTGCTCGTCTTGATCATCATCGTAGTCGCGCTGACCCGCAGCGGCGGGGACAAGACCGAAGTGTCCGCGTCCGGGGAAACGACCACGACGACCAGCACCGCTAGGCCGGTCAGCACGACGGCCGGGGTTGGGACGACGGCGGCAACAACCTCTGTCGACGAGAGCTCCACCACGACGACGGTCAGCAGCACGACCGTCACGACACCGGTCGGCGGTCTGAGCTCGACCACCACAGCGGTCCTGACGACCACGACCACTATTCCGCTGAGTGTCAATGCAAACCTGGCCATGGTGGGCGGAACACAACCGAACCGTCGTACGGTCAACTATTCGATGGTAGATGCACCTTCGCTCACCTGGAGCGTGTCAGCCAACAAACCGGTCAACGTCGTTGTCAAGGATTACAACGGCAACGTGGTGAGCGTCGAACCCAACGGAACGATCCCCAGCCTCTGCCCCGGTCCGACCACACCGGACAACAAGTGTGGTGCACCCGTCGGTCAATACTCGTGGAATCTCTTGGTCGCAACTCCCACTGGTCAGACGGTGGCAGCCCAGACCCAGACCCTGCGCATCACACCCTGATCACTCGTCCACGAATCCTGAGCGCGCCCGAGAGGCACCGGGTTACGCGCGCCGATCACACCGTGATGAGCGCCTCCTCCTCGCTCCTCCTCGCTCAACTCCCCTTCCCCCCACCGGTTACGTGCGCCGATCACACTCTGATGAGCGCGCGGCGATCCCGGGACGCCGTTCACAGTGAGTGACGAGCTGCAGCGAGCCGTCTCACAACACCCGGGAACCCGCGAACGGCCCCAGCGAGATCCTTCCGCAACGGCACGCGGTACTGGGAAGGGCGAACACCGACTCGCTCGGGCATCCAGCACGAATGCAACAGCAACGGCGGGTTGAATCCAGATGCGGTGGCCCGTGCGACGGGACCACGCTGGAGATCCGAGGCGTCAAAGACCTGTAGCTCCTTGTCACCGTCAGTGTGTAGGAGCACGACGATGTAACCGTCATCGGGTTCGCTCGCTCCTCGCCGGGGCACGAACGTCGGCGGCGTGGGGAAGCTCCCACCGTCGAACTCCCACACCTGGTCAACCTTCATTGCGTCGAGATCGAAGCGGGCGAGAGCGCCTGGGCGGGGACGGTCCGGGAGTTCGTCCAGGGGTACCAGCGCGGTGTTGCCGCTACCAGCGTAGAGCGTCCACCACTCCTGCGACAGCAGTTCCGGATCGAAACCCATGCCGGCGAACCAGAGGTAGCGGAGCCGCTGGCGAGCCAGACCCGAGCTCTCATTCTTCGCCGCGAGCACCTGACCCCAGAACCGATCGTCCCAAGCCACCTCGGCATCGAGCACTGCGCCAGTTGCGGCGTCGATCCGGTACCGCCCAACGGCTCCCGGTTGAACGGCAGTGGCGATGAGCCCCTCGAAAGCTGGGTCAAAGGGACTCCCGGTGCCATGGACGCGACTCGCCGGCGAAACCCGAATCATCAGATCGGCAAGCGGAATGTGCTCGAGGTACACGGTCACGACCCCGTCATCGTCATCCGCATCGACGCTGAGGTGACCGGTCGGCATCGGAATCGTGACTTCCACTGGTTCGACCGACTCGCCAGGAGTGGTCGAGCGAAGTGTCGCCTTCGGCAGGATCCAGAGACGGGTGTGATCCTGGTTCGGACGGTTGCGCGTGCCCCCACGAAACGACGCGGGCTCGACGACGAAGGGCAAATCGCTGATCACGAGATACTCGCGACTTGCTTTCACATCGTGGATCGAGTCGAACTCACTCATGCCCACCAGCGGCCAGCGCTCCACCGGACCGTTCAGCGGCCACCTGGCAACCGACGGGTGGCGATTCCCAGGGAACGGTGCGTAATTGACGAAGTAGAGCGCGTGCTCCTCATAGGCCGGGGCAGGATGCGCCGCCACGCTGACGAGCGGCTCGAGCAATCCAGGCGCCGACTGGAGCCACTCCGAGTTCGCACCAACCGGGGTGACGAACTCCAAGGTGGCGGGATCGACTTCGATCGGACGCCCTGCGTCGTACCCGATGAACAAACGACCGTCGAGTGGCTGCACGTTTGTGTTGACAAGGTTTGTGATCCCGAACGGCGACAACTCGGCGAACTCGATCTTGCGGAACAACTTCGGGAACCGCGAACGCAGGCGCGCGACCGGCGTGTTGATACGCCGCATGGTGACCCGGATCGAGCCACCGTGATCCGGGGTGCAATCGATCCGGCACAACAAGCCGTGCTCACCAAACCAGTGGCCTCCGGGTTGCCGCTTGTCGGGGCCAACGATGAAAACCCAGCCTGCTGCGTCGGAAGGCCACCGCCCTTCGACCACTTCGAGGCAATGGTCGCCCTCACCACTCCCGAAAAATAAATTGGTCGTGAGCGTGGCCATGACCGGACTTTACAGTGTTAACCCCGGCTGGGGTCAAGCGTCGGGTCTCCGGCTTTGGCAACGAGCCCCCTTCGGTATCGAGATTCGGCGCCGCTCGCCGGAGTACGAGCCCGATCTGGTGGGCGCACCATAATGAGCTGCATGAAGAAGGCTCTCGTGTGCGGCGGTAACGGATTCATCGGCGGACATCTCGTGAACCGCTTGGCCGCAGAAGGCACGTGGGTCCGAGCCGTCGACATCGCGCCCGAGCCGTACGGGCCTTCCCACGCCGCCGAGACCCTGATCGCGGACCTTCGGGATCCCGAGGCCTGCCGCAAGGCGCTCGACGTCGACGGCGGCTTCGATGAGGTCTACCAACTCGCAGCCGACATGGGCGGCATGGAGTTCATCTCTTCCGCCGAGAGCGCCATCATGCACAACAGCGTGCTCATCAACGTGCACATGGTCGACGCTGCCGCCCGAGTTGGCGTGGGCCGGTACTTCTACTCGTCGTCAGTGTGCGTGTATCGCGACATGGCCCCCGACGAGCCGCAGCTGACCGAAGAGGACGCCTATCCAGCCCAACCTGACAACGAGTACGGCTGGGAGAAGCTCTACTCCGAACGCATGCTTCAGGCGTATTCGCGGGATTTCGGGCTCGAAGCGAGGATTGCCCGATTCGAGAACTGTTACGGCCCATACGGCGCCTGGCGAGGAGGGCGGGAGAAAGCGCCTGCGGCCATCTGTCGCAAGGTAGCCGAAGCACCAAACGGGGGGTCGATCCCGGTCTTCGGCGGTGGCTCCACCATCCGCACCTTCATCTACGTCGAGGATCTCGTGGAAGCGGTCATCACCCTGATGCGTTCAGACGAGGCCCGGCCCACCAACATCGGCGTTGATGAGTACGTCACCATCCGGGAGTTGGTCGAGACTGTGGCGGAAGTCGCGGGCAAACGGATCGAGATCGAGGCGATCGACGGGCCATTGGGCGTGCAATCGCGGAACTTTAGTCACGAGCGGATGAAGGCCCTCGGTTGGCAAGCCCGGCACTCCCTCCATGACGGCATCGCCAAGACGTACCCTTGGATCGAAGAGCAGGTCCGTATCCACAGTTCTTGACCGAGCAGTTCTCATCCCCTCTTTGCTGCGTCGTCATGACCGCGCATTCCCCACCACCGAGCGCTTCCCAATCCGTCTCGGGTCGTCAACCGGTAAATCTTGGCTTTCCAAGCACGGGAACCGTGTCGGGGATCGTCGTGGCCATCGGCGACGGTGACGCCGTCGCATGACAGACATCGGGGGATGGAGCCGTCACTGCAGCCTGGCGTTCGACCGTCGTGATTGCGTCGTCCAACTGCCAGTTCCCAAGCGACCGAGGATCGGGATCGACCGGGTCCAAGGTCTCGTCGGGCTCGAGGACGACCACGATCGTCGTGGGTTCAGTCAGGCTGAGATGCAACGTGAGCTTGCGCACCCCGGAGTTGGAACCCTGCAACTCCGGATGCGGTGACGTCGGCAGCGGTGTCGCCTCCCATACGCTGAACCGAGCGCCAACCGGCGCAACCACACGTGCACGGATCAGCTGGCCATCCTGGGTCAGAAGTGCCGACCGGCCGTCGCTGGACACATCAATCGATGCCCGGGTGTGCATGAACCACCAGACGTCGGCGCCGCCCCGTGCGGCATCCGTCGGATCAGCCGCGATCTCGTCTTGGACCACGAGCGTCGTACGGTTCTTCAGCCATACTCCCCGGCGAACCGACCGTCCCCGGTACGCGTTGGTGAGATCGGCGATGGCGAACGCGTCGGTCGACGAGCTCTGGAACCGGGTAATCGTTGCCAGAGCTCGTGCGTCCTGATCCTCGCAAGCGTCGGGATCGATCACGAGCGTGTTGTGGCCTTCAGCCCGATTGCGGTAGTAGGCCCAACGAGCCCCACCCGGCCACGACTGGAAATACCCGGGCAGGTTGTAGTCGTCCTTCCCGAGATCGAGTGCCCACCGTTCGCCTTCGGCCTCGAAGACGAACGAGCCGAGATCGAGTTGGTTGTGGTTGTATCCAGCATCCCCGCCCTTGAAGCCGACCCATGACGCCGCACCTGACCAGTCGCCACGCAAGGACACCACGTCAATCCCGGCGAAAAGACGGTCGAGCGGGAGCTGCTCAGGGGATGGT
>JANZZE010000137.1:0-282 GCA_026419545.1 Acidimicrobiales bacterium
GTTCTGCGTAGTAGGCTCTTGTCGGATCGCTAGCATGAGATGTCTTGTACGGGATAGAGCGCCAAAATCGCTTTCCTAATGAGGGGCGATCAAGAAGTGCATCTATTGCCCAACAATTCAGCTTATGCTCCCAGGTCATCCATATGAAGGCACCTGGACGGCTAGGTCGGTCCTTCCAACCCCGTTGACGCGGAATCGAACGTCCGTCTCCTCGGAGCGGGAAAAGCGGAAGTGCGCAAAGAGTAAGAACTTCTACCACTGGATTAACCCAGTTCTTCGACG
>JANZZE010000137.1:292-8025 GCA_026419545.1 Acidimicrobiales bacterium
TACTTGTACTCCGGTGCTCATTCGCCGACAATCAAAGCCTAATCCATTCCCAACAGTGCGCTTCGCCGATCCATCCAACGTATTCGCAACTGCATTTACTGGATGTTTTATCTCTTGAATACAGCGAATGGCGCGACTGAAAAATGTTTCACCTCCTGGTGCTGGCGTATCGAACGGGCCATTTAAGACACTTGGTGAATGCCCTATATTAATTAGATCAGTGACAGTAGCAGTTAAGAGAAAACCTCTGTATCGTCGCTCTATCTTTGCTCTATCTCTGAACACCTCAAGGGGCACAGAGCGCTCGAATCGAAAACCTGACTCTGGGTGCTCCCTCGCAATCGCAGAACGTTCGAGGTCGCCGACCGTAGGCAACGCTTCCGCTAACCGGTCCACGAACGAGGAAGCGTCCGTGCACCAAAACACGGCATGCGGAACCACTTCGTCGGTCCATGACAGCTTCACATCCGGCAACAAGACCGTCACGCCGATGGCCGCCATCCAGGCGTTCAGCCAGTCAGCCGGGAGGCCTGGCGCCTCGATAGGGTCCAGCGTCGACACCATCACGCAACCTCCACTTGTCCAGAGGCGAGCCAGTCGGCTTGCCGAACAATCGTCTCCAGCAACGCGAGGCCCCAATAGCCGTACCGCTCACAGCAGCGCCGGAAGCGCGCTGGTTGATCCCAATCCACCACCGAGAGGTCTCCTTCCACGGTCACGGTTCGACCCTCGATCTCTGCCTCACAAAAGGTCGCTTCTTCATCGGCGACTGGGTCGATCAATGGTCGCCCGAAACCGTGATGGGTGATCACCAAGTGCGTCACCAACTCAGAGTCCCAACCGGGATCATCGGTGTCCGCCAACCACTCCATAACGAGTCGAGCGCTCAATGCCTCATGCCGACCACCCGGCGGCCAACCGGAAATCGCGCGATCGGCACGCCAACGCCAGCGCGGTGTCGTCGATTTCGCAACAGGGTCAGCTGCCTGACCACGAGGATCCAACCAGCGTTGAAACCTTGGGTCAGCTTTCCCTAGATCGTGGAACTTGCCAGCAGCCTCGACAGCCGCGACGAGCTCGTCGCTCAAGCCGAGCGCCACCCCGATACGACGGGCGAGCTCACCAACGCTGCCTAGGTGATCACTTAGCCTCACAGACCGGACGTCCGCACTAAGATCGTCAAACGCATCCGCAGCCACCAGCACCGAGCCACGCCGTCTCTTGGTCGGTGCCTGATAGGTCAACAAGGGTACCGAGTCTGTCGCGTCGATCTTCGGGTTGTTCGACAAGGAATTCACGATCTCAACCCAGTCTTCCTCAACCTGCGGTCGCGGTATGACACGCCGCAGAATCTCGACCAGCTCTCCGGCAATCGCATCGAAATCGGCGTCTATATCCTCGGCGCCGAGTTGTTTCAGCAACAGGCGCAGATCCTCGAAAGCCTCGTCATCCTCGAACCAGTGCTGCAACGACTGGAGCTCGAGCGGCACACCAGGCCAACGACTCAACGAAACGTCAAGCACCTCACCCCGATACGCCGGATTCCACCCGAATTCATCGCAGAGACCAGCCACCGCTGACAAAACAATCGTGTCACCTGGTCGCACAGCATCGACACGGATTTCACGCAACGTCACACGGTCACGACGGTCGAGTATCGTCACGCTCCCACCAGCGAACACCGCCCGCAGCGCCTCCACCGCTTCACCGAATGGGACATCGATGACTTCGTCCTCGACAACGCTCGGCACGAGACGGTCGCCCGGCGCGAACCTGGTCGCCCGCCAGCAAAAACTCACGCTCGGGCCTTGATTGTCAAACCCCTCAAAGTAGAGATTGACCGGGGCTTCCCCCTCTGGGGGCCGCGACGTCTTGACCCACTCCCACACCAGCCCCGGCAGCACCTCCGGCACTCGCGGAGGATGATCCGAGGGGGCGCCCACAACATCGTTGATAACCGCTGGCGAGAGGTCGACCACCTGTTGCTGAGCGGCTTCCTGGAGACGCGCCCAAAGCGCCTGCGGTTCCTCACCGTAGATCGGCCACTCTTTTTGCTGCGCTGGATGCACGATTACGCCCGACGCATCCGGCTTGTTCCCCAACCGATTCAAGCGCCCGAGCCGTTGGACCAATGCCCGAGTCCCGCAGGACTCCGTCACCAAGATGTCGAAGTCGAGATCGGCGCCGACCTCAAGGGTCTGGGTCGCCACCACGATCAAGTCTCGTTCGCGTGCAATGCCAGGATCCCGATCTGCCGGTGCGCCAGACACCCGGTCCAGAATTGCAGCGCGAGCCGCTTCCGCCTCAAAGGTTCGCATCCGGCCAGTCACAAGCACGAGGTCCGCGCCGTGCAGCGGAGACTTGGCCTTGCTTGCTTCCTTTCTGAGGCCGTCGAAGACCTTTCGCGCCTGCTTTGCAGTGTTCGCGAAGACGACTGTTGCTACTGGCTCCGACCGAGAGCTCACTGCCTCCACCGTGTTCCGCACCAGCTCGGCATCGATGCCTTCAGCTTTCTTCGCAACCTCCACGAGCCGGATTGGTTTGTGGGCGTCCAGTCGCTGCCGCACGATCGGATTCTCCCGGTCGTCGTCTCCCAGCGTGAACGGATCGTCGGCATCACCAGTTGCAGTCAATGAGACGATTTGTGGACGGCTTCGTTGTGCCGGCAAGAGACCACTGGAATCGATGAGGTCACATTCCGCTAGCGGCTCTTCTAGCGCCAGCAACGGCGCTGCGAGATGTGCCTCGTCGACAAGCACCAGCGAATCCACCCCTGCCAAGGCAGCATCTATCGGCCTTGTCGAGGCACTCGAGGCATAGCCCCGGAACAGCCACGCGCTCCCGAACATGGGAACCGTCGCCAGGATCACCGCTGGCCACGACGGTGCAGGTGGCCGAGCACCTAGATCCGCACCACCCCGTAGCCTCGACACGACCAGCGGTTCGTTCTCGACTGACTCCGGGTTGAACCCACGGAGATGCACCAACCGCTTTGCAACAGCATTGAGTGCCTCGACCTGATTTCCCCCAAGTGACTCGTCCTCTCGGAGCCCCATCGACAGAAGCTCCGCCAACCGGGCAGCCCGGTCGTACGCGGCGTCAACCAGCAGACGGCGGTTGACGACGTACCAGATACGAGTGGGCAACGTCCGGTCACGCGGGGGGAGGTCCGCTTGTGACGCCAGTGCCCAAACCGCGATGTCGAGACAGGTGGTCTTGCCGAGCCCGGTCGGCACCCCGATCTCGGTCGGCCAACCGGTAGCGAGCACCTGCTCTGCCAGGCGAGCCTGCCATGGAAACGGTGCGCGACCACCGTTGACTGACTCGTGAAACTCAACGAACGTCGGCATCGACGGCAATTCACTCACGACTGCCCCTTCCGCATCTCAGGTGCGAACAACCCCATGCCAAAACTCCGGCTCCTGCCGACGCAGAGCGGCCCTTCGACCGGCTGCTCGAATACCACGTCGAGCCAGTAGAACGGATGACGGTCCTTGCCTCGACGATGAACCTCCCGGCCGCCCAAGCGCACAACGCCGGGCTTCGTCGGCACAGGTGAGATCCGCGCCCACACCGGCTCGGGATGCCCAGCGTGGGAAAACCAACTCCGGACATCTTCCAGCGTTGGCCCCCGTCGTCGACCTCGCTCAACCACAACAGGCGTCGCGCTGAACCAACGCCGGGCAGGACCGATCCACCGCCTCGGGTTGGCCGACCACAACAGTGACGCTGTCGCTCTCGTCGGATCCACGCCGACGTCGAGCCCCGGGGCTACCAGTCGACGAATTCGGGCCAACAGCGCGGTCCGGACGGCCTGCACAAGCTCCGGCGGGCAAGCCGGAGGTAACCAAACCGCAGCGCCGCGGATCCGCCCATCAGAGTGGCGGTAGCCGACATTTGCGAGCGGCAAGAACCGGGCGATCTGATACGGGGGTCGCACATCGTCCGGGATCGAGTGACCATGCAGTTGCCACGGGACTGGTGCTGCCCCGGATCCCCCCGGTTGCTCGGGTGACCGAAGCAACCGGTCCACGTGATCGAGAACAGCGGCTCGCAAGGTTTCGCTGACAAGCAGCGCCTTGCGGCCGTGAATAGCTCGATCAAGTGTCAGCCATATCACACTCGGCGACGCTGTTGACTGGGTCGGCTCGGTTCCGTACACGGCCCGGCGAGTCGGGATCCAGGATCGCCGCATAGCCTCACCGCCGCTCCATCGGGCAAACGCATCATCCAACGCGTCGAGAAACCCCGGATATGGCACTGGCAAGGGCAGGCCACCAGTCGCGCCCGGGCGCCACTCTGTTAGGTAATCCGGTGGGCCGTGGCGACCCACCACCACCTGGACCGGCGAGTCACTGCATCCTAGGTAGCCAATGCGTGCTGCCCTACGAGCGAGTGCGCCGAAAACCTCATCATCGACGTCGTGATCCCAGACATAGACGACCTCGGGATGATTCGGACTGAGCTTGACCCCAGGGCGAACTTCGCGCGACGTGCGAGCAGGGTAGTTGTGGACCATGTTGCTATCGGTGGAGTCCCGAACGACATAGCGCGCTCGTAACGCAGACGAGCACAACTGCTCCCACTCGTCAGCAAAGACCTTTGGTGAGCCGAGTTGCTCGAGTACGGCGAGCTCATCGCCTGCGGTCACTGAACAACGTTCGCCGGTTCCATCTGCAGCCACGAAGGCAGAAAACAGTCGGGCCGGGCTCGGCGGCCACTCCCCGACCGGTTCACCGCCTGCCATAACCGTGTCGTCCGGGGAGCCCGCCCGTAGCGTGCCGTGCAGGAATCGAACGGTAATCGACAGCATCACGACTCATCCGCCACTGGGAACGTCTTCCGGATGGCGTCAGCCAGGTTTTTCTTCGGCTGCAGCGTCAACGGCGACGGCCAGCGCGTGCCGGTCGGGAGTCCACTGGCTTCGGCTCGCTGAGCGACGTCACGAACCAAGGCTTTCGCCTCCCCGAGACTGACTGGCTCCAAATCACTGACGCCATCGACGCCGATCCACTTCCACGTCGTCTCAACCGGTCGCAGATCGCAGCCGGAGCGCAGGTGAAAGCCCCGACCGAACGCACCGGCATGCGCAACCAGCCCTACCGCAACTGCAAGTGCTCTGGCCTCCGGAGCCCCGACCGAAGTCCGCACTCGGCGGAGACCCGCAAAAGAAACCGTCGACTGCTGCACGATTTCCGAAAAAGAAACCCCAGAGAGCGCCGCATCCTCACCTGTCACTGGGACCTGGCCGTGGCCGATGTCCGACAGCTTCTTGCCCTTCTGCCCGAAGTCCCAGTTCTCGTGCCAACGCTCGTCGTAGGAGACGGGATCCTCAACACTGAGGTTGAGCGGATCGCCTTTCAACCCCAACGTCCGCACGTCATTCGCGGCTGGCTGGATCCCGACAATCTCTGACACCCAATTGCGGGCCAGCTTGGCTTGCGAACCTTTCTTGCCGAGATGTGACTGCCAGAACCCGAACAACAATGACTGCGGGAACCACTCGACTAAAGCGTCAGCGTTGTCAGCTGTCGCCGCAAAGATCGCCTCACCGACCGGGGTTCTCAGGAACGGGGTGCCGTCAAGCTCGCTGTCACGCAAATATGCATCGGCGTTCCGGTGTGGGAACACGAAGCTCGACAGTTGGCGGGGAACATGTGGCGGCAAAGGCTCAAGATCGCTGAGATCGAGCACGATCTCAGGGAGGCCGAGCTCGTCTCGCATGGCCAACAACGCAGCCTCGAGGCGATTGGCTTGGCTCGGTTCGTTGTCGATCACGATCACATCGACGACCTTGCGGTCGTCACCCTCGCCCCACCAACGCTTTCCGAGTTGGAATTGCCCACCCGCGTACACCGCCGGTTTCACCTTGGCGCCCGGCCCGGCTAAAGGCTCAAGGCGGGTCGTGATAGAGATGCCTGCGTCCTGGCTATCCTCTCGACACGCCTCGATCAGTCGATCAGCATCTAGCTGCATTATGTTCCTCCAATCAGGTGTGGACCTCGTTGCAGGAGAGTAGAGCGCAGCTGTGACACGTGTCGGCGAGAGGCGAGATCTGTCCCACCCGCCCGGGCGCGTCACCCCTACGGGCATCCGTGATCCTTGAGCCAAAGTGACCAGATCTGGTCAGGACGCCATCGACGTCGGCGGGGTTGTGGCGGCGAGCTGCCCTGCAGTCAGAGGGCATCAGGGGCTGGTCGGGACGCCCACACTGACTCCTGATCGACGTCTTTGGCCCGGCTCGTCAGCGCGAGGCTGGCCAGTGGCTGGTCGGGACGCCCAGACTGACTCCCTGATCGACCATTCGCGGCCTTATCAGCCCTCTGTGGTCCCCGGGTCGAACTCGACCACGCCGTCCGCCGACCCGCACCAGCGGCAGCAGACCTCCTCCACCTGCTCGCTCAACACCTCCTCGTCCTCCACCGTCAGCTCTCCACCCACGCTGAAATGGTGGAAGCTGCGAGTCCGCCGTGTGGCGACGACATCGAACCGAGTGAGGTTCCCGCAGGCGGTGCAGCGATACCGGGTCGGCATGCCAACCAGCGTAGCGACCGGACCTAGATCGAACGGATGTTCTTGACTCCGAACTCCTGTTCGGATACTGATAGCGCCATGCCTCGTGCCGCCCTCGGTCAACGCAGCTTCGACGACTTAGGCACGCCGTTGTTCGACGTGACCTTCTGTGTCCTCGACCTCGAAACGACTGGCGCCTCCCCTACCGAGTGCGAGATCACCGAGATCGGCGCGGCAAAGTTCCGGGGTGGCGAGTGCCTCGGCACCTTCCACACACTCGTCAACCCAGGCGTGGCGATCCCCCCGTTCATCACCTACCTGACTGGCATCACCGAGGCCATGGTGCTTCCCGCCCCCCGCATCGAGCAGGTGCTCCCGAGCCTGCTCGAATTCATCGGCGACGCGGTCATCGTCGGCCACAACATCCGCTTCGACCTCTCCTTCCTCCAAGCCGCGCTCGCACGCACCGGCAGGCCCCGTCTCGCGAACCGTTCGCTCGACACCTGCGCGCTCGCACGGCGGCTCGTGCGAGACGAAGTGCCCAACTGCCAACTCGGTACCTTGGCTGAGCGCTTCAGACTCGATCACCAACCATCCCACCGGGCGCTTGACGACGCGCTCGCCACCGCTGACCTGCTGCATCTGCTGCTCGAGCGATCCGGCACGCTCGGCGTCACCGGTCTCGACGACCTGCTCAGCCTGCCGACCATCGATGGTCACGCCCAGGCCAGCAAGCTTCGTCTCACCGCCGATCTCCCCCGGAAACCCGGTGTCTATCTGTTCCGTGATCGCCACGGACGGGTTTTGTATGTCGGTAAGGCAACCAACGTCCGGGCCCGCGTGCGCTCCTATTTCTCGACCGACGAGCGACGCAAGGTCGGTCAGCTGCTGCGGGAAACCGAGCACGTCGATCACGTCGTTTGCGCCAACCCACTGCACGCCGCGGTGCTCGAGGTCCGCCTCATTCATGAGCACACCCCCCGGTTCAACCGCCAGGCCAAGAACTGGAAGAAGTACTGCTACGTCAAGCTGACCCTCGACGAGCGATTCCCACGGTTGGCGATCACTCGGACTGCCCGCGACGACGGCGCCCTCTATCTCGGCCCGCTGACGAGCCGTCGATTCGCCCAACAGATCATCGAAGCGATCCAGACACACATGCCTATCTCCATCCCTGAGGCCCGCGAGCGGGTCGCGGAACTCTTTCAGCTTGTCGGATT
>JANZZE010000138.1 GCA_026419545.1 Acidimicrobiales bacterium
TGCAAGCACCCGGTCAGGATCTGCCGCATCGAAGATCATCGTGACCAGCACTGGCCTCTGTTCGTCCACTTTGACTGCTTTCTATTGCTTGTAGTCATATCTCGTCTCTCTTGTTGACAACCTTCCGGGGTGTCACGGTCGGTGTCAATCCGGGTCGGCTCAGCGGTTGTCTGGCCGTAGACCTCTAGGGCAGCCATCTTCTGCCGATGAGGGAAATATGCAGGTGGGAGCCGCCACCACCGACGCGACTGGAGCGAGTGGTAGATGTGCGAAGCGAGGCAGGGGCTTCACGTTCTGTGGTCGCCGGGCCACGTGTGGGAAGGAATGCCTGGACGGGTGGTGGGTGGTCTTGACCGCCTTTGTATCTTTGGAAGTTGGTGAGGCCACGGCGGTGGCCCGCAGAACTGCCTCGAGACACCGCTTCGGTGGGCCCCACCTGGGCCTTGAGCGCTGGTTCTGTCCCCCTGACACAACGTTTCCAACCTAAAGAGGTGCATCTTGCCTAAGGAGCGTGTTGAGCGCGACGAGGAAGATCTTGTCCGCTTGTACCTCACCGATATCGGCCAGTACCCACTACTCACCAAGGACGACGAGGTTCGTCTGGCTCAGGCGATCGAACGGGGGAATGCCGCCCGAGCCGACCTCGAAGCGGCGACGAACCTCTCGCCGGCCCGCAGGCGTGAGCTGCGCAAGCTGATCAAGGAGGGTGAGGAGGCTGAGCGCACATTCGTGCAGTCGAACCTCCGACTCGTCGTGTCGATCGCCAAGAAGTACCAGGCATCTGGTTTGCCACTCTTGGACCTCATTCAGGAAGGCAACCTTGGCTTGATGCATGCCGTCGAGAAATTCGACTGGCGCAAGGGCTTCAAGTTCTCGACCTATGCCACTTGGTGGATCCGCCAGGCGATCACCCGCGGTATCGCCAACACCGGCCGCACGATTCGCCTCCCAGTCCACGCTGGCGACACCCTCGCTCGCCTCCAGAAGGCGCGGAGCCGTCTCGAGTTGAAGCTCGGGCGTCCCGCGACTTTGGCCGAGCTCTCGGCCGAGGTCGAGATGCCTGAGGACAAGGTGACCGAGGCCCTGCGCTTTGCGGCTGAACCGCTTTCGCTCTCTGAGCCGCTGCGCGAGGACGGGGATGCCGAACTCGGTGACGTCGTTGAGGATCGCTCGGCGGAATCCCCGTTTGAGGTCGCGGCAACTGCGTTGCTCCCCGAAGAGATCCAGCGGCTCTTGGCGCCGCTCGACGAGCGCGAACGTGAGATCTTGAAGCTGCGGTTCGGTCTCGACCGGGGTGAGCCTCGGACGCTCGAGGAAGTAGGTGAACACTTCAACCTCACGCGTGAACGGATCCGTCAGATCGAGGCGCGAGCCATGTCGAAGCTCCGTCACCCGTCGAGTGACACTGGGGCGCGCGACCTCCTCGCCGTGTGAGCGATACGCCTCAGGGCCCGGGCTGGTGGCTCGCCTCTGACGGCAAGTGGTATCCGCCGTCAGCGACGACCCAAGTCTCGCTTCAACAGGTTGCGTCTGCTCGCGGGGAAGGTCAGACCGACCAGCGAGCTGCGGCCGCTGTAAGGCAATTTGGCCAAGCGAAGCGTCGGTCCCTCACGATCGCTGTTTGGGTGACTGCGGCGCTTGCGGTGATCGTTTTCGTGATCTTGTTGGGCCTCGATCGTCGATCGAGTGATGGGCGCTCGGTTGCCGAGCGGGAGCTCGGGATCAAAAGTGCCAGTGGCGACAGCGCTTATCCCCCGCAACGCGATCTCATCGTTCCACTTGACCTGTGCGGTCGTGACGGTGGCGCACTGGTGGCTGGCGGGCAGCTCGTCAATCACACGAGCGAGCCAGCGTCGTACTACGTCGTGACATTGTTCCGCTCGGAAGGGAAGACGCTGGCGGCCAGGACCGTCAGGGTCGACGGGGTCCCACCTGGTGGCGTTGCCACTTTCCGGGCCAGTGTGCCGGGTCCTGCCGATGTGCCAGAGCGGTTCAAGTGCCGGGTGACGCGGGTCGAGCGGTGGTCCGCGAATGCTCCTGCCCCTGCCGAACCAACGCGGTGAACCGAGCTGCCGGTCGGGCCACAGCGAACCCGAGCATGACTTGTCAGAGCGTCCTACACTGCCCGCCCATGAAGAAGGTCATCATCATCATCGCCCTGCTCGCCCTCGCTGCATTTGCAGTGAAGAAGCTGCAAGACGCCGCATGAGTACGGACGCTGGGTGTTCCGCCCAGCGATCAACCAAAGATTCCTGGGCAGCGCGACCTCGTGGCACCAGCCGCTGAGGTCGCGCGGTTGCGCGCCGCCACTCCCGCGGGTTCTTCCGCCGATCAGGGCGCCGCTTTGTCCGAGACCAGCGGTAGGTCGCGATTGCGGCGGCAAGGACCACGATGACGCCCCCGACCATCGCGGTTCGCTTCGGCGGTGGCAGTGCGACACGGTCGCGGAGGGGCACACCTCGTTCGAAGTGTCGAACTTCCCAACCGCGGGCCCGAGCGATGCGGCTGAGATCGCGATCGGGGTTTACGGCGACCGGAAAGCCGACCGCTTCCAGCATTGGGACGTCGGTCGCCGAGTCGGAGTAGGCAAACGAATGCTGCAGGTCGAGACCCTCACGAGCGGCAAGATTCCGGATCGCCGCGGCCTTGAAGGGGCCGTAGGAGTAGAACTCGACCTCTCCCGTGTATCGACCGTGTGCATCGAGGCGGGCTCGGCTGGCGATCGCGCCATCCACGCGTAGGAATTGCGCGAGGGGTGTGACGATCTCTTCTGGGGATGCTGACACCAAGTAGACGCGTCGCCCGGCAGCTTGGTGTGCACGAATCAACTCAAGGGCTTCGTCGTAGACGATGGGCTCGATCACATCGGTGAGGTGTTCTTGCACGAGTGCCGTGATCTTTGCTTGATCCCAACCACGCGTGATGCGCAGCGCTGACTCGCGGAATTTACGCATGCGCTCTTCGCCCGCACCGAAGAGATGAAAGATCAGATTGCTCCACAGGGCTCGAAGGAGCAGCCGCCGGCTGATGAAGCCGGCATCGAGTAGCGGTTTACCGAAGGCGACCATCGATGCCTTGGCGATGACGGTCTTGTCGAGGTCGAAGAACGCAGCTTCCACCGATCGGAGCATACGTGCGCCAGGGGCGCATCTGGGTGCCTGCGTTGCTCCGTGCATGGAGTTGGTCGCTTGTGTCTTCAGGTTGGGATGTCACTGCATCGCACCTGGGTGATTGCGTTGCTCGGTTCGTGGGGTGCTTCGCCCAAAAAAGCTCTTGCGTCTCGCGTGGTGATCTGTCATGGTGTCGGCCTTCCCCCTATGCGTTTGTCGTTCCCGCGCATTCGGGGAGGTCTAGGTGGTCATCTGTTGTTGGTCCGCCAAAGGCGGTGTTGGTACCACGGTCGTCGCCGCCGCCCTGGCGCTCGTCGCGTCGAAGCGGTCGGAACGATCGGTACTCCTGGTCGACCTGGTCGGCGATCTGCCGTCAGTACTCGGTATCCCGGAGCCAGAAGGGCCGGGGATCGGCGATTGGCTGTCGGCAGGCGAAGACGTACCTGCTGATGGCTTGGCTCGTCTGGAGGTTGCTGCCGTTCGAGGTGTGTCGCTTCTGACGCGTGGGACCCGTCCGCTTGCTGGAAACGAGCGAGCGGAGGTGCTCTGTGCGGTATTCGATGCAGAGCCCCGCGACGTGATCGTCGACTGCGGTTGTCTTTGGCGTTCAGGTGATGGTGATGCTGACGTGCGCCGGAGCATCGCGGCGCGGGCCACGCACTCACTCCTCGTGACTCGTCCTTGTTATGTGGCGCTTCGTCATGCTGTCGCAGCACCATTGACACCATCGGCGGTTGTGTTGGTGGAAGAACCTGGCCGTTCGCTTGATGCCTGGGCGGTGGAAGAAGTCATCGGTTCACCAGTCGCCTGTCGTGTGCCCTATGACCCGGCGATCGCTCGCGCTGTCGACGCGGGGTTGTTGAGCCAGCGTGTGCCTCGCCAACTCGAGCGTGCGCTCCGGGGTGCGGCATGACTGCTGTCATGGCCGAATCTGGCGACGAGCTGATCGCCGCGGTTCACCACCAGCTCATCGGGGAGATCGCACGTTCGTCACATCCCATGATTTCTTCGGAATTGGCGGGTCGAGCTGCTCGTCTCATCAGTGAACGGGCACCGTTGCTAGGTGCAAATCAGCTCCAGGCACTCACGGACGCCGTCATCGCTCGGCTGGAGGGTCTCGGGCCACTCGAGCCGCTGATGGCCGACCCAGAGATAACCGACGTCATGCTGAACGGTGACGGGTCGGTGTGGATTGAACGATCTGGTCGCTTGGAGCGGACACCGATCGGAGTATCTCCCCAATACGCGCGGCACCTCATAGACCGGATCATCGCGCCGCTGGGTCGGCGGATCGATCGGATGAGCCCACTCGTGGATGCTCGGTTGCCTGATGGCTCCCGGGTCAACGCCATCATCCCACCATTGGCAATTGACGGACCTTGTCTCACGATCCGACGGTTCTCACCACTGGTCCGGCACGTCGAAGAGTTCGGTGGTGTGGAGGTCGCGGCGCTGCTGAGAGAGCTGACGGTCCGCCGCTACAACGTGGTCATGAGCGGCGGGACCGGTGCTGGGAAGACATCCCTGCTCAATGCGATCGCCGCGGAGATCCCGCGTCATGAGCGGGTCATCACCATCGAAGATGTCGCGGAACTGAGGCTTCCGGGTGACCATGTCATTCGACTCGAGGCCCGTCCGGCCAACGCCGAAGGGGTTGGCGAGGTCACCATCCGCTCGCTTGTGCGCAATGCCCTCAGGATGCGCCCTGATCGCATCATCGTGGGTGAGGTTCGTGGTCCCGAGGCAATCGACATGGTCCAAGCCATGAACACGGGACATGCCGGCTCGTTGTCCACCTGTCACGCCAATTCGCCAAACGACGCTCTGCGACGAGTGGAAACCTTGATGCTCATGGGTGACCTCGACCTACCGCTCGTCGCAGCACGGGAGCAGTTGTTGTCTTCGATCGACGTCGTCGTACAGGTTTCTCGTCTCGCTGGAGGGCAGCGGCGAGTCACGGAAGTCGCTGAGGTCGCTACGGAGCCTGACGAAAGTGGTCGCATCGGTGTGCGAACGATCTGGGATGGAAGCCGTGTCGTGGCCGATCTGGCTCGCGCACCGCGAGGATGTCTGGGATGATTCCCGACAGCCCGCCGATGATCATCGCGGTCACACTCGGTGGGACGCTCGTGGCTGCAGCCCTCAGTCGAGAGTCTCGTGCCGAGGTCCGGTCGTTGGAGCGGCTCGGTCTTGCCGGAGAGGTCCTGGCGGTCGGCTCGGGGGCGACTGAGCGACTCTGGAACGTCGCCGGGTTTGCGCAGAAGGCCCGAATTCGCAGCGAACTCGCCCGGGCGCTACCCGAATTGCTTGAGCGGACTGCGTGGGAGATCAGAGCTGGGTCGGTGATGTTGGACGCGCTCCGCGCTGCGACCAGGCGTGGCTCAACGGTTCTGGCCCGAACACTCGGTGCCGCTCTCGCCCAGGTCGAAACCGGGGTGGCGTTGACCGATGCGCTTGGGGCGTGGGCATCTCGAATCGGCACGGCCGAAGCGGTTCAAGTAGCGGCATGCTTGCAGCTAGCAATCGAGGCGGGCGGCCCGCAGGTCGTGGCGCTTGAGAACCTGGCGGCGTCACTGCGGGAACGATTGGCGGTCACAGCGGAGGCCCGCGCGCTCGCGACCCAGGCGCGGGCCTCCGCAGTCGTGATCACGATCGCGCCGGTGTTGTTCGGCTTGGTGATCGGTTTCGGGGACAGCGCAACAGCAACGTTCTTGTTCAGCTCCGTCCCGGGTCTGGCCTGCCTTGCTGCTGGCCTGGTACTTGATGGGGTGGGGGCCTGGTGGATGTGGCGTATCACGAGGTCAGTGCGGTGAAGCTGACTCCGGCTGTCGCTTGGGCAGTCCTGGCCATCGGCATGTGGATGGCATGGCTGACCCGACCGCCTGCTTCCGGCAGTCGCCGACTCGGTAATGAACCACTCGGCCGCGGTTCCCGGCGGGCGTTTGCGCTTGCACCTCTGCCTGCGGCGACATGCCGGGCGGTCGCCATCGTCATCGGCGCGGTGGTTGTCGCTGCTGGCTTGTGGCCGTTCGCGGTCGCTTTCGGTGGGGCGTTGGCGGTGCTGCCGCGGTTGTGGAATCACCTTGTCCGTCGGCGGCGGGCCGCTCGAGTAGCTCGCGAGCTGCCGGACATCTTCGACCTGGTGATGCTCGCGGCAGGATCGGGCTACACAGTTGCTGAGACGATCGCAGCCGTCAGCCGCGCTGGCCGCGGCCTCGTCGCTGACCGACTGGCCCGAGTCTACTCCGAGTTCGCATCCGGGCGACCGCTCGATGAGGCGATCGAAGCACTGTCGGATCTTGATCCCGCGCTGTCGGGCCTGGCAGACGCCCTCATCGTATCGCTGTGGCACGGTGTCGCCCTCACCGAAGCGCTACAGGCTCCCGCGGTTGAATTGCGTGCATCGCGCCGCCGGGCAGGCGAGGTAGCGGCGCGCCGTGTTCCCGTCAGGCTCCTTTTCCCCCTCGTGTTCTGCATCCTGCCCGCCTTTGGCCTCCTGACTGTGGTGCCAGTGCTGTGGGCATCGCTGGAGGCCGTGCGGCAGGGCAGTTGATCGTCCGGCGATTCGGACCAGCACTGCAATCCTGAACGAGAGGAGCTACTCGTGCTCAACGTGCTTTGTTTCATCCAGGCCCTTGCCGTCTCCCGCTTCTCATCGAGCGACGATCGGGGTCAGACCACCGCGGAGTACGCGCTGGTTCTGCTGGGGGCGGCCGCCATTGCTGTTCTGATCCTGTCGTGGGCGACCAAGACGAACCTGGTCGGCAAGCTTCTTGACTTCGTGATCGGGAAGATCATGGGGTCCGTCGAGTGAGGAGGTGCCTGGATGATCGGGGCCAGTCCACCGCTGAACTGGCACTGGTCCTGCCTCTCGTCGTCACCCTGCTGTTGGTTGTCGTTCAGGCCACACTCGTGATCCGGGATCAGATCCTGGTGATCCACGCGGCCCGTGAGGCAGTCCGAGCGGCCGCGGTGTCAGCAGAACCCGCGGCCGCTCGCCGGGCGGGCGAACGCTCGGGCAGCCTCGATCCCGCACGCCTAGAAGTCATAACCGAACGGCGCGACCAACCGGGCGGTGAGGTCAGAGTCGTGGTTCGTTACCGCTCGATCGTCCGGGTCCCCGTCATATCTCGCTTCGTGGCGGGGTTCACGTTGTCAGCATGGGCAACGATGCGAGTCGAACGCGACTGATGCGAACCGGTTCACCGGTCAGGTGGGAGCACCGGCGCCAGAAGCGTCTGCAACAGCGCCACAGCGCCGGCTTTGTCGAGCGGAATGTTCCCGTTGCCGCACTTGGGCGATTGGACGCACGAAGGACAGCCAGACTCACAAGAGCACGAAGTGATCACGTCGAGCGTGGCCCGCAGATGGCGGTCGGCAGCCTCAAAGCCGAGCTCGGCTACTCCTGCCCCTCCGGGGTAACCGTCGTAGATCACGATCGTCGGGAGGCCGGTATCGGCAAGAAACGGTGTTGACACCCCACCGACGTCCCAACGGTCACAGATGGTGAAAAGAGGGAGGATGCCGATCGCGGCGTGTTCAGCCGCGTGAAGGGCACCGGCAAGCGCGGTCAGGTCTGTGCACGTGGCGTCGAGGACGGCGGGATCGATCGTGTACCAGAAGGCCCGGGTGACGAGCTCAGCTGGAGGTAGTTGGAGTTCCTCGATGCCGAGTAGCTCACCGGTGAACGCATCGAGTCGTTGGTAGCCGGTTACGCACGACACGACCCGCACGGAGCCCAGCGAAAGGTTTGCGTGGCCGACTCGTGTGGTTCGATCGGTGCCAAGGATCGTGACATCGGTGTCAGAGCGTGGCTGGGTGTATTC
>JANZZE010000139.1 GCA_026419545.1 Acidimicrobiales bacterium
ACCCACGCTTTCGCTCCTCAGCGTCAGTACCGGTCCAGATCGCCGCCTTCGCCGCTGGTGTTCCTCCTGATATCTGCGCATTTCACCGCTACACCAGGAATTCCACGCTCCTCTACCGGACTCTAGCCATGGCAGTATCGACTGGCCTCTCCGGGTTGAGCCCGGAGCTTTCACAGTCGACTTACCGAGCCGCCTACGAGCTCTTTACGCCCAATAATTCCGAACAACGCTCGCCCCCTACGTGTTACCGCGGCTGCTGGCACGTAGTTGGCCGGGGCTTCTTCTGCAGGTACCGTCTTGGTTCGTCCCTGCTGAAAGCGGTTTACAACCCGAAGGCCTTCTTCCCGCACGCGGCATTGCTGCGTCAGGCTTTCGCCCATTGCGCAAGATTCCCCACTGCTGCCTCCCGTAGGAGTCTGGGCCGTGTCTCAGTCCCAGTGTGGCTGATCGTCCTCTCAGACCAGCTACCCGTCGTAGCCTTGGTGGGCCGTTACCCCACCAACAAGCTGATAGGCCGCGAGCCCCTCCCGAAGCGATAAATCTTTCCTCCGCAGTCCATGCGAACCGCGGGGGCTATCCGGTATTAGACCAGGTTTCCCCGGCTTATCCCGGACTTCGGGGCAGGTTGCTCACGTGTTACTCACCCGTTCGCCGCTAGGTCTTCCCCGGTGTTGCCACCGGCTGGACCCCGCTCGACTTGCATGTGTTAGGCACGCCGCCAGCGTTCGTCCTGAGCCAGGATCAAACTCTCCGTCGAGATCAATGGAACGCGCTCGATGGGGAATCGTCCATCGAGGCGTTCCCTCGATCGAAGAGCCGGTGCGAGGGGCCAACCTCGTACCGACTGGCATAACCGGGTCGGCGTGACGTCGCCAGACCCGGCCGTGCAGGTAATTGACCAACCGCATCAAACACGTCCGGCTCAATCCGAGCGAGATCGGACTGGCCTGAGCCGGAGGCTGATGTGGTCGCCCGCACTGGCTTGTTTTCGTCCTCTATTCCGTTTTCAAGGAGCGCCAGCCACCCGGGAGGCAGAGCCTGAGCCCCAGGGGCCTGCTTCTGCTCGCGATCCTCCGATTGGAAGCCGACGAGCCAGTCCGCTTCGCGTACTCCGCCGGGGAATACCCGGTCAGTCGTTCGAAGCGGAGCGCCAACCTACCGACCCGCCATTCTCCAAGTCAAACTGGGTTCACTCGGATGTACTGGCGGACAACGGGTTTGCGAACCCGCTGATTGGCAAACATCAACGATAACACACTGCTGCAGCCTTGCCAACACCCGACCTGATTTTCGACCGCGTGGCCGAGTCCGAACCCGTTCACTGCACCCAAGACTCGACCAACTTCACGGGTAGCTGTGCGCAACCAGTGGGCCGCCGCCACCGAGGCCGACCTGCAGCTGGCGACTCGGCCGACATCACCGACGGCTTCTTCGCGACACGAGAGCCTGGCGCAGCCCGCGGTCATCTCACGTTGCAACGATCAGGTGACGGGTTTTCTTACCACGCCGCAGCATCAGGTAACGACCATGGAGCAGATCGCTGGCCGCCAGCGCTCTGCTTCCCACGGGCACGTCGTTGAGGTAGATGCCGCCTTGTTCAATTGTCCGGCGCGCATCTCCCTTACTTTTCGCCAGACCGCAGTCAACAAGCAGGTCGACGATATCGATGCCGTCGAGGCGGTCTGCGGCGACCTCCGTCGTCGGGATTTCGCCGGCGAGTGCTGCGAGCTCTTCCGGTCTCAGCTCCGAAGCCGAGCGCGTGAACTCCCTCGACGCAGCCTCTGCCTCGCTGGCAGCAGCGTCCCCGTGTACCAGCGCGGTCACTTCGCGGGCGAGAGCGCGCTGGCCCACTCGGCGCTCCGGCGCCTCGCGGTGCGCCGCGGCGATCGCGACCGCCTCCTCGGGCGGGAGCAGGGTCAGCTGGAGCAGGAAACGCTCGACGTCAGCATCGGGAATATTGATGAACCACTGGTAGAGCTCATACGGCGACGTCCGCTCGGCATCGAGCCACACAGCACCGCCCGTTGACTTGCCGAACTTCACACCGTCGGAGCGTGTGATCAGCGGCACGGTCAACCCGTACGCCTCCCGACCCAAGGTCTTGCGGATGAGGTCAATACCGGCCGTGATGTTGCCCCACTGATCGGACCCGCCCACTTGCAGTTCACATTCAAAGTGTTCCATGAGCCAGCGGAAGTCAAAGGCCTGGAGCAGCATGTAGCTGAACTCGGTGAAGGAAATCCCGGAGTCGCTGTTGACTCGGGCCTTCACCGACTCCTTGGCCATCATCTGGTTCACGGTGATGTGCTTGCCGACATCACGGAGGAACTCAATGGCGCTCATCGGCGCGATCCAATCGCGGTTGTCGACCAGATGTGCCGGGTTGCCAACGCATTCGAAATCCAGGAATCGGCGAAGCTGCGCCTTGATCGCAGTCACGTTGCGCGACAGTGTCTCGTCGTCGAGCAGGTTGCGCTCCTCCGATCGGCCACCTGGGTCGCCGATCATGCCGGTGGCGCCACCAGCCAGCGCAATTGGGTGGTGTCCGAAGAGCTGGAAGCGCCGCAGGAGCAACAACGGGACGAGATTGCCGATGTGCAAGCTGTCGGCGGTCGGGTCGAACCCGCTGTAGACCGTGATCGGGCCGCGCTCGAGCCGCGCCCGTAGCTCATCGAGGTCGGTGCTGTCGTGGATCAGCCCGCGCGCCTCGAGATCATTGATGATTTCCGGACCGCTCACTCCTGCTCCCTCACTGCGGCTCACTCAACCAGCTCAGCCCGAGCGCACCAGTTTGGCGCCTCTCGAGTTCTGTGCGCCCATTCGCTCGAAGTCAAGCCGACCGTCCTTCAAGTTCACAACGCAAGTTTCCACGGAGGTTGCTTGGCGAGCTGAGTGGAACCGCAACCGGTCGGGCGACAACAGTGGTTGTCGTGCCTGCGAGCGACTCCGCACCCGCGACCAGTCCCACGTCCCGACCGATCGGTACCGATCCGGACGCACGAAGGGGCGCCAGCCACCTGCTACCCGCAGACCGGAAGCGCAGTGGGCACCACCTCGTGAAGCGGACCGCGTTGGTTGGCTTCATCCTGACCATGGCGGCTTTGTGGGCATATGCGTTCTTCTGGCCACAAGACGTTCCCGGACGTCTCGATGATCCGGCCTTTCCGGTGGCAGCGCAGCCGGTTTGCCAGCGCTACCGAGCCCAGCTCGACGCGCTCCCTCGATCCATCAGCGTCCGTACCCCGAGTGAGCGGGCAGACCTCGTCGATCAAGGAACCGACATCCTCTCGGCAATGCACGCGGAGCTGCTCAAGCTGGTTCCCACGACTGAACCAACCCATCGCATGGTTTCCGAATGGCTCGCTGACTGGGCGATCTATCTCGAGGACCGACGCGAGTACGCAGATCGCCTCCGGCAGGATGTGAACGCCCGCTTCTATGTCACAAAGAGCGACCGGGACAACAAGCAGATCACCCAAGCCGTTGACCGGTTCGCCGCGGTCAACGCAATGCCGTCCTGCGGCATCCCCAATGACGTCGGATGAGCTCCACTTCCTGGGTGGTCCGCGCGCGGTCGGCGTCGTGCACAGCGAACAGCCGTCAGACGACGATCAGGACGCTGATGCCTCCGAACGGTTCGCAGGCGGTCGGCGCGGTCGCGCCCTTCTTTGCGACTGCGTGAGCTGACGGGAGGAAAAGTCGATCACCGACTGCGGGAAAGGTGAGGGTTCCCGGGTACAAACCAACGCCACGGGTACTGCTTGCCAGCACGCACGCCAATCCGACCGGAGGTCGCCGGCCGTAGAGGTGGGGGTACACCGTCGTCGAGAATCGTCACTCCTCGGTCCGCGCTGACTAGGTCCGCGCCGTCGAAAGAGCCCTCGAGGCCAAGGGCCTGACTCAACTTGGCCGGTCCACTACACAAGTCGGTCTCCTTTCGAGCCCGAGTGCGACGCTCCCACATGCGCTCAAGACCCGCCAGCGGTTCCAGGGCCCGGATGAGGACCGCCGAAGCGAACCCCTCCGGACCACATACTGCGTTGATGCACCAGTGCATCCCGTAGGTGAAATACACGTACAGATGCCCTGGCGGGCCGAACATCGCCCGGTTCCGCTGGGTCATCTTCCCGTACGCATGGCTGGCCGGATCCTGCGGACCCATGTAGGCCTCGACTTCGATGATGCGACCGGCCACCTCACCGTGTACCAGCACCTTGTTCAGCAGCCTCGGTGCCACCTCCACGGCATCGGGCGCGTAGAACTCTCGCGACAACCGGGGCGAGCTGACCGCCAGAGCCTTGTCACCGGATTGCATTTGTCACCACAGCTCGTCGCACCTATCAGCCGCTGTCTGCCCCCCGACTCCGCTCACCGCGACCGACTTGACCGGGCAGGCCGGCAGGGTCGAGCCGAGCCCTGGATGCCGCCAGTTGTTCTTCGAATTGTTTGAGCTGGCGCGCCACAGGTGCCGGCCCTGCGCCGCCTGGTGTGGTACGCCGCACCACTGCAACTCCCGGCACGAGTAGATCGAGCGCGTCGGCGCCCAAGGCGTCATGCGCAGCCACCAGTTCACGAAGGGATCGACCCGATTCGAAGGATTCGCGAACGAGCGTGCCGACAACGGCGTGGGCCTCGCGAAACGGCATCCCCCGAGCCACCAGGAACTCGGCCAGGTCCGTGGCCGCCACGAGCGGACTGTCAGCCGCTCTACGCATCGCATCGGTATCGAAGTCGGCCGTTCGCAAAAGCCCGGTGAGCGCCGCGATCGCGAGTGACACCTGGTCGATCGAGTCGAACAAAGGTTCCTTGTCCTCCTGGAGGTCACGGTTGTAGGCAAGAGGAAGACCCTTGAGCATCACGAGGACACTGGTGAGGTTGCCTACGAGGCGGCCCGCCTTGCCTCGAGCCAATTCTGCGACATCGGGGTTTTTCTTCTGGGGCAACATCGATGACCCAGTGGCGTACTCGTCAGCCAACCGAAGGAATCCGAACTCTTCAGTCGCCCACAAGACGATCTCCTCGCCCAGTCGGGACAGGTGTATGCCCACGAGCGCGAGATCGAACAACGCCTCGGCCACGAAATCCCGGTCGCTGACGGCATCCAGCGAATTCCTGAACACCGAGGCGAACCCAAGCTCTGCGGCGGTTGCGGCCGGGTCGAGCGGGAGGGATGAACCCGCGAGGGCCCCGGCCCCGAGTGGTGCGACATCGGCGCGGGCAACGGTCGCCAGCATCCGGTCGACATCACGGGCAAATGCCCAACCGTGGGCCAGGAGATGGTGTGCCAACAGGACAGGCTGCGCGCGCTGAAGATGGGTGTAGCCGGGCAGGTAGGCGTCCCCCGCCTGTTTCGCAAGGTCATATAACGTTGCTTGGAGCTCGACGACCTCCCGGGCGACTCCCCGTAGTTCCCGTTTCACGAATAGGCGCAGATCAGTCGCCACCTGGTCGTTACGGCTACGGCCGGTGTGGAGCTTGGCTCCGGCCGGACCCGCAAGCTCGGTCACCCGTCGCTCGATGGCGGTGTGGATGTCTTCGTCGGATGGTACGAACACGAAGGTTCCCGCCCGCAGTTCTTCCTCGACCGTGTCGAGGGCGTCGAGCACGGCTGAAGCCTCTACATCGGTCAAGATCCCGCCGCGTGCCAAGCCCCGAACATGTGCGCGTGAACCGGCGATGTCATCGAAGGCTAGGCGCCGGTCAAACGGCAGGCTCGCCGAGAATGCCAGCAGCGCATCTGCCGGCTTGGTGCCGAAGCGACCGTGCCACAGCACTTGTGCGCCCGCTTGCGCTAGCGGTTCCTGATCGTCAGTCATGACGCTGGCCCTGTTTGGCCGCCCAGGTCTGGATACCGAGACCCCACAGCTTGACGAAGCCTTCGGAGTCGCCGTGTTCGAAGCTGTCGGCGGCATCGTAGGTCGCCAAGCCGTAGTCATAGAGGGAGTACTCGCTTCGCCGCCCAACGACGATGCAACGTCCCGGTTCGAGCTTGAGGCGGACCTCACCGGTGACATAACGCTGGCTAGACTCGACGAACGCATCGAGCGCTTCTTTCAGGGGTGAGAACCACAGGCCGTCGTACACCAGCTCGGCATAGCGGTGCTCCAACGCGATTTTTTGGCGCTGCAGGTCACGCTCGAGCGTGAGACTTTCGAGGTCACGATGAGCCATCATCAGCGCGAGCGCGCCTGGCGCCTCGTATGTCTCCCGGCTCTTGATTCCCACGCGACGGTTCTCGACCATGTCCAGGCGACCCCAACCGTACGAACCGACGATCTCGTTCATGGTCAGGATCAATTCGTGGGGAGCCAGGTCGGTACCGTCGATTGCCTTTGGCGCTCCGGCCACGAAGGACACCGTGAGCTCGCGAGGCGCGGTCGCAGTCGGGATGGTCATCGACCAGACCCCGGCAGGAGGTTCGGCCCACGGGTCTTCCATCTCCCCACACTCGATGGCCCGACCCCAGAGGTTGTCGTCGATGGAATACAGCTTCTCGCGTGACGCGGTTACCGGGATCTCGTGGCGCGCGGCGTAGGCGATGCAGTCCTCTCGGGTCATGCCCCATTCCCGCACCGGAGCGATGATCTCGAGATCAGGCGCAAGGGCCCGCGTCGACACCTCGAAGCGAACCTGATCATTGCCCTTGCCGGTACAGCCATGGGCAACGGCATCGGCACCGAACTCCCGCGCCGCGGCCACCAGGTGCTTCGTGATCAACGGGCGCGACAATGCTGACACCAGGGGATACTGGTTCTCGTAGAGTGCGTTCGCTCGCAGCACCGGGAAGCAGTAGTCACGAGCAAACTCCTCTCGGCAATCGACCACCACAGTCTCGACAGCTCCTGCGGCTCTGGCGCGAGCCACCAGTGCATCCCAGTCTCCGCCCTGGCCGACGTCACAGGCCACTGCGACAACTTCAACACCGAGGTTCTCGATCATCCACCGGACGGCAACCGAGGTATCGAGACCACCGCTGTATGCCAATACTGCTCGCTTCACCATCATCCATCCTTGTTCCTGGGCCCGATCTACAGCCGTGCCAACTCCGTGAAACGCCGGGCCAGGTCAGCCGCGGCATGGCCCTCAGCGACAACCGCGATCACGGTGTCGTCACCAGCAACGTTGCCGAGCACCTCCGCAAGTCCGGCGCGATCGAGGGCGGAACCCACAACATGGGCACACCCCGGTGGGGTCCGGATGACCACTAGGTTCCCCGATGAGGCCACGCTCACCACCCACTCACTGAAAACTCGTCGCAGGTTGGCGGAGGGTGCGATCTGTTCTTTCGGTAGATCAGGGATGGCGTAGGCCGACTCCCCGCCGGGTACTCGCACCTTGATCGCACCGAGTTCTTCGAGATCGCGTGACACCGTCGCCTGCGTGGCGCTCACCCCTTCAGCAGCAAGAAGCTCGACAAGTTCCATCTGGTTGTGAACACGCTGTTGCTCGATGATGCGGGCCACGAGGTGCTGGCGCTGCGTCTTGCCCAACTTCGCTGGTTTCGGCGCCATCTCGTTCATCGTCCCAACAGCCAGACCAATAGCCCACGAGCTGCGTGCATCCGGTTCGCAGCCTGGCGCCACACATGGCTGCGTGGCCCTTCGAGCACCTCCTCGGTGACTTCCTCACCGCGGTGGGCAGGCAAACAATGCAAGAACACCGCGTCTGGTGCAGCCAATGCCAGAAGGCGATCATCGATCGTGAATCCCCTGAAGGCGTTTCGGCGGGCTGCGGCTTCCGCTTCCTGTCCCATCGATGTCCACACATCGGTGTACACCACATCGGCCCCTTCGACCGCCTCTTCTGGTCGATGGGTCAGAAATGGCC
>JANZZE010000140.1 GCA_026419545.1 Acidimicrobiales bacterium
GCCGTTTGCCGTCCTGCAACCAGGCAGCGTGGTGGAGCCGGACACCATCACCGGCCCGTTCTACACTGCCGAAGGTGGCGGGGTCGCCGACGACTGAGACCCCGAAACACAAGCATCGGGTGGTCGGGTGCACTGGCCCGGCTCCACAACTCGGGAAGGATCTCCATGGAGCTCGTTCAGAAGAAGCGCCTCCATCTCGTGTCGGGGCGCGCCAACCTCGCGCTAGCGGAAGAGATCGCCGCGAGGTTGGGTGTCGAGCTCGGCGATGCCAACCTGGCCGAGTTCGCCAACGGGGAGCTCCATTGCCGTTTCGGTGAGTCGGTGAGGGGGACGGACGTCTTCATCATCCAGTCCGGCGCCTCCACCGCGGAGATGTCGATCAACGACGCCCTCATGGAACAGCTGATCATGGTCGACGCTGCCCAGCGCGCGTCCGCCAAGAGGATCACGGTGGTCTGCCCGTTCTTTGCCTACGCCCGCCAGGATCGCAAGTCCGAGGGTCGGGAACCGATCACGGCCAAGCTCGTCGCGAACATGTTCAAGACAGCGGGCGCCACCCGCATCATCAGTGTCGACCTGCACTCGGGCCAGATTCAGGGCTTCTTTGACGGTCCAGTCGATCATCTCACCGCTATGCCGGTGCTGACCGACTATCTCGCGAACCTTGGCGACGACTGGGTGGTGGTATCCCCTGATGCCGGTCGGGTGAAGGTCGCTGAGCGCTATGCCCAAACCCTGCACGCAGATCTGGCCATCGTCCACAAACGGCGGGTCAAGGGTCTCAAGAATGAGGTCGAAGCGCGCGACGTGGTGGGAGAGGTGACGGGCCGGAAATGCGTGCTCATCGATGACATGATCGACACCGCGGGGACGATCGTCGCTGCAGCCGAGCTCCTCGTCGAGCACGGGGCCTCCGAGGTATTCGCTGCCGCCACCCACGCCGTGTTGTCCGGCGCTGCAGTCGACCGCCTGAAGAACTCGGTCATCACCAAGGTCGTGGTTACCAATACGTTGCCTCTGCCCCCCGAGAAGCAGTTCGACAAGCTCGAGGTGCTCTCGGTGGCGGGCATCATCGCCGATGCAATCGATGCTGTTTTCGAAGACACCTCGGTGAGCGAGATCTTCGGCGGCGCGAACCAGAGTTGACGGACCGAGTAGTCAGCGCTCGGAGCGGTTCTTAAGCGCTCGCGCCTGGGCCCAGCAGGCGGACGGTGGCCAGCGCGCCGAGCGGTGGCTGGTTGCGGCGCTCAAAGCCGGGCTCGGTCTTGGTCAGGTGCGGTGTGTGCAGGTGGGCTCGCTCGAGAGGCGCCTGCGTGTGGCTGCGATCGCAGCCCGGTCAGGGCTTGGCGTGGCGATGGTGGGACCAGAGTCCGACCGACACCGTTCCTCCCAGGAACAATCCGCCCCAGATGCCGGTCCAAGCCGCGACGCCGAAAGCGGCCCCCGGGCTCATCTCGGGGGCGAAGAGTCGTATGCCGCCGAAGATGAGTCCGGTGAACGCAAGGATCCCGAATACCGCTCCCCGGATGATGGCCCAGGCGAAACCCATGTCGATGGCACGATCTTCCACCTCGTTGGGTCCTGCGGCGGCTGGAGCGTGTTGGCTGATCTCCTCGGTTGCGCCGACCATGCTTACTCCTGTGATCGAGTCGGGTCCTGTAGAGGTCGTTGCCAGGTTCCGGTCTCGCGGTTGCTGCCGGTAGGGCCGAAGGTCCTGCCTGTGTCGGGCCTGCTCAAGTTTTCCTGGACGACCGCTTGCCCGGTACGATGTTGGGCCGACTTCCCCGGAACTTCCGTGCCCGCGTCGCGCGGGTGACTTGTAGGAGCCAGTGCCATGGACCTCGAACTGATCGTCGAACCCGGCCGCCCGTGCGGTACACGGCACTCTAGGCGGCTGCGAGCTGCGGGCAAGGTCCCTGGCGTTGTGTACGGGCTCGGCAAGGATCCGGTGCCGGTCACGGTCGCCTGGCCCGAGCTGCGGCGGGTACTCACGACCGAGGCCGGTCAGAACGCGCTCATCAACCTCACCGTCGGCGAAGGCGAGTCGAGCTTGTCCATCGTCAAGGAACTCCAGCGGCACCCGGTGCGCCGGGAGGTACTCCATGTCGACTTCCAGCTGATCGACCCGAATGCACCACTCGCGGTCGAGGTGCCCGTCGTCCTGGTGGGCCGGGCCGAGAAGGTCGAGCAACGCAAGGGCATCATCGACCAGCTCCGCCACTCGATCGTGGTCAAGGCGAAACCGGGCAACATCCCAACCCAACTCGACGCCGATGTCTCGGGTCTCGAAATCGGGACCGCGATCACCGTCGGTGACATCGTCCTACCGGAGGGAGTGACCACCGACC
Source organism: Acidimicrobiales bacterium (assembly GCA_026419545.1). Taxonomy (GTDB): domain Bacteria; phylum Actinomycetota; class Acidimicrobiia; order Acidimicrobiales; family Acidimicrobilacustridaceae; genus JANZZE01. Next base: position 2,349 of record JANZZE010000140.1, read on the forward strand.
TGGATCCCGAGACGCCGGTTGCGCAAGGCAGCCCGACCCGCTCGACCATCCTGCTCGATGCCCAGGCCGCTCGCGCCCAGGCGGCCAGCGGCACGGGCGGCAGTGCTGAGGGAGAGGCAACAGCGGCCGAACCCAGCGGTGACGCAGAAGCAGGCGGAGACGACTGACGGTACCCATGATGGTGTGCGGACGACTCCGGGGCTGATACCCGGGAACGATGAGTCCGCTGCGCTCCAGCTTGCGAGTGCCCGAGGAGCGTCGGGACACACCGGCGGATTTTCTCATTGTCGGGCTGGGTAATCCGGGTCCGGACTACGAACGAACGCGCCACAACGCGGGGTTCGAAGTGGTGTCGGAGCTGGCGAGCCGACACGGGGGGGCATTCCGGAAGGCCAAGCGGGAACGAGCACTGGTGGCTGAATGCCGGATAGGTGATCGACGGGTCGTCCTCGCTCAACCACAGACCTTCATGAATGCAAGCGGCGAGGCGGTCGCACCGCTCGTACGCCGGTTCGGTATCGAGGATCTCACGCAATTGGTCGTCGTCCACGACGAACTCGATCTGCCGCTCGGTCGGTTGAAGGTCAAGCTCGGTGGCGGTCTGGCTGGTCACAACGGTCTGCGTTCGATCCGCCAACACCTGCACTCCGACGCGTTCGTTCGGGTCCGCATCGGTGTCGGCAAGCCGCCGAGCAAGGAGTTCGGTGCCGAGCATGTGTTGCGCCGGATGGGAAAACTCGAGCGTGCCGTACTCGACGAAATTGTCAGCCTCTCAGCTGATGCAACCGAGGTGATCGTCCTCGACGGTGTCGAGGTGGCGATGAACCGTTTCAACGCAACAGACCTGACGGAACGCTTGGCGCGAGGATGAATGCGCGGTGACCGGCGCGTGACACGGTTACGGCGTCACTATTTGGGGCGACCTTGCACCCGCGGGCGCTTCCGGCAAGGTCAACGGGGGCTGGCATTGCTGCCGTCGATTCCCCACGACCTGACGTGTGGATTACAGCAGCCGCCTCCCCGGGAACGGACGCGAGCGACGACGCGGCTGGCGAGGCGGATCGGTAGCCTCTTTCCTTGGAGCCGACCCCCTCTCGCGATGGGGATCGGCCCTAGTCGCGCGCCGCACACAACGCCGGAGACCACAAGACACCCGCCATGGCAGCCAACCTCCACGCACTAGCCCCATTGCTTCGCGACGAGCCTGGCTTGCTTGGCGCCCTCGGTCGTACTGCCTCCGTCCTGGCGGTGCCCGAACCCGCCCGCGCCATTGCGATCGCTGGCCTGGCACACCTGTCGAGCCGGCGCCCGATCCTGGTTGCGGTCCCGGCAACTGCAGATGCGGAACGCCTCGCCAATGATCTGGCGGCGTATCTCGGCCATGACGACGTCGAGTTCTTCCCGGCCTGGGAGACGCTTCCGTTCGAGCGCCTCAGCCCTGGAATCGAGACCATGGGCCGGCGCCTGCGGGTGCTTTGGCGACTGCGGCAACCGGAACGCGCTCCCCGCGTCGTCGTCGCACCGATACGGGCACTCATCCAACGCCTCGGACCGCACCCGGGTGAGGTCGAGCCAATCGTCGTGCGTCCCGGCGACGAGTTCGATCCCACCGAACTCGTCGAGCGACTGGTGTCGATCGGTTATCGGCGCGAGTACCAGGTCGAGCACCGGGGCACGGTTGCCGTGCGTGGGTCGATCATCGACGTCTTTCCGTCGACGGCTGACGCGCCAGTCCGAATCGACTTGTGGGGCGACGAAGTCGATCGGCTGACTGAGTTCACGGTCGCCGAGCAACGCTCCATCAACGGCATCAAGAGTGTCGAGATCTTCCCTTGCCGCGAGTTACTACCCACTGCCGAGGTGCGCGAGCGAGCTGAGCAGCTCATCGCACTCGAGCCATGGGGTCGCGAGCACTGGGAACGGATCGCGCACGGGCTGACCTTCGACGGTATGGAGTCCTGGCTGCCGTGGCTTACCCGGCACGACCAGGTCGTGTTCGATCTGCTTGACGAACACGCGCAGATCCTGCTCGTCGAGCCCCGGCGGTTGCGTGACCGTGCAGGCGACATCCGAGACGAAGAGGCCGATCTGGCCGCCACCCTCGCCCGCACCTGGGGGATTGGAACGCGCAGCTACGCGCACGCCGAGCGTGTTGCTCTCGCCGACAGTGAAGGCGCTGGTGGAGAAGAACCTTCGGCTGCTGACTCGTTCCCCCGGCTTCATGTGCGGTTCGAACGACTCCTGGCTCGCACCACTGCGCCAGCCTGGAGTCTCACTGTTGCTCCGGAAGGCCCTAACGTCGCGACCGTCGCGGCAGCGGGTTGGGTTCCTGTGGCCGGTGATGCCCGCGGTCTGCTGCGCCAGCTTCGGCAACTGCTCGCCGACGGCTTCCGTGTGATCATCGGCGCCGATGGCCCTGCGAGCGCAGGCAGGCTCGCCAACGTGCTCGCCGATGAGGGGCTCACCTTTGCGGTCGATGAGACCGGTAGTGCGGATCTGACGGTACCCGGTGGCGTGATCACGGTTGCCCCACTCGAACGAGGATTCATTCTGCCGTCGGTAAAGCTCGCGGTGCTGGTCGAAGCCGACCTGACGGGTCGGCGCCGAACGCATCGGAAGGTGAAACCTCGTCGTCAGGGATTGCCTGGGGTCTTCGAAGATCTCGAACCCGGTGCGTACGTCGTTCACCACCAGCACGGGGTCGCTCGGTACGGCGGCATGGTGAAGCGCTCGATCGATGGGGTCGAGCGCGACTACCTCCTGCTCGAATATCGCGGCGGCGACAAGCTGTATGTCCCATCGGATCAGATCGACGCTGTTCGCCATTACACAGGGGGCGACTCACCGTCGCTCAGTCGGCTCGGTGGAAGCGACTGGCACAAGACGAAAGCGAAGGTCCGAGCGGCGGTCTCTGAGATCGCGCAGGAACTTGTCGTGCTGTATCAGAAGCGGATCCACACACCGGGGCACGCGTTCTCTGCTGATTCCCCATGGCAGCACGAATTCGAATCGAGCTTTCCCTATGAGGAGACGCCGGACCAGCTCAAGGCGATCGAGGACGTCAAGGCAGACATGGAGGCACCGTTCCCCATGGACCGGCTGGTCTGCGGTGACGTCGGCTTCGGTAAGACCGAGGTGGCTGTGCGGGCTGCGTTCAAAGCGGTGCAGGACGGTAAACAAGTTGCGGTTCTGGTTCCCACGACGCTGCTCGCGCGACAACACCACGAGACCTTCAGCGACCGGTTCTCCGGCTATCCGATCCGGGTCGAGATGTTGTCGAGGCTGTTGACCCAGGCTCAGGCCAAGAAGGTGATCGACGGGGTAGCAAGTGGCGAGGTCGACGTGGTGATCGGTACGCATCGATTGTTGTCCGACGATGTCACGTTCAAAGCGCTCGGCCTGCTCGTGGTCGACGAGGAGCAGCGGTTCGGCGTTGCCCACAAGGAAAAGATCAAGCAACTGCGGACAGACGTCGACGTGCTGACCCTGACGGCCACCCCGATTCCGCGCACGCTCGAGATGTCACTGACCGGTATCCGGGACCTCTCGATCATCAACACGCCGCCAGCTGACAGGCAACCGATCCTCACCTATGTCGGCGAATACGACGAGCGGGCCGTGGCGGAGGCGATTCGCCGTGAGCTGCTACGGGAAGGTCAGGTGTTCTACGTCCATAACCGCGTCCATGACATCGAGCACGTTGCTGCAACGGTGCGAGAACTCGTGCCGGAAGCCCGTGTTGCGGTTGCCCACGGACAAATGGATGAAGGCCAGCTCGAGCAGACCGTCATCGACTTCTGGGAAGCGCGCTATGACGTGCTCGTGTGTACGACGATCATCGAGTCGGGCATCGACATGCCGACGGTGAACACGTTGGTCGTCGATCGGGCCGATCTGCTCGGTCTCGGGCAGCTTCATCAGTTGCGCGGCCGAGTCGGCCGGTCAGGACAGCGCGCGTACGCGTACTTGTTCTTCCCACCCGATCGAGCCCTGACCGAGGAGGCCTACGACCGTCTCAAGACCATTGCCGAATCGACCGAGCTGGGATCGGGATTCAAGATCGCGATGCGCGACCTCGAGATCCGCGGAGCCGGAAACCTGCTTGGGAATGCGCAGGCTGGCCACATCGCGGCCGTCGGATACGACCTGTACTGCCAAATGGTGAACGAAGCGGTCGCCGAGCTGAAGGGTGAGCCGGTCCGCGAACCAGCCGAGATCAAGATTGAACTGCCCCTCGACGCGAACATCCCCAAGGACTACATCGCTCGCGAGGAGCAGCGGCTCGAGGCGTACCGACGGCTCGCGGCGGTCACGACCGGAGCCGATGTCGAGGATATCCGCCTCGAATGGGTTGATCGGTACGGTCCGGTCCCGGCTCCGGCTGAGGCGTTGCTCGCTGTCGCCCGTCTGAGGGCCGAATGTGTGCGCACCGGGGTTCGCGAAGTCGTGGTGACCCGCGGCGCCGGTGGCGCCGCAGGATTCGGCGGACCGAAGTGGGTTGCTCGGCTTTGTCCGCTCGAGCTGAAGACGAGCAAACAGATGCGCCTGACCCGGCTCTACAAGGGTGCGGTCTACAAGACCGAGCTCAGACAGGTCCAGCTCCCGTTCCCGTCAGTTCAAGATTGTGCCGGGGTCATTGTCGAGGCGCTTCGTGCGCTCGTACCGCCGGACGAAGAATGAGTATGGCAGGTCCTGGGGCAGCCCGACTGGTCGGACGGTGGCGTGGTTCCCTAGGCTGGCCCTTCCTGTGAGACGCCTTGTCCCAGCTCTGTCCACCGTGCTTGGCGCAGCCGTGTTGCTGCTGTCGAGCGCGTGCTCGGTCATCGACCCACCGGCGTTGAAGGCTGGCGACCTGACACTGACCCGCAAAGAGTTCATAGCCGAGCTCGATGCGCTGGCGCAGGCGCCGGAGCTGCTGGCGCAGCTAGGGGTAAGCACGCCGGTGTCCAAAGCTTCGGTCGGAACGACCAGGCCCTCGTCCTATGACACCGCCCTCACCGCAGCCGTGCTGAACCTGCACCTGCGGTTCATCCTGTTCGACCGGTTAGCGGCGCAGTTCGGTATCGAGGTGAATCCGGGTGAGGAGGCCCAGGCCGCGAGCCAGGTCGATCAGCTTATCGGCACCTCGGATACCTTCAAATCTGGAGCTGGCGAGCGGTTCCGCAAGCAACTCATCCGGATGTTCGCGCTGTTCCCCCGCGTGCAGTCGAAGCTGGCCGAGGGCATCGATTACAGCTCCCGGGCCCTCGAGTTCTACGAGGCCCGCAAGGGGAGCCTCCCGGTCCGGACCTGTCTCGGTTTGATCGCGTTCGTCGAAGTGCCAGTCGACGCGCAGGGACGGTTGGAGCGGCAACCATCGGAGGAGGAGAAGGCGGTATCGCAGCGGCGTGCTCAGGCGGTGTATGACC
>JANZZE010000141.1 GCA_026419545.1 Acidimicrobiales bacterium
GTAGGTGAATGGCCACCAACCGTCAAGGGCCACGAACCAAAGGCCGGTAGACGGCCGGAACACCGCGCGATCGGCGCGGTGGTCCCCATCGACGTCGGCGAGCACGGGAACATCCCCTGCCTGCCCGAATGTCAGCGTGGGCCGACCGGGGAACAGCCATTGACCGGTAGAAGGACGGAACACTCCGACCTCGGTTCGCAAATCGCCGTCGAGGTCACCAGTCACCGGGACATCTCCAGACACGCCGATGACGGCCGGCGCCACGTTGACTGTGAACAATTGCCCAGTCGATGGTCGATAGATCATCGGATCGACTCGGCGATCACCGGTGACATCCGCGAGCAGCGGAACATCACCGTCCTGCGGTGACGTGACCTGAAACGGCAGCCAACCGGACGCCTCGGTGAACCAGATGCCAACGGATGGGCGGAACACGGTCCGGTCGGCCCGGCCATCGCCGTCGAGGTCGCCAAGCAACGGGATGTCACCAGCCTGGCCGAACCCGGTCCCAGGCTGACCAGGTGTGAGCCACTGACCGACTGTGGGCCGGAAGACGACTGCATCGCTCGTGGCGTCACCCAGCAGGTCCGTGTTGACGCTATTGGCCGTGGCCAGTGCCCAGGCGGACCAGGGCCACGGGCTCGAAACCGGCACCTGCCGAGGCCCTCCGAGCGTTCCGGCCGCCTGCCCGGCAACCGTCCAGGCGCCAGTGGCTGGCTGATAGACGGCTGGCTCGACCTTCCCATCACCGTCCCGGTCACTTGGCACCGGTACCTGACCCGAACCGCCCAATTCGAGATCCGCCTGACCTTCAACGTGCCAGACTCCACTAACGGCCGAATAGGTCGCCATTTCCCAGCCGTTCCCAGCGTTGTAATCACCAGGCACCGGCACCTGCCCTGGACCGCCGAAGGCGACATCCGGTCGGCCTCGCACCTTCCAGAGTCCAGGCTTCGCGTCGTACACCGCAAGGTCCCAGGTCCCATCGCCGTCGTAATCGCCTGGAACGGGCCAAGCGCCAGGGCCGCCAAAGGCGACATCACCTTGTCCCGGAATCTTCCAGATTCCAGTGCGGAGCTCGTAGACGGCACGCTCCCACCGGCCATCACCGTCGTAGTCGCCGGGAACAGGCAGGAAGCCGGAACCTCCCGCGGAGACATCAGATTGGCCGACTGTCTTCCAGACACCGTTTGTGAGGTCATAGACCGCTCGGTCTGTCAGGCCGTCACCGTCGTAATCTGCTGGCACTGGCGCATAGCCAGGTCCACCGAGCAACACGTCGGGCTCGCCCTGGGTTTTCCACCGACCAGATCCGAGGTCGTAGACGGCAAGCTCGGCCCTGCCATCGCCGGTGAAGTCGCCAACACCGGGCGGGCGGACGAACCCGTCATTGCGCAACTGCGTACCGTACGGGGTCTCCCACCATGATGTGTAGCCAACCACCCTGGGGTATTCCTCAACGATCGACCCGTGGAGCGCCTTCATCGGTCCCGGATCGATGTTGGTCCCTGATGCGTCCTGCTCGTCGTAATGCAGGTGGGGAGCTGTCGTGCTGCCCGTGTTCCCCGATAGTCCGATCTGTTCACCACGCCTGACCGTTTGGTTGAGGCGGACGTTAGCCATCGACAGGTGGAGGTAACGCGAGCGACGGCCATCAGGGTGCTGGATGGTGACGAACCGTCCGCGACCGCCCGAGCAACTCGAATCCCCTTCCAGACACGTGTTGTTGAAATCGACCACCGTGCCTGGTCCCGCCGCGTAGACCGGTGTGCCGGGGGCCATGCCGATGTCGATCGCGTCGTAGCTGTGGTGGGATGAGCAGGTGCCCCATTGACTTGGGTTGCGCTTCGTGCACCACAGCTCGACCGTACCCCGGAACGGTGCCCAATCCGCGGTTTCGGGTCCCGCTGCATCAGCTAGCAGTGAAGACGAGGCATCGGAAGTGCCGACCGCATCAGTCGGCAGGACCGCACCAGTTCCAGCGACGGAGTTGTCACCCGAACTGCGAAGACCTGCAGATACCGCTTCTGCCCTCCTCGGTGCGAGCACAGCACAGACGAGCACTACGACCAACGACATGAGGACACGTGAGCTCCCGCGGTGCTCGGTGATCCCGGTCATACCAACTTCCAACCCCCAAGCACGTGACCTGCACCTCTCAGCGTCCGAACGTCCAGACAGCAGCTCGCGTACCTACGGTCTTGTGAGGTCCGGGCCGTCCTCTGCTCGACCGACACGGACCGTAACGATACCGAAACATTTGGCGACGGCGGGACATCCCATCACCAGGAGGTATCCACCGACCATCGACGGCATCGAACGTGTCGCGTTGCAAGCTGATGCCCCCAGCACTGCGATGAGCGCCTGTCAACGCCCCCACGAACCCCGACTACGACGAACGGCGCGAGCCGATCCCTCCGCTACCGGTACGGGTCAGCTTGCCTCAATATGGGCGACACCAGCCACCTCGCCGTCTGCTTTCAATTGTTCGGCTGCTAGCGGATAGCCGATCACATAGGCCGCGAAGAAATCGCGCAACACCCGCACCGACACCTCGAACCATCGATTGTGACCGTTGGCCCCTGAAGGCGAAAGGTGGTCCGCACCGAGCATGGTGAGCCGATACTTCGGCGACGGGGCCTGTTTGAACACAGCGGTGCTGTCCGAAAATGGCGTGACTTGGTCGCGATCGCCGTGGATGAGCAACAACGGAATCGGCGGTCCCGCGAAATACCCGTCGATTGGAAAGTTCGGAACCCCTCTGCGCAGCCACTGCGATCCTGCTAGCGCGGCGATCGCCTTGACCCGACCATCACGGCAACAGTCGTGCGTGAGCGCGAGGGCGTCATCACCACCTGTCGACTGACCGAACACCCCAATGCGCTCTGGATCGATTCGGCCCTCGAGGACGTGACCCGCAGTTGCGTTCATCGTGAGCATCGAGGTGATGACGAAGCTGATATCGCCCGGCTGTTGCCTGTAGCCGTCTGGGTTCGGACCGCCCGGAGCCGCAGCGTTGGTGATCGGCAGGTTCGGCGCGACCACAAGGAACCCTGATTTTGCGAACTCGTAGAGCAACAGCTCATAGCGTTCACCCGTCATGCTGGTCCCGTGCGCGAACACAAGCATGGGGAATGGACGACCCCGGACGATGCTGGCGTTTGTGCGCGGCTCCCCTCCGGGCGCGCCAACTGCCGGGTAATAGATCGTCGTCGGAATGACACGGGTCGGTGCTGCCGGCTGGCTTCGGTTTGGCTCGGTTCCCCGGCTCGTGTCCTCGAACGTCAGCGAGGCCTTCCCAACCGCGAACGGCGGCTCGGCCGGTGGCACCAAGGTGGTGGCAGGCGTCGTCGTGGGTGGCGCATCCATCCGGCGTGATCCCGTGTAATCGGTGGACGTAGTGCCGACTACCGTCGGATCAGTCGTTGGCACGTCCTCCTGCACCAACCGAGTGATCGATGATCCCGCTTGAGGTTCGGTTGTGGTGCAGCCAGCGAGTAATCCGACCGCTAGCACGATCCAGGGCAGGACGCGTCGAGGCGGGATGAAACCTTGCCACACCTCGATTCGCGACGAGACGCATCGCTCCTTCACTAGCACGAGCCCAGAGTCTGCCGGGTCAGCGCAGCGCGGTGATAGCACCAGCCGAATTGCGTTGTCACGAGTTCGCAGCGCTGTCAGCTATACCGAGGACACCGTTTGACCCGTTGCGCCGGACAAGACGAGGAATCGCCGCCACACCCGGCCGGCACCAACCACGCTCGCGGCCGACGACTCAACGAGTAGCGACGCTGTAGGTGTCAACACCAGAACGCAGGACCGTACCCGGCAATTCGTCTGTTGCTCTGTTGTCGACAACGGTCACCACGCCATTGACGAAGACTCGGACCACACCCCTGGCCTCTGAGATCAGCCGTGCGGATCCACCTGGGAGATCATGCACGAGGGTTGCGTTCTCCGCCCCGATCTGGTCAGGGTCGAACACGACGAGATCTGCCTGGAAACCGGACGCAATCCTTCCTCGACCCCTCAAGCCGAACAGCCTCGCCGGCTCATCGGTCAACATTTGTACTGCCCGTTCGAGCGAGACCAGTCTGCGGCCGCGCAGGCAATCGCCCAAAAAGCGTGTCGTGTAGGAGGCACCCATCATCCGATCGAGGTGCGCCCCGGCATCGGACCCGCCGAGCATGACGTGCTCATCATTCCAAGCGGCTTGGCGCATCGCCCAGGACTCGTCGTCGTTGTCCGGAGGGATCGGCCACAACACGGTACGGAGTTCATCGGCAATCACGATGTCGCAAAGGGCATCAAAGGGAGCCTTCCCTTGTTCGGCAGCGATGTCACGCACCGTCCGGTAGCGAAAACCCTGGTTCTCGGGGGCATAGGTATCGCCGATGACGTAGTTCGCGAAGTCCGCGAGTCGCCGGAACACCCCGGCATCGTCACTCTCCGCCCGCTCAAGTAGGTGCATGCGTACGGCAGGGTCACGCAACTTCTCGATCCGTTCCGGAACCGGCAACCCGAGCACCGGTCCCCAGCCGGGCAGCATGTTGAGCGCGCAGTAGTTCAGAAAACTCATGTTCATTGGCACCAGGACTGGCATGGTCAGCGCAACGATTCGCCCGCCAGCCTGTTCGGCGCGTTTCGAGGGCTCGAGCTGACGGGCGACCCGTTCAGGTTTTCGGGAGTCGATCGTCAGCACGTTCCAGTTGAGCGGACGCCCCGCGGCGGTGGTCATTGCGACGAGTAACTCGATCTCCTCGTCGCTGAACATGTCTAGGCAACCGTTGACAATGCCTTCGAGGGTGGTGCCTTCGTGTTCACCAACAGCACGGCATAGAGCCAGCAGTTCGTCCCGGCTCGCGAAGCGTGACGCGACCGGCTGCCCGTCGCCGTCACTGTGCGTCTGCGAGAACGTCGTGGAGAACCCCAAGCCGCCGGCATCCAGACACCGGTGGAGCAGATCGACCATCGCAGCGATCTGCTCGGCTGAGGCTTCGTGGCCGGTCGCAGCAGGCCCCATGACGTAGCGCCTGAGCGCGCAGTGGCCGACGAGAAAGCCGGTATTCACTGCGACGTGGCCCGTGAGGCGCCCGAGATATTCGGCGAACGTCTCCCAGTTCCAGTCGACTCCTTCCTCCAAAGCAGCCAAGGGCATGCCTTCAACCTTTGCCATCATCCGACGGATGTAATCCGCGTCCTCGGGCTTGAGGGGCGCAAGCGTGAAGCCGCAGTTCCCAGCGATGATCGTTGTCACGCCGTGCACGTTCGACGGTGAGGCACAAGGATCCCAGAGCAGCTGGGCGTCGTAATGGGTGTGCGGGTCGACGAAGCCTGGTGTCACGACGAGGCCGTCCGCATCCAAGACGTTGTGAGCCGTGTCGCTTACCCTGCCAACTTCGGCAATCTTGCCGTCAACGATGCCGATATCAGCTCGCTGCGCCGGCGAGCCCGTACCATCGACAACCGTCGCGCCCTTGATGAGGTGATCCAGCATCCTGCCTCCAAATCTGACGACCCGTTAGATTCTGGCTGACCTGAAATGAACGCGCCACACCAGCCGACCGCAGCACTCCCGGCGTCACCTGTTCCACAGCCTGAGGCGCTCAGCAGACCTCGATGAGCAGCTCTTCTGGCAGTGCGAGCACTGCCAGCAGCTGGACCATGCCCGCCTGGTCGATGCAGCTGCCCTCATAGGTTCCGATGCCGCCCTGGTCGAGCAACCCGGTCAGCGGATCCCTGGCCTCTCGCCACACGCGATCCGCGTACCCGGTTGCGACCTCACGCACTCCCTTCATGAGATCGGGATCTGGCAGGATCGCCGCCGCGGCGAGGAGGTTCCGGAACATCACTGCATTGAAAATCGGAGGTTGCCGCCACAACGCATCGGACTCCCCGGGACCGAAGTGTACGAGTGTGGCTTCAAGAGTGGCTCGGGCGAGCTGCGCCGCCCCACGGTCACCAGTAGCCGCCAGTAACGCCCAAGCAGATACCGACGTTCCCTGGTTATAGGTCCAGTACGTGCGCTCGACCGTTCCATCCGCCTCGATGTGGTCCCAGAGCAGACCGCTTGGCGCAAGCAACCGATCACGCAGGAACACCGAGCAGCGCTGAGCGAACTCGAACAGCACGCTGTCTGGCTCCAGCGCATGTAGTCGGAGCGCCAGCTGCATCGCCGGCGCGGTAGCACAGGTGTTGCGAGGTGACCCCGGGCGATCAACCCAGCGCACACCGCCGGTCGGATGCTCACCGGAGAGGACGACTGCCATCACTCGGCGGGCCGCGGCCAGGGCGTCGTCCCGACCCGCTTGGAGATGGCATTGAACAAAATCGAGACCGATCCAGGCATTGTCGTCGAAGTAGACCGGCCGCTCACCCGGATGTGGGCCGTAGCCGTCGTCGACTCGATAACGCTCGAGTGCTGTAAACAGTTCTTCTGTCGTTGGTTCGGGCACTTGTTCGCGCCCCAGCTTCCCGCTCTCAACCAACGCGTCGAGGTTCAGCGCTGCAGCCAGCACCTGTCCGAGCGGCCAAACCGGCGCGAGGTGAGTGCGTCGACGCGGCGGGTCCAGGAGCAGCACTCTCCCGCGCCGGCCCTGGCGCACCATCGACGTAGCCGCGAGGGCCCTCCACGCATCGGCTGCCCGCTCCGCTGCGCTCGTCAGCGCGGACGCAGGGGGAACGACCTGCCGAGTACTCGTCGACCACCAGGCTCGCCAACGGCGTCGTAGCGGCACCGAAGCCTCACGGCCACACTCGCAATGAACCGCCGAGGTTCTCCAACGCCGTCCAATAACTATTGGGCTCCACTTGCCACGAATGCCACACGCTGCCGTCGTTGGCCACCGCGAACAGCTCGATCCGGCCGTCGGTCTTGAACACCGCCATCGGGAACCGCCCGAACCCTCCGCGATCGTAGGGCGCGAACGCGCTCCAGCTCCCACCGATCGCGGACTCCCAGGTGTGATAAAGCTGTCCGTCCATGCCCACGATGAAGATCTCGTGGCGCCCATCTTGATTGCGGGTGATCGACGGTGCTTGCTTCGTAACGCCGCCGAGCTTTTGCCACGACCCCCACCCTGCATTCGGTTGGGTTTGGGCGCATCGGTACACGTTGGCGTCGGAGCCGACGCACACAACGTGAAGTCGACCGTCGGGGTAAGCGGCCACCGCAGGTCGCAATTTGAAGCGCCCACCCATCGGGTAGAAGCCGGACCAGTGACCGTTTGGGATCACCTGCCAGATGTGCCACAGCTGACCATCGGTCCCTACGCAGAAGACCTCGAGCCGACCATCAGCGTTACGAGCCACCGCTGGCGGATGATCGAATGATCCCCCCATAGCCGCCCACTCCGACCAAAAGCCCCCCGGTGTCAACTGCCACTTGTGGTGTAGTTGCCGGTCGATGCCCACCCCGAACAACTCAAGTCGGCCGTCCTGGTTGACGTTGACCGCTGGCGGCCTGGTGAGGATCCCACCGAGCGACGGCCACTCTGTGTTCCAGAACGGCCCACCTGGGCTTTGCTGCGATAAGTGGCGCGTCGATCCATCCGCGGCCACCGCGAACACCTCAAGTCGTCCGTCGGCGTTCCGTGCGCTCGCAATCTCGGTGCCGGCCGGGAAGGTCGAGAGCCCGACGTCCTGCCACCCGCCCCAATGACCGTTTGGTACTGCCTGCGCGATCGTGCGGATGCGGCCATTGTCCCCTCGGCCAAACAG
>JANZZE010000142.1 GCA_026419545.1 Acidimicrobiales bacterium
GTCAGATGTGTATAAGAGACAGGTCGTAGGCGGGTGCAACATCGGTCGTGAGCGGGCCGAGCGTGTAGAAGGGCGCGTCGTGACAGAGCTCACGTTGTAAATCAACGTTCTCTTTTATCTTGTGCATGGGGACATGGCCCGGTCCTTCAATCATCACCTGAACGTCACTTCGCCACGCGATCTCGGTTAGTTCACCAAGGGTCCTCAGCTCAGCGAATTGGGCTTCATCATTGGCATCTGCGATCGAACCCGGCCGTAGGCCATCGCCGAGTGAGAATGCGACGTCATACGCGGCCATGATCTCGCAGATGCCGTCGAAGTTCGTGTAGAGGAAGTTCTCCTTGTGGTGGGCGAGGCACCACGCCGCCATGATCGACCCCCCGCGCGACACGATGCCGGTCACCCGATTGGCAGTCAGTGGGATATACCGCAACAACACGCCAGCGTGGATCGTGAAGTAGTCAACTCCTTGTTCCGCCTGCTCGATCAAGGTGTCACGGAACAACTCCCATGTCAGCTCCTCAGGCTTGCCGTCCACCTTTTCGAGCGCCTGGTAGAGCGGCACGGTTCCGATCGGCACCGGCGAATTGCGCAAGATCCATTCGCGGGTGGTGTGGATGTCAGATCCTGTCGACAGGTCCATCGCGGTATCTGCGCCCCATTTGATACCCCAGGTCAGCTTCTCAACTTCTTCGGCAATCGAGGATGCGACCGACGAGTTGCCCAAGTTGGCATTGATCTTCACAAGGAAGTTGCGCCCGATGATCATGGGCTCGGTCTCAGGGTGGTTGATGTTGGCGGGAATGATGGCCCTGCCGCGAGCGAGTTCGTCGCGGACGAACTCGGGGCTGACGCCTTCCCGGATTGCCACGAATTCCATTTCTGGGGTGATCTCGCCTCGCCGGGCATAGTGCATCTGCGTGACGATGCGTCCCGGCTTTGCTCGCAGCACCTTTCTTTGGCGGCCGTTCCAGTGCAGTTCCGGTGGCGTCCCACGACGCGCGGCGCTACGACCGTCATCTCGAAGCGTCGGTCGACGACCCTCGATCTCCTCGACGTCCCCGCGCTCGAAGATCCACGGGAGCCGCAGTGGTTCAAGCCCACGCGCAGGGTCGCTGCCAGGACCGCTAGTGTCATACAGCCGGACTGCTTCGTTGGGCGTTCCGTCCGGCGACACCGAGAGGCTGACTTCTGTGAACGGTACGCGGATGTCGGGCCGGCTCCCGTCGACATAGATCTTGCGGCGGTTGTGCTTTCGCCTCGGGGTTGCAATCGGCTCTGCAGCGGGGCGTTCGGTGAGTGTCATGGTTCTCCCTCTCTTGTGCGTGTGGCGAAATGGTCGACCGGCCCATGCCCGTGACCGATCTTCCAGGTCTTGGCGCCGTCGATCGCAAGGTGAACGAACGACTTGGCCCGGTCGATGGAGTCTTCTGGGTCATGACCAAGTGCGAGGAACCCTGTGACCGCAGCCGCGAATGAACACCCGGTTCCGTGGTTGTTCATCGTGTCGATGCGGGGTGCATGCAGTTCGTTCAGACCTGCGGCCGAGGCCACCACATCGACGGACTCACCGCCGCTGTCCACAAGATCACCGCCCTTCACCACCGCGTAGGTGACTCCGAGATCAACGAGCGCCCGGGCAGCGTCCCGTTGCCGGTCACGAGTTGCTATCTCGTCCCAGCCCAGGAGCACGGCGGCTTCTCGGCAGTTTGGTGTGGCGACAAGAGCGTTGGGGATCAAGTCGGCGATATAGCTGCGTTCAGCCTCCCGATCGAGCAGCCGTGCCCCGGTCGACGAAACCATCACCGGGTCAACGACGAGATTCGGCAAGCGGCCGAGCGCGGCGAGCTCAGCCACTACGGAAACATTGTCCGCAGTGGCCAACATGCCGGTCTTGGTTGCCGCTACGACGATGTCATCGAGAACGGTTTCGATCTGAATCCGCAGGAATGGTGCCGGCGTGACCAACACGTCTCGGACTTCGACCGTGTTCTGGGCGGTCAGCGCGGCCACGGCAGTGCAGCCATGAACACCGAGCGCAGCGAAGGTCCGAAGGTCGGCCTGCATGCCCGCGCCACCGCCGGAGTCGGATCCCGCAATCGTGAGCGCAGCTGAGGGAGTCATCGCTCGCCTCCTTCGCCGAGGTCCCGGTCCGGTTCGCCCATGAAGGCACCGAGCATGGCCACACTGACAGCTCCTGCCTGTCGGCACGCCAACTCGTAGCGCCGCTTTAGCCCGCCGAGCGCGATCACCGGCAACCGAGTGGACGCACAGACCTGGCGTAATCCCGCGAGACCCAAAGCTGGGCCGTAACCCGGCTTTGATCGGCTCGGGAAGATCGGCGAAATCGCTACGTAGTCGCAGCCTTCTCGCTCGGCTCGCAATACGTCACCCAACGAATGGCAGGACCGGCCAACGAAGTATCCGTGCTCCCGGTCAAAGTAGCCGTCCGTCGGGAAAGCGGCGGTGGACGACAGGTGAATCGCCAAGGGCAAACCCCTGGGCAAGTCGGACAATGCCGGCGGCTCACCGTGGCAACCGATGAAAAGCATCCCACCGAACGGCGCGAGGACGCGGGCAAGTTCACGGGCGATCGACAAACGTTCGGCGTCGGGCAGATCCGGCTCCCGCAGCCAGATCCCGCGCGCCCCTTCCGCAACGGCGGCCGCGGCTGCGTCGATGAGCGGTCGGGGGGCGCATCGCCGCCGGTCCGTAACCGCGATGATCGGGGGCAGCGACGGTGCGCCGACGGCTGCAGCAGATCTCGTTCCGATGCGGCTCATGGTCGATCTCTCACAGATCCGGCCGATCAACGCGACGAACTTCAGTTGCCTGTCCAGCTGCCGTACTCACTGCCTGTGGGCCGCTCTCGTCCTCGGAGGTCGCTCCGGGGCCCAAGCTGGCTAATCCATCGAACGAGGTCGACGCGTTGGCATACAAGCGACGAGGGATCCGACCCGCCCGATAGGCGAGGCGACCGGCTTCGACGGCGAGTTTCATCGCCCGGGCCATCGCCGGTGGATCAGCTGCTCGCGTCACTGCAGTCGCTAGCAAGACCGCATCACACCCCAACTCCATGGCCAACGCTGCATCAGAGGCCGTGCCAATACCGGCATCGAGAACGACGGGCACCGTCACCTGTTCACGAATGATGGCCAAGTTGTAGGGGTTGCGGATGCCGCAACCACTGCCGATCGGCGAGCCCAGCGGCATGACGGCCGCACAACCGACGGCTTCCAGGCGCCTAGCGACGACCGGATCATCGGTGGTGTAGGGCAACACGACGAAGCCGTCGTCCACCAGTTGCTCAGCGGCATCGACGAGTTCAGCGACATCGGGCAGCAGCGTCCGGTCGTCACCGATCACCTCGAGTTTCACCCAGTTCGTCTCGAATGCCTCACGAGCCAACTTGGCAGTCAGGACCGCTTCCTGTGCGGTGAAGCAGCCAGCGGTGTTTGGAAGGATCCGACAGCCCACCCGTTCGATCAGCTCGAGGACCGAACCAGGTGCGGTCGGATCGACCCTCCGCAGCGCCACCGTGGTCATTTCGGTCCCACTGGCAAGGAGTGCACTTTCGAGAACGTCGAGGCTTGGGGCACCACCGGTGCCCATGATGAGCCGCGAACTGAACGATTCGCCTGCGATCACCAACGGATCGTCTTCCCGGTGAACGGTCGCGGCCGACTCCGGCACACCTGTCATCTCATCCTCCTTGTGCCGCAGTGAGCACTTCGATTCTGTCCCCTGGCCCGACCCTGGTGTCCGTCCACGCACTACGAGGCACGACTTCGGAGTTGAGGGCTACGGCAACGCCCCGAGACGACTCCAGCACGGCCGCAACCAGCTCGGCCACCGACATCCCTTCGCTGACCTCACAGCATTCGCCGTTTACCGTGACCGAGATCCGGCGTGCCGGCGATCCGTTCACCCTCGCACCTCCCTGGCCTCGAACCTTGCCGGCTCACACAGCTTGAGCAGCTCGGTGTGCTCGGAGGTAGATGAATCCGTCAACAACCCAGTAACGAGCTCTGCAGTGAGCGGAGCGAACAGGATGCCGTGGCGGTAGTGACCGACCGCAACGATTGGGCCACTGCCCTCGCAACCGACCCGGCCGATGATCGGCAGATTGTCGGGTGTGCCGGGACGCAAGCCGGCCTTGGCCTCAACCAGTTCGGCTTCGGCGATACCCGGCACGAGCTCCCACGCATCACGCAGCAAATCCATGACCGCCCCGGCAGTGACGGTCGTATCGAAGCCTTTCTCCTCCGAGGTCGCTCCGACCACGATTTCTCCGTCGGAGCGGGGAATCACATAGATGCCGAGACCCCGAACAGTGTGGCTCGGGCAGACAGCTGCCGCGACCGAGCGCAGTCGCAGGATCTGACCTTTGACCGGTCGCACCGGCAACGTCACCAGCGCGCCGTCATCCATGACGACCGAAGGATTCGCTCCCGTCGCCACGACCACATGGTCAGCTCGGGACAGCTCGCCACTCGACAGTCTCACCGATGACGACGTCACTTCGACCGCGGATTGACGCTCAAAGCAGACACCCCGAGTTGAGCAAGCAGCGCACAACGCTTTGATGAGTCGCCGGTTGTCGACCTGGTGGTCGAGAGGCATCCACACCCCGCCCCTGACGGTCCGCGCCAAGGCGGGCTCGAGCCGCCGCAGCTCGCTCGACGTGCGCCATTCGGCTGGCAGACCCATCGCCTGCTGCAGGTCGAAGAGTCGCCGGATCTCGGCTGCGTCATCGGCATCCCGAGCGACGAGCAACGTGCCTTGTTCGGTATACCCGGCGTCGCGCCCTGCGTCCTCCTCTAGCTCGGCGACAAAGCTGGGGTAACGCGCCCGAGACGCGAGCCCGAACCTCAGGACACCTTCCTCACCGTGGTAAGCCTCGGCAGTGGGGGCGAGCATGCCGCCGGCGACCCACGAGGCTCCGTGGCCGGGATCTGGGTCATACATCGTAACGCTGAAGCCCCGGGCTGCGGTTCGCCACGCGATCGACAAACCGATTACGCCACCGCCGACAACCGCGACCGTGTACTTCATCGACACGCCACCCGCCTGACCAGCGCGACCGGACGACACGCCGTCTGTGTTCCCGGCTTCATGATCCGAGCACCCCCAGAAACTCCCTGACAGCTTGGGCTGGATCCGCGGCGCCGAAGATCGCGGCGATCGCTGCGACGCCGTAGGCGCCCGCGGCGAGCAGCTCCGGCACTGACGCAACCGTGATACCGCTGATGGCAATAACGGGGATGTCAACCGCGGCAGCGATCTTCTCGACCCCTGCGGGGCCCAGCGGCTCGGGCAAGCCATGTCGCTTGGTTGTCGACGGGTATACCGGTCCGACACCCAGATAGGACACACCCTCGTCTTGGAGCCGGCGGGCTGTCTCGGGGTCTCGTGCGGTCGCACCGATCACCGCCGTGGGACCCAGCAAGGCCCGCGCAAACACCGGCGGGAGATCATCGAGCCCGAGATGGACACCACCGGCGCCGGCGGCAGCAGCCAGGTCGGCCCGGTCATCAACCAGACAGAGTGCACCCGCAGCGCGAGTCAAGCCGACAACCTCGCTCACAAACCAGAGCTTGATCCGGTCAGGAGCCGACTTGAGCCGAACCTGCACACACCTCGCACCGGCCTCGACAACCTCGGCGATCGTCTCCAGTGCGGCCGGGTCAGCCCGGTCGGGCGTGACGACGTGCAGCCTCGGCAGCTCGCAGTCCATCCGAACGGGCGGTGTGATCGGGGGAGGGCCGAACTCGAGCACGTGACGTTCCTTCGTGTCTCGGGAGTCCGGTGCGCCAACCGAAATCGGCAGCAGGCGGCCGACTGAACTCCCTGCGCCGGCATGACCCGGATCAGGTTCGAACGGTCAGGGGCCGCCAGCCCCTCTCTCAGCCCGGTGCGCCGGGCTCCCGTGCAGTACTTCTGTCACCCTACCGGGCGGACGTGCCGGATGCGTCGACCCGTCACGATCGATTGCCGAATCGCAACGAACACTGGGCGGTCTCCATCAGCCCATGGTGAAAGACCGAGACTCTCGACCTGCGCGATGCGGTCAGCTGATTCGATGATTTCAGCCCGTCCTTGCACCAGAACACTCCAACCCTCACGCCCTTCCGGGCCCAGCGCGTCGATCTCAAATGCCACCGGCGCATTGCGCCACGCCGCATCAAACTTGGATCCGGCTGAGGTGCGAAATACCACCTGTCCCTGGTCGAGCACATAGTTCACCGGGAAGATCACGGGATGCCCACCGTGGACGACCGCTAGACGCCCTATACCGCCGGCTTGGGTATCGAGCAGGCTGAGGCACTCGCCGCTGTCGAGCCAATCGAATCCGTCGCTTTTGCCCAGCATGTCTTCATGGTGACGAGCCGCCGGCTGCCCAGGACAGGGACCTTGGGCCTCTCCCGGCTGGGCCGACGGGCGTACGCCTACCAACGGGGTCTGTTCGCCAGCAGCTCGCCGATATCGTGGCCGCTCGCGGGCCGCGCGAAGTAGAAGCCCTGTGCCTGGTCGCAGCCGAGACGACGGAGTTCGTCGAGCTGATGGGCCGTTTCGACGCCTTCGGCCACCGCTTCCAGCCCAAGCGTGTGAGCCAAAGTGATGATGGCGGCGACGATGGCGGAATCGCTCGGATCGGTGCCGAGCCCATCCACGAAGGAACGGTCCACCTTCAAGAGATCAACAGGAAAGCGCCGGAGATAAGCGAGCGAGGAATAGCCGGTTCCGAAATCATCGACGACCAGCTTCACGCCCAGCGCGCGTAGTCGACCAAGCGTTTCTTCGGCCATGTCGACATCGTCCATGAGAACGCTCTCGGTAATCTCGAGTTCGACACTTCCAGGATCGATACCGGTGTCCATCAGGATCTCGGCGACGTCGTCGACCAACCTGGGATGCCCGAGCTGGCGGCCTGAGAGGTTCACCGACAAGCGCAATGCCGGCAGTTCGGGGTGAGAAGCCTTCCACCGTTGCACCTGCCGACAGGCATTGTCGAGCACCCACAACCCAATCGAGACAATCAAACCAGTCTCTTCGGCGACGGCGATGAAATCGCCAGGGAGCAGAAGGCCTCGTTCGGGATGCTCCCACCGCAGCAATGCCTCGACCCCTTCGATGGCGCCGGTGCGAAGCGATACGAGAGGCTGATAATGGACGCGAAGCTCTCGCCGCTCCAGCGCGCGGCGCAACGCGTTCTCGATGTCGAGGCGATCGACCGCGCTTGCACGCATCGCATAATCGAAGATTTCCCAGCGTGCCCGCCCCTTCTCCTTTGCGCGGTACATCGCAGCATCAGCATCACGGATGAGGTTCGCCGGGTCCGACTCATTGTCGTCCGGAAACGCGATCCCGACGCTGACACCCACGAAGACCTCAGTCTCATCGATGCTGAACCGACCGCTGACTGCGTCGATCACACGGTCGGCGATCGCGACGGCGTCGTGCTGCCCGTGAAGGTCTTCGCACAGCACCACGAACTCGTCACCACCGAACCGGGCGATGGTGTCCCCAGGCCGCAAGGCGACTTTCAACCGTTCAGCAATTGCGACGAGCAACCGGTCACCGAGATCATGGCCCAAGCTGTCGTTGACCACTTTGAAATGGTCCAAATCCAAGAAGAGCACTGCAATTCGATGCCCAAATCGCTTCGCCCGATCAAGGGCCTCCTGGA
>JANZZE010000143.1 GCA_026419545.1 Acidimicrobiales bacterium
GAGACAGGCCGTGGGCCGAGAGCATGATGGGCCGGCCCGGCGGCACCTCGGCGACGTCGTCGACGAACACCACGCCCCGCTCCCGGAACCGGTCGACGACCTTCCGGTTGTGCACGATCTCGTGGTAGCAGTACACGGGTGGCTCAAATGCCCGCACCATCCAGGCGAGCGCCTTGATCGCCATTTCGACGCCTGCGCAGAACCCTCGCGGTGAGGCCAACAGCACTTTGTCGACCGAGCTCACGTTGCTCACGGTACCGGCTACTGCACGAGCCGCTGTAGTCGGCGAGGCCCAACGGTAGAGGGCCCCGAGCCTGAGCCGGGGACCGAACCGGGCCGGTAGCCTGCTGTATCTGTGTCAGCTCCACGAGTCGTGAACCTGACCCCCGGATCGCCAGCTGCACGCGCCGGGGTTGAGGTCGGCGACGAATTTCTCTCCATCAACGAAGAGATCCCGCGCGACATCCTTGAATACCGGTGGCTTGTCGATGACGCCGACGTCCGGCTCCAGGTGCGGCGGGGCGAGGCCGAGTTCGAGATCGAAGTGCACAAGCGCGCCGGTGAGCCGTTGGGAGCGGAGATCCACTCGCCAGTGTTCGACCGCGTGGTGACCTGCGACAACCATTGCGAGTTCTGCTTCATCTACCAGCTACCCAAAGGGCTGCGAAGAAGCTTGTACCTGAAAGACGACGACTACCGGCTGTCCTTTCTGTATGGGAACTTCACCACGCTGACCAGGTTCACCGAAGCCGACTTCGAGCGGGTGGTGACCGAACGCCTCTCGCCCCTCAACGTCAGTATTCATGCGACGGATCCCCACGTGCGCTCCCAGATGCTGCGGAACCGACGCGGCGCAACGAGCCTGCGCTGGCTTCGCGCCCTGCTCGACCATGGGATTGAAGTGCACGGTCAGATCGTGGTCTGCCCTGGTGTCAACGACGGTCAGGTCCTCGAAGACACCTTTGTCGGGATCCTCGACGAGTACCCAGCATTGGCCAGCGTGTGCGTTGTGCCGCTCGGCCTCAGCCGCTTCAACCAAGAGCCCCGCATGCGGCCCCACACGGTGAACGAAGCACGCGCTGTCCTTGCGGCTATCCACGACTGGCAAGACGTTTTCTTGCGTGTATTGGGCCGTCGCATGGTTTTCGCCGCGGACGAGTACTACCTGTTGGCGGGCGAACCGTTCCCGCCGGCCGACCAGTACGAAGGGTTTCCAATGTACGAGGATGGCGTTGGCATGGCCCGGGCATTTGAGGCCGAGTTCCTCGGACTCCAGATCACCGGCTCCTCGAAAGAGGGGAGGACGAACCCCGGACGCGAGCCGGATGTGCACGCATCAAACCGGAAACTCCAGTCGCCATCGTCAGGATTCTTCCAGTGGGTAGACGGCGCACCGGCCATCGGTTATCGCGGCCCACGGCTTGGTCCCGGGGATGGAACGAAGGTAGAGCTCAGGCGGTCCTCAACCGCAGGTTCGGTATCGACCGGCGCCCGGCCGATCGCGATACTCACCGGGGAGTACGGCGCTACGGTGCTTGCGCCACTCGTCGAATCTCTCGGCCGCCCAGACGTGCGAGTGGTGCCGGTACCGAACCGGTTCTTCGGTGGGAACATTGCGGTGACCGGCCTCCTTGTCGGTCAGGACCTCGCCCAGGTGTTGTCGTCACAACCCCAAGGCGATCGGTACCTGCTCCCGGATATCTGTCTGACCGGTGGGCGATTCCTCGACGGGTCCAGCCTCGCCGACCTGCCGCGCCATGTTGAGGTTGTACCGACGAACGGCCAAGCCCTACGAGCCGCGTTAGAGGGCGCTTGCGGCGTCGTCGCCGCTGAGGGGGCGATGGCATGACCCTTCCGGTCGTGGCAATCGTCGGCAGACCGAACGTAGGCAAGTCCACGTTGTTGAACCGGATCGTCGGTCGGCGGGAGGCAATAGTCGAGGAGAAGCCCGGAGTCACTCGCGATCGCAAAGAGGTGGAAGCACATTGGCGTGGCCGCTCGTTTCTCCTCGTTGACACCGGTGGTTGGATCGGTCGGGGGGATGCGCTCGACGAGAAGGTGAGCCGACAGGCCGAACAGGCCATGCGTGACAGCGCGGTGATCCTCTTCGTCGTCGACGCTGTCGTCGGGGTGACCGAAGAAGACGACCGGGTCGCAGCGCTAGTCCGAAAGCTCGGCCGGCCAGTGCTTCTGGTTGTCAACAAAGTCGATGACGTCAACCGAGAGAGTGCTGCGTGGGAGTTCCTGGGTCTCGGTCTCGGGAAACCCCACACGATCTCCGCGCTCCACGGCCGTGGCACCGGCGATCTTCTTGACGAACTTGTGGCGCAATTGCCTGCTGAGGAGGGGACGCAGGGGGACGAGCCCATCGACAGTGAAAGCGAGGATGACAACATCTTTTCGGTTGCCATTGTCGGTCGCCCGAATGTCGGGAAGTCGACGCTGTTCAACCGGTTGATCGGTAGCGAACGGGCGATCGTCCACGACATGCCCGGCACAACCCGCGATGCGATTGACACCGTTGTCGAGACCCCAGACGGTCCGGTGCGGTTCGTCGACACTGCGGGGATGCGGCGAAAGGCCCGCATTGATCAAGGAACCGAGTACTACTCGCTCGTGCGTGCCCTCAAAGCGATCGATTCGGCTGACATCGCGCTGTTGGTCATCGACGCAACTGAGGGTGTCACGCACCAGGACCAGCGACTTGCGGAGCGCATCGATGCCGCGGGGTGCCCAATCGTCGTCCTCCTCAACAAGTGGGAACTCCTCGACCTGCAGCGCCGGGCCGAGATACAGGAACAGGTCGAGCGACGGTTGTACTTCCTCGGCGATGCTCCGGTCCTCAAGATCAGCGCGCTGACCGGTAAAGGAGTCCACCGGCTCATGCCTGCATTGCATGGTGCGATCGAGAACTACCAGAAGCGGGTGCCCACCGCCGCGGTCAATAGGGTGATCAGAGAGGCTCAGGCCGCCCAACCGGCACCTCATGGCGCCCGCGTGCTGTACGCGACACAGGGCGCGACCAACCCGCCGACCTTCACACTCTTCGCGAATCGCCACGTACCCCAGCCGTATCTTCGGTACCTCGAACGAAAGCTCCGAGAAGCCTTTGGGCTCGGCGCGACTCCGATCAAGCTACGAGTGAGGCGCCGTTCCACCTGAATGACGCGAAATGTCACGAAATATGGCAAAAACGTAACCAAGCCGGAACAGAGTCAGGCCAACGTGGCTCGCTACCATGTGGCCACCATGCAACAGCCCATCATGGCGTTCGTTGCCCTGGCGTGCCTGGCCGCAACAGCAGTCTGGGGCCGGTCGGCCCGTTACCGACAGAAACTCGTTCAGCGGGTTGAGAAGCAGTCTGGTGACTCTGACCTCAAACGACTGGTCCTCTCCGATCTGCGCAAGGACGCCCACACCACGATGCTCTACGCCGTGCTGGCCGCGGCGAGCGGCATCGTCGCGGTGGTTGGCGGGCAGAACGGCTGGCCGCTCTTCGTCTTGGTCCTCGTGCCGGTCGGCCTGTCACTCGCGTTCGGTCGCAACTTCCTGGCCGAGGCCAGGCTGGAGTACAACCGGTCCGAACTAGAACGGCGTGCCCAAGAGGTGCTGGTCCAGGATGACCTTGCCCCCAAGAAGTGGGCCGCCCGCCTCGCTCCAGAGGATCTCCCAGATTTCCCCGGTTTCGAGATCGGCCGCGTCTACCAAGCCGGCTCAGGACTGATGGCGGGAGACTTCTACGACGTCATACGGGTGGGCCCAACTCGAGTGGCTGCCGTCATCGGCGATGTTTCTGGGCATGGGATCGAGCCGGCAATCACCGCCTTTCAATGCAAGTATCTCCTCCGGGTTTTCTTGCGCCAATACCGCGACCCCGCCCAAGCACTCGAGGAACTCAACGCCCAGCTGATGTCCGCGGGTATCCCCCCTGAGGAGTTCATCTCGGTGTGCGTGGTCGTTTTCGATACGCAAGCTGGAACCCTGCGGGTTGCCTCAGCGGGCCATCCAGCGGCCTGGCTCTGGCATCAGAAGGAGGTCCAGCCGCTACGAGCCACCGGGCCACTCGTCATGCTCGACCCTGGGGCGTCGTACTACTCCAGGGAGATTGCCTTGGAGCCCAATGACCTGTGCCTCATGTACACCGACGGACTTTCCGAGGTGCGAAACGGCGAAGAACTTTTCGGTGAGGAACGGGTCGCACAGGCAATAAAACGGGACCCTGGCGTCGCGGCTGACGTGTTGTGCAAGTCACTCCTCGAGGCAGCGACCGATTTCTCAAGTGGTCCGATTACCGACGACGTTGCGATCTTGGCGATCCGCAGGGTCTAGCGATCAACCGGTTCTGGCGAATGAGGCTGTCGGCTGGTTCGGCCCAACTCCGGCGGGTCGGCGAAAATGTCGATCATGGCCATGCCCGATGACTCGACAAGCTTGGAGGACAACGCCAGTGCTGAGCACGAGGCACGGCTTGCCGCCGCCGCCCGCAGAGCACGAGCGGGCAACCTCGGGCACGTCGGTGACAAGCTTGCGAAGCAGAACAAGCTCTTCGTCCGGGACCGGCTGGATCTACTGCTTGATCCCGGTTCGTTCACTGAAGACGGGCTCTTGGCCAACGCTGCGGCCAGCGATCTCCCTGCGGATGGGGTAGTGACCGGTCAAGGCACCGTCGATGGGCGCCCGGTGTGTGTGATGGCAAACGATCCGACCGTCAAAGCTGGCTCTTGGGGCGCGCGCACCGTAGAGAAGATCGTCAGGTTGACCGAATTTGCGTTGCGGCACGAACTTCCGGTCTTCTGGCTCGTCGACTCCGCCGGTGCGCGGATCACCGACCAGGTCGAACTCTTTCCCGGTCGTCGGGGGGCGGGCCGGATCTTCTACAACCAGGTGCGTTTGTCCGGGAAAGTGCCACAGATCTGTTGTCTGTTCGGTCCGTCTGCTGCAGGCGGTGCGTACATCCCGAGCTTCTGCGACATCGTGATCATGGTGGAACAGAACGCGTCGATGTACCTCGGCTCGCCCCGAATGGCTGAGATGGTCATTGGCGAAGTGACGACGTTGGAGGAGATGGGCGGCGCTCGCATGCACGCCACTGTCTCCGGTTGTGGGGACAATCTCGCCATTGACGACGAGGACGCAATCGACCAGGCCAAGGCATGGTTCTCGTATTTTCCGCAGAATTGGCGCTCCGACCCACCGGTGTACGAATCGGCAGAGCCCTTGCGCCCACTCGTTCGCTCTGTCGTGCCAACCGCTGATTCGCAGGGATACGACATGCACGACGTGATCGAAGGCATCGTCGACGCCGAGAGCTTCTTCGAGCTCAAGCCGCTGTTTGCTCCGGAACTCGTAGTCGGGCTCGGCCGGCTTGATGGAAAGCCCGTTGGAATTGTCGCCAACAACCCAATGCACAAGGGAGGTGTGCTGTTCGTCGATTCTGCGGACAAGGCAGCCAGGTTCATCTGGCTGTGCGACGCGTTCAACATTCCGCTCGTGTTCTTGGCTGACGTGCCTGGTTTCATGGTCGGCACTGAGGTCGAGCGCCAGGGCATTATCCGTCACGGCGCAAAGATGATCACCGCTGTGTCGGAAGCAACGGTGCCGAAGGTGTCGGTCATCGTTCGCAAGGCATATGGCGCCGGTCTATACGCCATGTCGGGGCCAGCATTCGAACCCGATGCCACGCTTGCGCTACCCACGGCCAAGATCGCGGTCATGGGACCTGAAGCGGCGGTGAACGCAGTGTTCGCGAACAAAATCGCGGCCATCGATGACCCCGACGAGCGCGAGAGATTCATCCTCCAACAGCGCCGCATATACGAAGAAGATGTTGATCTGTTGCGCCTGGCATCGGAGTTGGTAGTCGATGCAGTTGTCGAGTTCGAGGACCTACGCGACGAGATCCGGCGGCGGCTCGAGTGGGCGGAAACCAAGGATCGTCAGTTCTCGGCACGCCGGCACGGCGTGCCCCCGGTGTAGCGATCAGGATTCCTGTCCATGCCGTGGTGTGACGACTGCGCGAAGTTCTGGAACCCCAACTCTTTGCCACCCGACGGCACTTGTCCGATCTGTGGACAGCTCATCGGTGATCCAGTGGACACGTCAGTACCCTGGCATTTCTGGCTGTTGCTCGTGGCGACAGTCGTCTACCTGGGATGGCGTCTAGCCCAAGGACTGGGCTGGCTCGTGTCGGAGGGATACCCCCTGTTGGCTGTTGGGGTTGGGACAGCAACCGTGATCTTGGCGGGGTCCGGCGTCGTTTGGTTATGGCGCGGCCGGAACCGGAGGGCCGAACACAGAGGGGCTGCTGAATGAGCGATGAGACCCGGGATCCGCAGGCGTTGCGAGCAGTCGCCTTGATAACAGCGGCCTTCAGCGACGACGACCTCGAGCCCGAGTTGATTGCGTCGGCGCTTGCACCGGATCTCGCCGACGAGGAAGACGCGAAAGAGATCATTTTCGGGTTCGTGGCGTTGTGCGGGTGGTTGCTCGACGAACTGGAATCGGCGACCGGGGTGCCAGGAGCGCAGTGGCTGAACCGCGCGGGTCTGGCCTTCAGCTGAGGATTACCGGTTTCGGGGCCTGGCGAGTGCCGGTCACCTCGGACCCAGTTCCGGGCGACTCAACACCTCATCGACTTCTGCAACGAACCCGTGCCGACCCGGATTGATCGCAAACTGGTCACTCACCGTCGTTCACAGGTTGCCTGCCAGGCCCTCACGTCACAGAAGGACCAAGGCCGGGCAGGGCACCGCAACGCGAACCTGGTGGGATTCCTCCGATTGCTTCGCACATCGCCGAACGTTCCCGTCGGGCTGCCGGGATTTGAACCCGGGACCTTCGGTCCCCCAGACCGACGCGCTAACCAAGCTGCGCCACAGCCCGTAAGGGGCGCCACTGTATCCGACGGGGACTCGATCGGGGAACCCCTCTTCGGGTGAGATCGGCCAGGCTCGCCTATGGTCAGCCCATGGAACAATCGACTCGCACCGAGCAGGGGAGCACCACCGATCCCGTCCTGTATGAGCCGGAGCCGCCGATTGTCGTCGTCGCGATCAACCGCCCAGAGGTACGCAACGCAGTCGATCGTCCGACCGCTGAGGCACTAGCTGCGGCCTTCCGGCGCTTCGAGTCCGACGACGATTTGTTGGTGGCGGTATTGACTGGGACAGGAGGGACGTTCTGCGCTGGCGCCGATCTCAAAGGGGTGGCCGAGGGCCGGGGGAATCGAGTGACAGAGGAGGGTGATGGCCCAATGGGGCCTACCCGCATGCTGCTCGACAAACCGGTGATCGCGGCCGTGGAAGGCCACGCGGTCGCTGGAGGCCTGGAGCTGGCGCTCTGGTGCGACTTGCGGGTCGCCGCCGAAGACGCGGTGTTCGGGGTCTATTGCCGCCGATGGGGCGTCCCGCTCATTGATGGCGGCACGGTGCGGCTTCCTCGGTTGATCGGGCAGAGTCACGCCCTTGATTTGATCCTCACCGGCCGGGGGGTGAGCGGCGAGGAGGCACGGTCCATGGGTCTGGCGAACCGGCTGGTCGCACCGGGCTGCGCGCTGGCGAGCGCGAAGGATCTGGCCCGTCAGCTCGCCGCCTTTCCTCAGCGATGCCTCCGTGCCGATCGCCGTTCCGCCTACGAGCAATGGTCGCTCGGTCTCGTGGACGCATTGCGCAACGAGTAC
>JANZZE010000144.1 GCA_026419545.1 Acidimicrobiales bacterium
ACCTGTACCAGTCATGGTGCTCCGAACTCATGGTGCTCCGAACCACACGGATCAGCGATGGTGCACCCGTGGCCGGGGTACTACCACTACGCTCGCCCGAGGTGATGATGGCCGACACGGTTTCTGAGCAACTCACCAAGAGTCAAGCCGCCCGGCGCGAGCGGGCCATAAGAGCTGCTCTGGAATTGGGAGCCGAGGGTGGGTATGACGCGGTGCAGATGCGTGACGTCGCGCAGCGCGCCGACATCGCCCTCGGTACGTTGTATCGCTATTTCTCTGGCAAGGATCATTTGCTGGCAGCGGCGCTCGTCGAATGGGTCAACGACCTCGAACAACGAGTGAGTCTCAAACCGCCCAAGGGTG
This sequence comes from Acidimicrobiales bacterium, assembly GCA_026419545.1. GTDB lineage: Bacteria > Actinomycetota > Acidimicrobiia > Acidimicrobiales > Acidimicrobilacustridaceae > JANZZE01. The sequence continues at coordinate 364 of JANZZE010000144.1, forward strand.
AGACCACGGCCGATCGCATGGTGGACATCCTTCGCCGAGCGACGCGTGCGATGGAGAAGGAACCAAAGCTCTCTGCAGCAGTGGTGACGGCGCTGTCGTCACCGGATCCGCAGGTCGCTCAATGCCAGCAAGACATCGCGCAAGCGATGCTGCGAATTCAAAGCCGCGCGTTCCCAGAAGACTTCGATCCGGCACTCAAAGCCCGGATCATCCGAGCGCTCGGTCACGTGTGGTTCTCCTCACTCGTGGGTTGGGTGAATGGTTGGGTCGGCATCACACAAGCTGGCGACGAACTCGATGTCGCCGCTCACTTGATGCTCGACCAGTACTCGTGAGCCCGACCCGAGATCCTCGATCTTCTGGGGATTCGTGCCATGAGAGCTGGCATGGCGCTTCCCCAGAGGGATGGGACTCGATGAAGCGCGACTCCGCGGCGGGTTACGTAGACTCGGCCATGCATGGATGAGAAGGTGACGAGCGATCTGGGCATCGAGGGGCTGCAGGACCCAGTCGAGATCGGCGTCGGCGGATTCGCAACTGTTTACAAGGCGTACCAACCGGCGTTCCGGCGCACGGTCGCGGTCAAGGTGCTCGCCGCGCTGAATCTGGACGAGGCGGCCAAGGAACGCTTCGAGCGTGAATGCCAAGCGATGGGCGCGCTGTCTGAGCACCCCAACATCGTCACCGTCTACGGCGCGGGTTTCACGACTTCTGGTCGTCCCTACCTCGTTATGGCGTACCTGCCCGGCGGGGCGCTGGCAGAGCGACTGGAGAAGTCAGGTCCACTGAGCTGGCAGGAGGCCACCTTGATCGGTGTGCACCTTGCGGGTGCGCTCGAGACGGCACACCGGGCCGAGATCATCCATCGTGACATCAAGCCGGGTAATGTCCTCGTGTCCCAGTACGGTGACGCCCAGCTCACTGATTTCGGCATTGCCCGGATCTCTGGTGGCCACGAGACCCGGAGCGGCGTCATCACCGCGAGTATGGCCCACGCACCACCGGAAGTGCTTGACGGTCAACGCCCGTCGATCCTCGCCGACGTGTACTCCTTGGGTTCGACCATCTTCGAGCTGATCTATGGAGCTCCGGCATTCCAGGCCGAGGGCGACGAGTCCATGGTGCCCATGCTGCGGCGCATCCTCACTGAACCGCCGCCTGACCTACGCCAGCTCGGCGTTCCCGATTCGATTTGCCAGGTCATCGAACGGGCGATGGCCAAGGAACCCGGAATGCGTCAACAGTCGGCATTGGAGTTCGGCCGTGAACTGCAAGCTGCTCGGCGAGCTGAGGGCCTCGACCCAGGCAAGCTGACAGTCCCCGCGGAGATCAGTCTCGACCTCGAGGGCGAGAAAACGACGATCAACCTGGTCGCGAGCAATCTGGTCTGTTCCAACTGCGGTGCCGCGCTGACACCGGGCGCGGAGTACTGCAGTGAGTGCGGCACCCAGGTCCCCGATGCCTTGCGCCTCGGGGCTGGCGACGTCATCGCGTCTGCGCCGACTGGTGCCGTACACGGGTCGGGCGGAGTGACTGTCCCATCGGCCGGTCCCGGCGCAGTGACCCAGCCTGGCGTGGCGTCTGCCGCTTCCGCCACCTCGCAGGTGGGGACTTACGGAGCTGGCTATGGGTTGCAGGCTGGAGCCGGTGGTGTTGCAGTCGGTCCTCGACCCGAACCGGTCAAGCGATCCCGCAGAGGCCTCCTCATCGGTGTGGCTGCCCTCATTGTCGCCTTGGTTGTGGTAGGCGCTTTCATCGCTATCACTCGTCCGGTAAGCAAAGTTGTCGAGACTGCCGACTCGTCCACGACGACGGCCGGCGGCAGCGGAGGGGGGCCTTCATCGACGACGCCCGGAGGCACGAGTTCGCCCGCCGAGGGCGGCGGGGGCTACACGCCGGCGATCGAGAGAGCCTTCATCGACCGGTGCGCAGAAGGTGGGACGCAGCGCTCGGTATGTCGGTGTGTCTTCGAAGGGTTGAAAGCCAGGATCTCGTTCGACGACTTCCGTGAGTTGAATGAACGGGCGAAGCGAGGCGAAGACCTCAGCACCACTGAGTTTGGCCGTCTCGTGCAGCAGTGTAATGCGCCTGCCAGCACTAGCACCGGCCCCACTATCGGTGGTCTCGGCGGTCCGGGCGACGCTTGAGACACGGCGAGGTGCTATTCGCTTGATCGATGAGGCGAGGTCGCTCACGGCATTAAGTGGCTCAAGGCAATCACAGCACCCAGCTCACCGACTTTGGCTCCAGGAACTCGCGGATCCCGTATTCCCCGAACTCACGGCCGATACCGGATTCTTTCACGCCGCCGAACGGGGCATGGATGTTCAGCGCCATCCCGTTGATTCCGACGCTGCCAGTCCGAATGCGCCGAGCGAGCGCCATGGCTCGGGGGAGGTCACGGGTGAACACGGTCCCCCACAACCCGTAACGTGAGTTGTTGGCGATTGCAACCGCCTCGTCATCGGTGCGGAATCGGTGCACGACGAGCACCGGCCCGAAGATCTCTTCCTGAGCGACACTCGCGTCGGTTGGGCACCGGTCGAGCAGGGTTGGCTCAACCCAGTGGCCATGGGGTTGGGTGGTGATCGGCCCGCCGCCGGTGACCAGTTCAGCTCCTGCGTCGAGTCCGGACCGTATGAACCCGAGTACGCGTTCGCGGGCCGCTGAGGTGATCTGCGGTGAGTGCGTTGTAGTCGGGTCAGCTGGATCTCCCGCCTTGAGGAAGGGCACCAAGGCAACGAGTCGCTGTATGACTTCATCGGCGATGTCGTCGTGGAGAACGAGGCGGGTGCTGAGCGCGCAGCCCTGTCCACCGTGGCTGAATTGTCCGAGCAGTGTCGGCACGCAAGAGTCGAGATCCGCGTCTGGGAGCACGATCGCAGCAGATTTGCCACCCAACTCGAGCACCACCTTCTTGACCGTTTGGGCCGCGGTCGCCGCAATCTGCTTGCCCACCACGGTTGAGCCGGTAAAGGACACGCAATCCACCCCGGGATGTTCGACCATCCGCCGACCTACCTCGGCGTCGCCGATGACGTAATTGAAGACACCCGGTGGGAGGCCCGCTTCGGCCGCCGCTTCGGCGATCAGGAAACACGTGAGAGGAGTCAGTTCGCTCAGTTTCAAAACGACGGCGCACCCTGCGGCCAATGCCGCTGCCACTTTGTGCGTGGATACGAAGAACGGAAAGTTGAACGGACTGATCGCACTCACGACCCCGACCGGTTCCTGGTACACCATGCCTCCGGCGAGGCGGAGGCCTGTACCGGTGTCCGTGATGTCCGGCGGTACGGCGTGGTCGAGGTCGCGGGATGCCAGCTCTGCGTAGTCATGCCACCACCTGATCGGTAAACCCACGCCGAAGCTGTCGTTCATCTTCCGGAACATGCCGGTTTCAGCAACGTGGAGCTCTTCGAGCTCAGTTCGCTTCTTGTCGAGGCAGTCGGCCATTCTCGCCAAGATGCGGGATCGTTCTCGCTTCGACAGGCGGGGCCAGGGTCCCTCGTCGGTTGCGGCGCGGGCAGCCGCCACGGCTCGGTCGACGTCGGCGACCGACGAGCAGGCGACCTCAGCGATCGCCCGTTCTGTATAGGGGTTCTCGACAGTCAAGAGAGCGCCTGCTCCGGGAACGAATTCGCCGTCGATGTACTGCGCGAAGGTTCGGTCAGTGGAGTGTGCCTGCCCGTCGATTCTCTGTTGAGTCATAGTTTGAAAGTTTATACTTATATTTCACTAGAATGAATTGTGGTTCACATCGGCGGTTCGACGGTCGATGAAGCTGCAAGTAGGGTGAACGTAAGTTCACTTTTTTGAGCGCTCGGACCGGATTGCTTGGCGTGGGCGAGGTAGGAGGCCACATGACCGCTACCGCTTGGGGCGAACACACCGACACGACGACCCGCGTCGCGGTCGTGACAGGAGCATCGGCCGGAGTAGGCAAAGCGATTGCTGTTGCGTTCGGCGCTCTCGGCTGGACCGTCGCTGTGGGTGCCCGCCGTCTTGACCGCCTCCGGGAGACTGCGGACGAGGTCGAAGCCTCTGGGGGAACGGCCTTCGCTCATTCCTTGGATGTGACTGACGACAAATCTGTGGAGTCGTTCTTCGTAGCGCTCGAGGCCGGCGTCGGTCCTGCCAGCGTGCTCGTAAACAACGCTGGTGTCGGGTACCTCGGCGCGATCGCGGAGACCACCACGGAGCGTCTGAGGACCCAGATCAACACCAATTTGTTGGGTGCGTTGCTGTGTACCCGGCGGGCGACGGCGTCGATGATCGAGCGTGGCATCGCGGGCGACGTCGTCTTCATCTCGTCGGATTCGATCCAGAAGCCGTATCCACACATGCTCACCTATGGCGCGACGAAAGCTGCGATCGAGTATGTCGCTGCGGGGCTCGATGTGGAGTTGGGCGGAACCGGTATCCGTATTTCGACGATCCGGCTGGGACCGACGGTCAGTGAGTTCAACACGAATTGGCCGGCCGAGGACATGATTGCGTTCATGCACGCGTGGGAACGGCTCGGGCTGAAAGAGGACTTCAACTACATCCCGGCTGAGTCAGCTGCTGCGGCGGTTGTTGCGGCCGTGACAGCACCTCGGGGGACAAAGGTCAGCCTGCTTTCGGTTCGACCCGAAATCACGCGGAACGATGACGAACGCACCCGCTGGGCGAAGGCAGCGACCCAAGGTCGAACCCGAGCTCATGGTTTGGATGAGGAGGGTTGAGTGGCAGCACCGTCGCAACGGCCTGGGGCGAAGCGGGTCTCCCGTCCTGTCGCCTCTGGATCAGGGCGGACGAAGTCGAGAGGGGCGAAACAGGCCACAGGGGAGTCCGGCGCGGAGCCGACTGCCCAGAGTCTCCGCGACCAGCGCCGGAGAGAGAAGGATCGTGTCAGCCGGAACCACATCTTGGATGCGGCGGAGCGGGTCTTCGGTCAGAAGGGCTTCCACTCCGCCACGCTCAAGGAAGTCGCGGACCTCTCCGAGTTCTCCGTCGGCGCCCTGTATGCCTTTTTCGAAGGCAAAGAGGATTTGTTCGCCCAGGTACTCGATCGGCAAGGACGCGCACTGCTCGCCAGCATGGAGCAAGCGGTCGAGGGAGTGGAGTCGCCACGAGAGCAGCTTCACCGAGTCGTCGATGCCTCGATTGCGTACTTCAAGGAGCGCCCTGATTTCTATCGGGTGTTCCAGCGCGAGCTCGGAGGAGCGACCTGGAGCATGCGGGCGAGTCTCAACGAAGCCGGGTTCGAGCGGTATCGCGAGGTGATGGCGTTCGAGGAGCAGATATTCGCGGCCGGCGTCGAGGCAGGAGAGTTTCCCGAAGAAGACCCGGAGATCCTTGCGGCCCTGTTCAGCGGCATGGTCCAGGCCTATATCGCCCAGTGGGTCTTCGGACTCGAAGGCGACGGGGTGTCGCGCGTCGATGAACTGTTCCCGGTCGAGAAGCTCCACGCCATGATCGACCGGGCATTCCAGCCATGAACCTGGCTGTCTCGGTCATGAGTGTTGTCGCGGTTTCAAGTGTCCCAGCGCGCTAGGAGGTGCAGTGCGATTCGAGGGAAAGGTTGCGATCGTCACCGGTGCCGGTCGCGGTATCGGTGAGGGGTATGCCAAAGGTCTTGCCCGTGAAGGCGCAAGTGTCGTGATCGCTGAAATCGACGAAGAGCAGGGCTCACGCGTGGCTGAGGAGATCGAAGCGAGCGGGGGCCGGGCGGTCTTCGTGCGCACGGACGTCTCGAGTGAGGAGTCGACGCTGGCGCTCGGTGAGGCGGCCGTCGCCAACTTCGGTGGGGTCGACTTGCTCGTGAACAACGCAGCCATTTACGGCGGAATGAGGCTCGACAGTCTGCTGACGGTTGACTGGGACTACTACCAGCGTTTCATGGCGGTGAACATGAACGGCGCGCTGCTGTGTACACGGGCCGTCGTTCAGTCGATGACCGAACGTGGCGGTGGAGCAATCGTCAATCAGTCGTCGACGGCTGCGTGGATGGGGGCTGGTTACTACGGGATAGCGAAGCTGGCATTGCACGCGATCACCCATGCGCTGGCAATGGAACTCGGTCCTCGCAACATCCGTGTGAACGCGATCGCGCCAGGACCGACCGACACCGAGGCCACTCGCACGACCGTGGGACCGTTCATCGACTCGATCCTGCAGACGATGCCGATCAAGCGGATGGGGACAGTTGATGACATGGTCAATGCCTGTTTGTTCTTGCTGTCAGATGAGGCGTCCTTCGTGACCGGTCACATTCTCAACGTCGACGGCGGGCAGGTCATGCGGCCATGAGTGACGAGATCCTGATCTACGAGAAAGACGCGGCGGCCCACATCGCTCGGATCACCTTCAACCGCCCCGACAAGAAGAACGCACTCACCACCGCGATGTACCCGCTGCTCATCGACGCGCTCGACGACGCGGCGGATGACGACGACATCAAGGTAGTGATCTTGCGAGGCGCAGGCGGGGTGTTCACGACCGGGCAGGACATGGGTGAGGCGTATTCGTGGTACGAGAAGCCAGCCGCAGGGGAAAGGCCGCGACGTCCTTCACAACGCCGTCGCCTGGCATATGACCGCAAGGCCCAGCGTGCGTATCACGCGCTCTACCAACACAACAAGGTCATCGTCGCTCAAGTCGAGAAATACGCCCTTGGAGGCGGGCTCGAGTTCGCGTTAGCAGCTGATCTGACCGTTGTCGGGCATGATGCGCTCATCGGGATGCCGGCTGCCCGTTTCCTCGGGCCGGTGCTCGGGAATCTGCATCTGTTTTTCTTCCGGCTTGGGCCGGCGCTCGCGAAGGATCTCCTTCTGACTGGCCGGATTGCCGAAGCTCGTGACGCCGCCGAGCGCGGGGTGTGGAACCGCTTCGTGCCGGGGGAAGAGGTCGCCGCCGTCACCGAAGAGCTGGCCGCCTTGGTCGCCCGGATGCCGGCTGATGGCCTGGTTATCGCAAAAGAGGCGTATCGAGTCGTGCAGAACACGCCAGGGTTGGGAGCTGCAGAGGGCTTCGAGATTCTCACGCATGCGTTCGGCACGAACCTCCGGTTTGAAGATGACGAATACAACTTCGTCAAGATCCGCTCCAAGGTCGGGGTGAAGAAGGCCTTCGAGCTCCGCGACCGGTACTTCGACGGCGGTGAGCCCATTGCCTGTCTCTTATACACATCTCCGAGCCCACGAGACCAG
>JANZZE010000014.1:0-20201 GCA_026419545.1 Acidimicrobiales bacterium
CACATAGCGCTCCCACTCAGGCTAGGTTGCTCGTACGGGGATACATGTCATCAGCGTCGGTGATGACGTTGAGGAGATACGGCACACCGGCATCGAACGCTCGCTTGAGGGCATGGCTGAGCTCTTCCGGGGTGCGGACGGTCTCGCCGGCGCCACCGAGTGCCGCCACTACTTCGTCGTAGCGGCACTCGGGTTGGAGATCGCAGGCCATGTCATACCCGTAGATCAGTCGCATCGGGTGCTTCTCGAGACCCCAGATCCCGTTGTTCCCGCAGATGATGACAACCGGCAAGTCCTGGCGCACGAGCGAATCGACATCCATCAAGGAAAACCCTGCGGCGCCGTCGCCCAACATCACCACCACCTGGCGATCGGGGTGTGCGACCCGGGCGGCCATCGCGTACCCCATCGCCGTTCCGAGACAACCGTAGGGACCGGGGTCGAGCCAACAACCCGGCTGGTAGGAGTCGATGAACTTCCCGGCATAGGAGACGAAGTCTCCCCCATCGCAGATCACAACTGCGTCACGGTCGAGCACCTTGCGCAACTCGCCATAGACCCGAGGTGGCTTCATCGGCGTCGTTTCGGCGGCGAACCCCTCGGCATCAGCAGCCCGAGCCGCTGACTCCGCGTCACGCAGTCTGGCAATCCAGGGTTCGTGATCGGCACGATCACCGGGGTGCTGGGCCAAGTGACGGAGGATGATCTTCAAGTCGCCCGCCGGTGACACCGCAGGCGTCACGTGTTTGGCGCGCTGGGACGGATGGTCGACGATATGGACGACCCTGGCTGAGCCGAAATTCCCGAACGACAACCGGAAGTCCAACGGGGTCCCGATGACCACCACCACATCGGCATCGGTCTTGAGCATGCCTCGGGTCCGCGAGAACGCCAATTCGTGATCCGCGGGCAGACAGCCGCGACCGAGCCCGTTGACGAATACTGGTACACGCATCGCTTCCGCTACTTCGCGGACTTCGTCCCACGCACCGGCCCAGTAGACGTCGCTCCCCACGATGAGGGCAGGGTTGTTCGCCGTGGCCAACAAGGTAGCTGCCCGCTCGATGTCGTCCGGATCGGGCTCGGGTCCAGCAAGGGACGGAACCGGCGGGATCTCCCCCTCGGCCTGGGTGAAGAGCCGGTCCATCGGGAAGTCGAGGAAAACGGGGCCGCGGTGGGGCGTGAGCGCCACGGCTGCCCCCTCGACGGCCGCGGCACCCATCTCCGCTGTCTCTTTGACTGTCCGAGCCAGTTTCGTGATCGGCGCCATGACGGGAACGTGATCGAACTCCTGGAGCGACCCGGCGCCCCAACGGCCTTCCGGCGCTCGGCCGCCCAGCACCACCAACGGGGAGCCGAGGAACCATGCACCCGTGACGGCACTGACGCCGTTGGTCACACCAGGGCCAGCGGTGAGCACCGCAACTCCTGGTCGGCGGGTCAACTTGGCATAGCCCTCCGCAGCAAAGGCCGCAGTCTGCTCGTGCCGCGTGTCGTACACCGCGACGCCACGGTTGCGGGCCGCGTCGTAGAACGGCCAGATATGACCGCCATTCAAGGTGAACAGGTGACGAACACCAAACTGCTCGAGGCCGGCGAGAACCAGTTCGCCGCCGTGGCCTGACAGTCTGCTCACGACGAGACCTCCTCCTGCTCAGCGCCATCTTCGGCGCTCTTGCGATCCGCAGCACACTCACGCAGTTCGTTCAAGAAGGCAGAAAGGATCTCCCACCACTTGTCGGGAGCTTCGAACTGGGGACTGTGCCCTGCGCCCGGTATCACCTCGAGCCGACTGGCCGGCATCGTCGCGGCGATCCGTTGCGCGAAGGGAATGAACATCGCGTCTTGTTCGCCCACCAACACCAACGTAGGTACCGTGACCTCGGCCAGACGGCGCAGCCGATCTTGTTGGTACGCGAGCTCATGAAGCAGCGCGGCATACATCGCTGGCGACGATGCGAGGAATTTGCGCTCACCGAACTCCACATAGCCTGGCCGCTCGCGGCGGACGCGTTCATCAGCCTCAGTCGCCAGCGGGCTGGGATTCGCAGCAAAGTACGCCGCGAGCCACTCCATACCGCGTTCCCTGGCGGCCCGTGCACCCAACGCGACCTGCTCGTGGTCGAGGGGAAGCGGCCCGTGTGCCGTATCCATCAGCACGAGTGCGGCGACTCGCTCGGGCGCGTCGATGGCAATCAACTGCGCGACCATCCCGCCCATGGAGTGCCCAAGCACCACGAACTCTTCCCACCCGAGCTGATCAGCCAACACCAGCGCGTCAGCCGCCAGAGTGGCTAGGGAATACGCCTCCTCCTTGTCCGGTTTGGCGCTACCGCCATGGCCGCGGTGGTCGGGGGCGACAACGTGCCAGCCGGCGTCGGCCAGCTTCTCGAACCAGTCAGCGAAATCTTCTCGGCTGCCCGTGAATCCATGGAGCAGCAACAGAGGGATCCCGCCTGCACCAGCCTCGGTGATCTCGACCCACACCTCGCCCAGCTCGATGATGCGGTGCTGCACGGTCACGGCGAACCGACCCCTCCGAACCCGTTGGCACGCTCGGCGATCGCGGCTTCCGCGAGCTCGACGTCAGCCTTGGTCACCTCGGTCACCTGGCTCTGTATCGGCTCGCGGATGGTCACCGGGACCCCGAGGTCACGGAAGCTCAACGCCAAGACGACGGTGCCCCGCAACAGTGACTCGGCTCGTCTCGGCACTTGCTCGCCCGACGCCTTCACCAGATCGGCAAGGCCAGCTCGGATTTCGATGCGCAGCACGAACCCGTCGTTCTCGTCGATCCATACATCCACCGGCGCGACGAGTGAGCTCAACGGCGCTTCCGCACATGCGTCGTCCTCGTCACCGGTAGCACCAAGGTCAGCTTCACTGCGGTAATGCTTTGCGCGGCGGCCGTCGATGTCCTCCGTGCCGACCTCTGTGACCTCCCCCACCGCGCCAAGTGCTTCCAGCACCGTCGCGGCATCGGTACCACCAAACGGCAGGCCAGCAGTCACGTCGCTTGCCCCACACGGATCCTCGTACCGGAGCCACGCGGTCCGCACGCCCAGTTCCTCGGCAATCGTCGGGCTCTTGAGGTACACGACATCACCGACGATGATCCCTTGGCGCTCACCAAAGCCGGACAGCTCACCGAAGACCTGGCTGGGCGTCAACGTGTACGAGGCACGATTGCGCTGCGTGTCGAACTGTTGCTCGAGCCTGAGCACCTCGCCGTCGAATCCGGCAGAGCCCTCGATCGTCATGACGAAGGTCAGCGTGCCGGTGCTGACCTCCTCGGTACGGCGGGCGGACTCGCCGAGAAACTGTGCACTCGCCACCGGCACGACCGCACCTAGGTCGGCTCCGGGCAGCGCAACGGATCCCGTGCCGCTGTCGATCTCGCTCGCATTGCGATTCGTCTCGACGTTCGCCGACCCGCACCCTGCCAACAGCACGAGCGCGGCAAACACGATGCGATGTCTCATGTCGCGCAGCCTCCAATTGATTCCGCCAGCAAGGGTACGCCACTGCGTCGCCAGGCGAGACCCACAGGGGCCAACGACTGCTGAAGCCCACCACGTGAACGGTCGTCGTTGGCTCCGCTTCCTACGAATTCGATACGAGCCACCCGACACGACCCCAGATCGCTGACAATCACGAGCTGAACGCACCAACGACATGTGGACGCTGGATCCCACCTCAAACACCTGCGCGCGCTGGCAGGACTTCTGACACCTCCGACCCACTCGTAAACTCGTTGCGAATCAGATGCGCGTTCCTCCACCTGATCCCGACCCTCGCGGCGACGAGAACACCATGCCCACCCCGCGCGCCGGGAACGCTTCCCCGGCACACGCCCAACAGACCGCCCAGACGGGCCGCGGGGTCGAGCAGTCACCAGCTCCGACTGGTCGCAGCGGCACCACTCGAAGGGATGTCGCCGACGAGTTGCGCCCTTATTCGGCACTTGGCGTCGGCGAACTCACCGGGTTGGCTGAAGCCGCCGAGGAGCCAGAACCAGCATCGAAACGGCGTCCATGGGTGTTGCCGATTCGGATCCTGATCAGCCTGGCCATGCTCGCCGTCCTGTTCTGGCGCATTCCTGACTTCGAGTGGAGCGCGCTGCTTCCCGACTGGCACGGCACGACGCTGGTCTGGCTCGCTGGAGCACTCACGTTCACGTTGGTCGCCGTCGTGTTGTCCGCGCTGCGGTGGCAACAGGTACTTCGTGCCATGGGGTATCGACTGGCGCTACCCCGTCTCGCCACCACGTACTTCGCGTGCCAGTTCGTCTCAAACGTCCTTCCCACGACGATCGGCGGCGACGTGCTACGCGTGTCCCGTATCTCACGGGACACCGAAGACGCGGCAGACGCCTTCGCCTCAGTGGTGATCGAACGGCTCACCGGCTGGCTGGTCCTCCCAGTGATCACGTTCACCGGCTTCGCCCTCAACGGCGGCCTCCGTGGTCTCGGTGACGCGTCGAGCCTGGCTGCGCTGGTCGCAGTAATCACGCTCGCCGGACTCGGCCTCATCCTGTATACCGCCGATCATCCGCAACTCGGTGGGCGGTTCGCGAGCCGGGAAGGATGGCGACGGTTCGTCCAGGCCGTGCACCTCGGCGTCGGCCGCTTGCGTCAACGCCCGCTGGCAACGCTTGGGGTTCTCGGTGCCGGCGTCGCGTACCAAGTGGTGCTATGCGTCGCCGCTTGGATGGCCGCCGAAGCCATGGGAATGACCGATGCTGGGCTGACGGTCATCCTTGCCTTCTACCCTGCAGTCCTCATCCTGCAAGTCCTACCCATCGGTATCTCGGGGCTTGGCATCCGGGAATGGGCCCTGGTCCAGTTCCTCCACCCCATTGGCGTTCCGGCGGAGCAAGCGGTCGCGCTCGGCCTCATCCTCTACCTCCTGAATCTCGGTGCCAGCCTTGTCGGCGCGCCGGCCTTCGCCGCCGGGAACCGACAAGCCCCTGCAATCCGGACCCGCAGTCCCCACCCGTGACGTATCGCTGCCTGGCCCGGCCGACCAGGACCGTTGCCGCTGCTCACGTGCGACGCAGCCCGGGGCAACTGTTCGTGTCGTAGCGAGCCGTGCGAAGGAGTACCGTGACTAGTGGCTCAGGCGTCGCGCCGAACCACCTACTACCGTTCGAACAGACCCGACTACTGGAGACCTCGAGCCGTCCATGCTCCTCGAGACCATCAGCTCACCAGCCGATCTGAAGCGCCTCGACTACGACCAGCTCAAGGTGCTCGCCACCGAAATCCGTCAATTCATCGTCGATGCCGTCAACGAGCACGGCGGACACCTGGGCTCGAATCTCGGCGTGGTGGAGCTGACGCTGGCGTTACACCGGGTCTTCGAGTCACCCCATGACATCATCCTGTGGGACACGGGCCATCAGGCCTACGTGCACAAGATCCTGACCGGACGGAGGGATGGGTTTGCAAAGCTCCGCCAAGCCGGCGGATTGTCGGGTTACCCCTCGCGGTCGGAATCTGAACACGACTGGGTCGAGAACTCCCACGCCTCCACGGTGCTGGCCTGGGCACATGGTATGGCAACCGCGCAGCAATCCGAAGGCGGTGAGCACCGCCGGGTCGTCGCAGTCATCGGGGACGGGTCGATGACTGGCGGAATGGCCTTCGAGGGCCTCAACAACCTGGGTCATTCGGGTCGCGACTGCATCATCATCCTCAACGACAACGGCCGCTCCTACGCACCGACGATCTCAAAGCTTGGTGAGACCCTCGCCCGCCTGCGCAACAACCCGAGCTATCTACGCCGACAGGCCCGACTCGAGAAGCTGTTGGCCGAGGTACCACTCGTCGGCGAGCGACTCGAGCGGGGATTGGAAGCGACGAAGGCCGCCGTGCGTGAAATGTGGGAGCCACCGGCATTTTTCGAAACGCTCGGGGTCCGGTACACAGGTCCGTTCGATGGGCACGACATCGAAGGCTTGGAAAAGGCGCTGTCGAACGCATCGCAACTACCCGGCCCCCACGTGATCCACGTCCTCACCCAGAAGGGTCGGGGCTACGCCCCAGCAGAAAACGACCCCATCAAGCGCCTGCATGACACTTCGGAGGCCAAGCCCGGTTCCTACACGGCCGCCTTCACCGAGGCCCTGATCAAGATCGCCGAGGAACACCCGGAGGTTTGGGCAATCACGGCGGCCATGCCCGATTCAACGGGACTGTTGCCATTCAAGGAGCGATTCCCCGACCGATTCTTGGACGTCGGCATCGCTGAGCAACACGCGGTCACCGCCGCCGCCGGTATGGCGATGGGGGGGTTACGGCCAGTCGTGGCGATCTATTCGACGTTCCTCACCCGTGCGGTCGACCAGGTGATGTACGACGTCGGTCTTCACCGGCAACCCGTCATCTTCTGCGTCGACCGAGCCGGCATCACCGGCGACGACGGACCGAGTCATCACGGTGTACTCGACTTGGTCTTGTTCACGAAAGTGCCCGGCATGACCGTGTTCGCGCCATCGTCCTATCAAGAGCTGCAGGTGATGCTGCAGGACGCCATGGAACTGACGTCGGGCCCGGTGATGATCCGCTGGCCCAAGACCATGGCAAGGCAAGTTGCGCCCGACGAAGTGGGGCACGGGCTCGCGGCTCGACGAACACGGACCGGGGAGGATCTCTGCATCATTGCCGTGGGCAAAATGCTCGAGGCCGCCGAAGCCGCCGCAACCGCGTTAGCCCGCAACGGCATCTCCGTCACGGTATGGGACCCGCGGGTCGTGCAACCCCTCGATGAGTCGATGCTGGAAGACGCGCTGCGGCATTCCCACGTGATCACCATCGAAGACGGTCTCCGGGAAGGAGGCGTAGGCTCCGCCATCTTGACCGCGCTCACCGACCGAAGCCAACGCAGCGGTACTGCGATGCCGAACGTCAAGGTGCTCGGCACGCCACTTGCCTACATCCCCCACGGCAAACCGGACGCAATTCTCGCCGAACTCGGACTCGACACGGCCGGGATCATTGCCGCAGCAAAGTCGCTGCTCGACTGACGACAACGTCGCTGTTGGTCAGACTGCCACCCACCGAGAACCGCCGACGTCGGATGGCGAGATCACAACGCCCAACGCAGGCGTGGTCAGGAAACAACTGGGTCAGGCGTAATAGGGATTGGCACCCGATGCGTGATCGGTGACGTCAACGACCTCTTCGACCTCGGGGATCGCCTCCTTGATCGCGCGCTGGATGCCCATCGAAAGCGTGGCTGCACTCATGGAACATCCCTGACACCCGCCGCCCATGGTGACAAACACCGTGTTGCCCTCGACCCCAACGAGCTCCGCGTAACCACCATGAGCCGCGAGGCCTGGATTGATGGATTGGTCCAGCAACTGCTGCACCTTGTCGGGCAGCTCACCAGTGAGCTCCAAGTTCCGACCGGCGAGTGGATCCGGCCGGTTGGGATTACGGATGACGAGACCGCCCTGGGCCGGGTTGCTCGGGATGTCGAGCGTTGCGCCGGTGAGGGCGTCAACACTCTCGACTGGCACCACCACCTCAAGCCCGCCAACTGAGTAGGAGAGGTGCTCGCCCGCGAGTTCCGCGCGGGGTTCGAAGGCCAGGTCATAGGCGTACTCGATGCCGTTGACACCGGTCACTGCGATCCTCAGCACGAGCGACTCAGGGTCGTCTTCGTTGTCGCGCACGTCGATGATCTTCACCAGTGCTTCGGGAGTGATGGTGACGACAGGCTCGTCAACCGGCTGCAGCACGGAACTCTGCACATCGGACTCGGTGGTCATGGTCCGATCAGCCTACCGGTTGAGTTCCCGCATCCAGCCGTCCGGCCCAGGATGTATTCAGCGGGTCATGACAGATGCGAGTCCGTCCACGTTGATCTTCTGACCGGTCACGTAGGTGTTCGACGGGCCGACGAGCCACCGCACGACATTGGCCACGTCCTCGGGACGGCACACCCGACCCAAGGGCATCGACGAATCCAGCACACTGAGGTCTTCGACCCCGGCGACCGCCTTCATGAGCTTCTCGCCCATCGTCGTGTAAACAAGACCCGGCGCCACGATGTTCACCCGGATCCCGTGGCGGACCTCCTCCTTGGCCAGCGTCAGCGCCAGGGCTTCCATCGCCGCCTTCGCCATGTTGTAGGGACCCCCGTAGGCAGCCATGGTCAGGGTCGCCACCGACGAGATGAACACGATGTCGCCGCGGGGCCGTTCACGCATCGAGGGCAGGATCGCCTGCACAAGATGGTGTGGACCCATGGCATGGGTACGCAATACCCGCTCCAACTCGGCCGGATCGGTCTTCTCGACGCTCTGGCCCCGGCTGGCGATCCCCGCGTTGTTCACCAGGATGTCGACATGCCCGAAATCGGCGATGACTTGCTCCACCATGTGGCGGTCGTCGTCGTACGAATCGATCGAAGCCTGGTAGGCGATAACCGGCCGACCGAGGGCCTCGATCGCGGCGACCGTCTCTTCGGCGGCTTCCCGGTCCCTCCGGTAGTTGACCGCCACAGCAGCGCCATCCGCAGCCAGCGCCAGCGAGATGGCTCGACCAATACCGCGGCCACCCCCAGTCACGAGGGCAACCCGGCCCTCAAGCGGAAGTTCAGTCATGGATCAAGAAAGGTAATAGCCACGCCCGAACAACGAGGCCAACCAGACCAGGAGAACAAAACAGACCGCAAGCAGCGACCGGCGGAGCCACGGCGAGCGCTGCGACAGCCATTCGCCGGTCAGAGCGAACACCGGGAACGCAGCCAGCAAGTATCGACCGAGCCCGATGAAATCCTTCGAGCCGACCGCGGGCAGGGCAACAACCATCAGCGTGAGCACGCCATACGCCCAACCGAACCGACGTGCCACCTTTGGGACGAGCGCCAAGAAGGTCAGCGTGAGCATGGCCTGGGTGAGCATCAACAGGCTCGCATCACTGAACGGATCGGTGGTCAGCTTGTTCAACACCGCAACCTTGAACCACGTGTGCGGATCAGCAGGTTGATCCCAACCCTTCACCCCCTGGATCTGGGCGAACAGAAACGGGTTCCCGAACGCCAGCCAGAGGTAGGTGCAATACGACCCAAAACCGGCAAACGCAAGCGCGATCGGCGCATCGGACCACCGCAGTGCTCGGGGCGAAAAGCGCGTCCGAATCTGCGCGATGAATGCTCGGAACCCACGAGCACCGACGCGTCGAGGCGGCGCGTCGGTGAGCACGGCACTGCCCCCAGCTGCACACTGACTAGCAAGCCGCGTGACTTGCTCCGCCTCGGCGACCAGCTCACGGACCTCATTGCGCCGCTCGAGCAGTCGAAGCACAAGACAGATGGCTACGGCGATCCCCGGCGGACGGGCCGCTGAGGCGACGAGCCCCAGAACGCCGGCAAGCCAGTACCGGTCCTTCTCGAGCGCCACGAACGCGCCGATCGTGACCGCCAGGAACAGGGCATCTGCGTAGATCGCGCCGTAGAGATACCAGCCGAACGGGTATACCAGCAGCGCCGCCAGTGCGCTCGAGGCCGCTGCGCTCATCATCCGACGACGGGCCCAGCACCAGAACAACACCGCCCCAGAGGCGCCCGACACGATCGTCACCAGGATCCCGGCCACGAAGGGACTCGGCGTCACCGGCCCGAGCAGCCGCATCGTCAGCGGGTAAGCCGGGAAGAACGCCACCGACGATTGCACGTCGGGGAAGTAGAGGTAGCCCTCCTCGGCAATGCTGCGGTACCAGAAGGCATCCCAGCGGATCCAACCTTCGACGAGCGCTCCGCCCGGGGTCTCGACCGGTTGCTCGTGCAGCCCAACACGATGGAAATGTGCGGCGGACCAGCCAACGGCGCACCACAGCACGACCCCGACGGCAAGATAGGCCAACAGTGGCCGGGCACAAAGCGCCACAGCCCGACCGGTCGCTTCATCACTTTGGTCGCGGAGCTCCGCGTGGATCAACGCCGTGCCCCCATTCCCTCCCGGGCGCCAAACGGTAGTTCGCGACCGCAGATAAGGGCAACGCGACGAAGCGCTGGCCTCGAGCCGGAAGCGGTTTTCTGACTTGAAAGCGTCTCCTGCGAGGCGGCGCAACCGGAGCGCCGGGCGCGCCTCAGGCCCGGCGGAGCCGAGCGGCTTCGGCCGCTTCGAGCTGCCCGGCAATTTCCAACCAACGCTCCTCCACCTCGTTGAGTTCGGCGGTCGCCGTGGCCAGTTCTCGACCGATCCTGGCCAGTTCCTCGTGGCCTGACGCGATGGCGAGCTGCGCTTCGAGCTCCTCCTGGCGTCGCTGACACACGGCCAGCTCACGCTCAGCCTGCTTCAAGCGGTGCCGCAGCGTGCTGAGCGACGAGCCAGCAGGTCCAGCCCCCGATCGGGAATGGCTCTTGGGTCGCTCACGCCCTGATCCTGCGGTCGCGGACCTAACGGTGGCCTTGTGCCGGTGACGCCGATCCCTCCGTTGTGCCTCCCACTCGGCATACCCACCCGGCCGACGCCCGGTGGTCCGCTCCGAGGTCCCCTCGGCGGGGTCGAGCACGATTACGTCGGTGACGGTGCGCTCCAAGAACGCCCGGTCGTGACTCACGACCACCAACGCGCCGGGCCAGTCGTCAAGAAAATCTTCGAGGGCCCGCAAGGTGTCGAGGTCAAGATCATTGGTGGGTTCGTCGAGCAACAAGACGTTGGGTCGTGTAGCCAGGGTCAACAGGAGCTGCAGGCGTCGCCGTTCCCCACCCGAGAGTTGACTGGCCGGCGCGTACTGTGCGTTCGTGTCGAACCAGAAGCGCTCCAAGAGCGCAGTGTCGTACCAATCGGGCTGCCTTCCTGGACCAGCCACCAGGTCACGGACTCGGCGATCAAGCGGCAGCGTTTCGCCGGTCTGGTCGTAGTAACCGAGCACCACGGTCGGGCCCCATACGACCCGGCCTTCGACTGGGTCGAAACGCCGAGCCATGAGATCGAGCAACGTCGACTTGCCCCCACCATTCGGGCCCACGATCCCTAGTCGTTCCCGGTTATCAAGTGTGAGGTCAAGGTGGCGGAACAGCCACGGCCGACCATCGAAGCGATGGCCGACGTCATCGAGCACGATGACCTTGTCCCCGAGTCGCGGTGTTGCCGGATGACGTTTCGCAGTGCCCGCAGCCCCCCACCCCACGGATCCGGCACGTGCACCGGCGGCATAGCCGGGGGTCCCGGCCGCCGCTGCGTCCACGAGATCGATTTGCCCGAGACGTGCCGGCCGAGGACCGGATCCCTCCACGATCGCGGTCGCTGCCTCGATTCGCGCCTTGGGCTTTCGGGTGCGGGCGGGAGCGCCACGCCGGAGCCACTCCAGTTCCCGTCGAGCGAGAATACGCCGAGTCGCTTCGGCAGCTGCTTCCCGCCGTTCACGTTCGCTTCGGCCCGAGAGATAGACCTCGTAGCCGCCATTGTGGAGGAAGGCCTGACCCCGGTCGAGTTCGAGGATTCGGGTACACACCCGGTCCAGGAGGTGCCGGTCGTGGGTGACCAAGATCAGGCCTCCACTGAAGGTCGCTAAGCGCTCTTCGAGCCAGTCGATCGCGTCGATGTCGAGGTGGTTCGTCGGTTCGTCGAGGATCAACAGGTCAGCCTCTGTCACCAACGTCCCGGCCAGTGCCACCCGCTTGGCCTGACCGCCCGACAGCGTGGCCACGTCGGCTCCCGCGAAGGGCGCCATCCCCACGAGATCGAGCAACTCGTCGCCACGCCAGTCCCCACCCACTGCGTCACGGACCGAACCGGCGGGCAACACGGGGTGCTGGTCAAGGAACCCGAGACGAATGCCGCGACCGCGCCTGACGGTTCCCTCGTCGGGTTGGTCGACACCCGCGAGAATGCGGAGCAACGTCGTCTTCCCGGAACCGTTGATGCCGACCACCCCGAGGCGGTCGCCAGCCGTGACCGTGAACGACACCCCGCTGAACAACACCTTGTCCGGCCGTGCTGCGCCGACGTCGGCGACATCGAGCAGGATCACGGGGAACGACGTTACCGGCAGCTGCGCGGGAGCTTGCACCGGCGGACGGCCGCCACCTCAAGGCGGACCGGCGCGCGGCGAGGTTGCCTGCGGCTGGAGAGCGTGCACTGGGCTGGCAGGGGTTTATGGCGACCCAGCCGCGCGCACCGCGCGGCGAGGTTGCCTGCGGCTGGAGAGCGTGCACCCCTGGCCGCGTCGGTACGACTCAGCGTTCCGACCGACGCCACGTTGCCGGCGGCTTTGGGACTGCTCACACCGCTGGTTACCCTCACTAGTTCGTGGCCGACGACGAGACACCCGAAGAAGCGCTCGCTGCGTTACGCCGGGCTCGCCGCTTGAACCACCGCCGCAACATCCACTGGGTGGACGCGCTCTACAACGTGTACATCACGGCCTTCATCTCGATCGGAGTGGTGCTGTACGCCTCGACCCTGTTCCCCAACGACAAGCTCGACGCCGCCGACGCCGCAGACCTGGCCAATCGCGGCCCCGCTTGGCTAGGGCTCGCGATCGCCCTCGCAGTCGGGTTCGGCCTCCGTTCAGGCGCACGCGGCGGGCCGCTCACGCTGGAAGCGCCAGTCGTCCATCACGAGCTGATGGCGCCGATCGACCGTGGCGCAGCACTCCGACCGATCGCGTTTCGTCAACTGCGTTTCGTCGCCTACGCGGGCGCTCTCCTCGGCGGGATCGTCGGCGTCCTGGCCTCACACCGCATCCCGGCAAACCCGGTCCTGACAACGGCGTGCACGATGGCGAGCTTCGCACTCGCAGGCGTGCTCGCCACCGGCGCAGCGCTCATGATCTCCGGACGACGCCTCGGCGTCTGGTGGGCGAATTTCATCGCCCTTGTGATCATCGCATGGTCAGTAGTTGATCTCACACTCGGCTGGCGTAGCTCACCGTTGACGATGTTCGCGTCGATGGCGTTCTGGGAGATCCGGTTCGACCCCGCAGGTTTGGTCGGACCTGTTCTGACCGCAGCGATCGTGGTTGCGGGATTGGCCCCCATTGGGAACGTCTCGATCGAGGCTTCCAGGCGACGCTCAGGTTTGGTGTCGCAGTTGCGGTTTGCAGTGACACTCCAGGACATGCGCACGGTCGTGCTGTTGCGCCGTCAACTCGCCGAGGAGACGCCCCGTTCCCGGCCATGGTTGCGCATCGGAGGGCGTCCATCACGTCTGTTCCCAACTTGGCGTCGGGACTGGCAGGGCTATCTACGGTTCCCGTTGGTACGCATCGGGCGCATGGTCGCGTTGGCTGCCGTCGCAGGGGTATCGTTCGGGCTCACGTGGCGAGGTATCACCCCAGCGTTCATCCTCGCAGCACTCGCCCTGTTCGTTGCGGCCTATGAAGCCGCGGAGCCACTCGCACAGGAGGTCGACCATCCGTCCCGATGGCTCGGTGCACCCGAAGACCCCGGCCTACTGCTGTTGAAACACCTCCCAGCGGCGTTCGTCGTGATGCTGGTGGAATGCCTGGTCGCCGCAGCGGTCGCCCTCCTGCTCGTTCCCCCCGAGGTTGTTGGTTCGCTCCTGCTCATCGAATTGGTGCCGGTCGCCGGGGCCGCCGCGGTCGCGGGCGCGGCGGGTACGGTCGTAGGCACGCCCGGTCCGATGAGCGACATCCAAGGGGGTATGACCGGGATGAGCGGCGTCGGTGACGGGCTCGGTGGCGACATCGTCGGCTACCAGTCGATTGCTCGTCTCGTCCTGCCCCCGGCCGTCGTGCTCGTCGCGGTCGCGCCGATGCTGGCGGTCGGATCCGACCCAAACGCCCCCGACACGACGAGGGTCAGCAACCTAGTGTCGTTCTCGTTGCTCGTCACGATGGCAGCCGTCGGTTATGTCCGCACGAGGAGGCCGAGCAAGGCATGAGCAAGCCTTCATCCCGGCGCAACCGGACATCCTCGGGCAAGGCAGCGCGCGAGGCGTCAGCAAAGACCGCTGGTCCCAGAGAGGAGAACACTGACGCATCGACGGCGACCTCGACCAGCCCATCAGGCGTGAAGAAGTCGTCTTGGCTGCCCGCACTCGAAGACGAGGCGCCACCACCCGCGGCGGTCGAACGCGGAGCACTGCTCGTCACCGAAGGACTTGTGAAGGACTATGGGGACGGGCTCGGACTACGCGGGATCGACCTCCTCGTCGACCGCGGCGAGTTGGTGATGCTGGTTGGACCGAACGGTGCCGGGAAATCGACCCTGCTGGGGCTGGCTGCCGGGCTGATCGAACCGACTGCGGGGCGGGTGTTCGCGGGCGGTTTCAAGGCCGGCACCATCGAAGCGAGAGCCGCGACGTCCTACATACCCGACGCTCCAGTGCTCTACGAGGACCTCAGCGTTCGTGAGCACATCGAGTACATCGCCCGGTTACACAACACGGCCGACTGGGAAGAGTACGGCGCGGAGCTCCTCGAGATGTTCCGTCTGAGCGACCGGGCCGACGACCTGCCAACCACGTTCTCACGAGGCTTGAAGCAGAAGACCGCGCTGATCATCGGTCTCATCAGACCGTTCGATCTGCTCCTCATCGATGAGCCGTTCGTGGGTCTTGACACACCGGGCCAAGAAACGCTGGTTGAAGTACTCGCCGACTTGGTCGATCAGGGGGCATCAGTTTTCTGTTCCACCCATCAGCTCGACCTGTTGCCGAAAGCGACGCGCTGCGTGGGACTTCGCGACGGCGAGCTCGAATACGACGGTGCGCCGTCGGCTGAGAAAATTCGTGCGCTCGTCGGAGGTTGAGGCACGAGCTGCACCGCTCGATGGAAGACACACCTAGGCCAACCAGGTGGGTCGGCCGGCACACAAGTCGAGGCCACCGCCGGAGCGCGGCATCCTGCGCGTCCGGCTGACCTTGACGCAGATTGCAACCAGAACACACCACGATGCCTCGGCCGACGCGGACTCGGACCGAAACCCCCGCGGGACGTCACCGCCGTGTCCGCCTACGGTGAAGAACATGTGTGACACGTTGTGTGCCGGCGGCGGCGGCAGGATGCTCTTCGCCAAGAACTCGGATCGTCCGATCGGCGAGGCACAGGTCGTGGAGGGCTACCGGCGTCGCCCCGCAGGCGGCGAACTCCGCACCCAATACCTTACGATTCCCGACCACGGTGCCTTCGCCCTGATCGGCAGCCGGCCAACGTGGTTGTGGGGCTTCGAGCACGGCATCAACGAGCACGCAGTGGCGATCGGGAACGAACGGGTATGGACCGTCGACGATCCGAGCCGAGCACCCGACGCGCTCATAGGTATGGACCTCGTACGACTGGGTCTGGAACTCGGCGCCACGGCCGTCGCTGCCATCGACTCCATGACCGACCTGCTCGAGAGGTACGGCCAGGGTGGCATCGCCGACGCCACGCTCGCCGAGGCATATTTCTCGTCTTTCTTGGTCTGTGACCCGAATGAGGCCTGGATACTCGAAACCAGCGGTCGGACCTGGGCCGCTCGGCGCAGCGACGGTGGTGTCGCGATCTCCAACCGCCTAGTCCTCAACGATGACTGGATCAAAGCCTCGAGCGGGGTGGTCGGCTCCTTCCAGCGCTGGGCCGACCCTTCCATGCCGGTCGGGCATGCAGACGTCCGGCTCGCAGTAACGACCCCATTTGCAGCCGAGCCCAACGCTGATGCCAGATCGGCGGCCGCGGTGCTCCGCCATCATGGCGGACACCCCTGGGGGAGGATCGGCCAGACCATCGGCCCCGACGGCATCGACCCGTTACCGGGACCCGACGCCGATTTTGACGGCACTGGCGTCTCCGTGTGTATGCATCTACGTGGTTTTGAGACGACTGCGGCGTCGATGATCGCCGAACTCGACAGCAGCGAGGTCATACGCGCGTGGGCTGCGCTCGGGTCGCCGTGCGTGAGTGCCTATGTCCCAGTGTTCATTGATCGAGATGGGCCGGCCGTGCCTCCAGTCCTTGGCGCGCCAGCGACCTGGACGAGATTCGATCTCCTGCGGGCCAAGGTGGAGCGCATCCGAGACCAACACGGGGCTAGAGCCAGCCAACTCGAACTGGCCAGGATCCGGTCCGAGTTGGGACAGCTCGAAGCCACGCTGTGGGATGAGTCCGACCGCGCGCACGCCATTGGTGCCGACCCCCGACAGAAGCTGCTCGAGTCTTCGAGCATGCACGTCGAGCGAGCACTAGAACGACTCGAGCTGGCTTGAGGCCGCCGAACCCCGTCGTCCTCAGCCGGGGCTGTCCACGACACCGCGGCTGCCCAGGCCTCAAATGTGAATCCACGTGTCAACCGGAACCAACCCGTGTCAAATAAAGCAACCGTGCTTCACGCTTCCGATGCCCAGGTCCTTTGCTTTCGGCCAGGACCTGCCCAAACAGCGCGAGGTGAGCAACCCTACCGGTCGGAGATGCCCCGATCCTTGGAGGTCGCAGATGCCCTGATCCTTTGGATTCGGCCACGATCTGCCGATCGAACCCATGGGGACGGGCGCATGAACCTTTGGCATGCCCCACACTCGTACCCTAACTTCGGGGCGGGGAAGGGGAGAGGAAAGCAAGCGAGGCTGTTCAAGTGTTCGCGACCGTCGAATGTGAAGCCGCAATCTTCGGGTGCCGCACGATCCGCCCGGACGTCTCCCCTGATCTGCCTTGCGTGCTCGCCATGGCCGGCGCCGATCACGTACTCGATGGCATACCGCCAGATCGCTGGGCCCTGCTGTCGGCGACCGGGACCGGCGTCGTTGCCGACCACTTCACCGCAGCCAATCTCCCGGCACCGAAGATCGTCATTCCCGTCGACGGCGACGCGACCGCCGCGCACTACCTCCGAGCTGCTGAAGCAATCGGGACCGACCCAGACGTCTGCCTCTCGTTTGAGGACACACCGGCGGGGGTCGACGCGGCACGACAAGCTGGCCTTCAAGTGGTGGGCGTCACCGCACACGGCGAACCGAGCGCGCTCGATAACGCAGACCTCGTAGTGCCTTCCTTGTTGTCGGTCCGGGTGCTCGGCACCCACCCGTTCGTCGTGTTCGAAGTCGACGCGATTCCCGATTATGGGACCGGCGCAGCTCGTCGGCGCTGAAGGGCTGGCGTGATCAGCAGACCGCTCAGGTCAGGGTGGCCGCCTCCCGCAACTCGCGGAGCACGAACGCGGCATCGCCGAGCCGGCGACGCAGCTCGCGCTCGAGCCCCGCGATGGGATACAGGTTCTGGGGCGCCCGCGGATCCTTGTGGGCGGCGCTGGCAAACCGCGGAAGTTCCCGAGCCAGGGCATCCGCTTTGGCCACCACCTCCTGAACGGAACGGGACGCGAGGACCTCGAGCCGAACGATGCCGGACCAACCATGAGCCTTGGGGCCGGGCAAGCGTAGGTACCAAGAGAACCGATCATTGGGCACTCCGAGCAACATGAGGGGGGTGCGCTGTCCGACCTCGAGCGCTGCCACGACGTCGCTCACGATGGCGGGGCCGTACGCGACGGCATGGGTCTTGATGTAGCCGACAAGATCCGGGTCATCGTGGCCGTCACGCAACGGACCATCAACCACGATCGTGCTCGCCTCACCTCGATGGGCGGCTGCCACTTCGACTTCTAGCCGAGCCATTCGCTTCTGGATTGCGAGCATGAGCGCGTCGCCGCCGCCAGCCACAACATGCAGGCCAAAGTCGAGCCGACGGGTGCGAATCGGCTCGCCGTTGGCGAGAGAGCAAAACAGCCCTCGTTCGAGACGGCACTCGACGATCTGAGCGATTCCGTCGCACACCACGACACCCGCCGCGTACGACGCGCACAAGCCCCTGTGAACCGCCCCGCCATCATCGGAGATCCAAACCGTCGCTTCGACCCGGCGAACACCATCGATGAACAACACCCGGGGCGCTGGTACCGGCGAGGTGGCGAGCGGAGCGATGGGGCGCCATTCCGCAACCGGCAACTCCACGTTGGGGTCGACGACAGTCGTCCCCGCTTCCGGCACCGCGTCCGGAGCGCCAACTGCGCCGCTGTATTCGGGGGCCCAGGTTTCAACGGTGAAGCGCACCACTGCTCCTAGTGATCGACCCTGCTGACGGTCGAGGTGTGGGGGCCTTTGACGACGTCGAATCGGACTGGGATCGCTTCCGCGAGTTCGCGGACATGACTCACGATGCCGACCATGCGACCTCGAGATCCCAGTTCCTCGATGGCCGCGGTGACCACGCCCAGCGTGTCGGGATCCAGTGTGCCGAAACCTTCGTCCAAGAAGATCGATTCCAGGCGCGCACTGCCTCCTGCGGCCATCTCAGCGACCTGATCGGCAAGCGACAGCGCGAGCGCAAGTGAGGCAAGAAAGGTCTCGCCTCCCGACAGCGTGCGGGCGGAACGCATGGTGTCCGCATTGGCATGGTCGATCACCTGGAAAGCTCTATTTCCGTGATCGATCGCAAGCGAGAACGCACCACCGGAAAGGTCGTAGAGGATCTCGGTCGCGCCGACTACGAGACGCTCGAGTGCCTCACCGAGCACCCACTCCTGGAAACCGCGAGCGCCAAGGTGCTTAGCCAACTCGGACGACAACTTCTGGTCGCGTTCGAGTTCAGTCAGGCGGTTTCGCAGCTTGTCGGCCTTGACCATCGCAGCTTCGATACTGGCGAGGTCGGCCTCGGCATCGGATTTGGCCGCGACGACGTCGTCGCGGGGGTTAGCCCTAACGCTCAAGCCCGCTTCTTCGCACCGAGTGATCAGCTCGCGGCGCAACTCGTCACGTTCGGCTGCAGCAGCAGCAGCCTCGGTTTCAAGTTTCGCGGCTTCGCGCTCGTAGACCGGGATTTGCGACCTCGCCCAGGCCACCAACTCGGTCCAGTCGTCGAGCAGGGACTTGTGTGCCGGTGCTGGCGGTTCAAGCACTGCGACTCGATCACGAGCAGACTCGAACTCTTGACGGGCAGCCCGCTCCCGTTCTTCAGCGCTGCGCCGGGTGGCGAACGCCTCACGGCGAGCCTGCTGCGCGCTCCGTTCGGCTTTTCGCCGCTCGGCTAGGACCTGCTCGGCATGGGTGCTCTCAGCGAGCAACTGCTCGGTAGCGCCTTCGTCCGGCCCACCGGCAAGTTCGTCGTCGAGCGCCGCCACTTGGGCGCGCACTTGTTCGAGCAAGGTCTCACACCGTTCCCGATAGGAACGAGCGCTCACCACGACGTTCTCTGCCTCGTCGAGCGCCGCCGACGTCACCTCGACCTGTTCGATGGCTGTTTCAAGATCCGCAGTTTCATGGGGTAGCAGCTCCTGAATGGTCTGGCCGCACACCGGACAGTCGTCGCCAACCGACAGACGGGCCGCCACCGCACGGGCGTGATCGGCGAGCTGGGCCGCGTCAAGCGCCGCCTTCGCCAGCTCCCAGGCCTCCCGGGCAAGGTCACGCTGGCGAATCGCTTCCTTCTCACGTGCGAGAGCTTGCGACAGCTCGGCCTCGCCGGCCGGCAGCCGAGCGGCCTGCTTGGCTCGTTCGTGATGAAGACGAAGCAATGTTTCGAGTGCGCTGCGGGAAGGCAGCCCATCGAGTGCGGCTTCGGCCTCCTGAACTGCAGCGCTCGCCGCTTGCTCTGCTTCCTCAGCGCTGGCCAACTCCTCGGTGGCCCGGTCGAGTTCGGCCGACAGCTCCTCGACGCCAGCTGGCACCGACAAGCTGGCGAGCCTCGCTATGCACTCATTGGCGTCCTCGAGTTGACCCCGGAATTTCCGCACCTCGTCTTCCAACTCGGTGAGTCGGGGGGCTGCCTTATCGAGTTCAGCAACCAGCGCCTCGAGTTGCTTCACCCGGTCAAGCAATTGGCCCCGTGCTTCGGGGGTGGCGAACGCCAAGTCCTCGAGCTCCCGTTTGACCCATTTGGCTTCCTCAGCAGCGCCACGGGCGCGAGCGTTGGCCAAGGAGTGCATACGGCCGTAGATGCCGAGATCGAGCAGCTCGACCAGAAGGCCTTGACGCTCTTTCGGCGTTTGATGGAGGAACTGCTGGAACTTGCCCTGGGGTAACA
Organism: Acidimicrobiales bacterium; assembly: GCA_026419545.1. Lineage (GTDB taxonomy): Bacteria > Actinomycetota > Acidimicrobiia > Acidimicrobiales > Acidimicrobilacustridaceae > JANZZE01. Next base: position 19,974 of record JANZZE010000014.1, read on the forward strand.
CCACACACGTCGTGAAGTGCTCGAACGACAACCCGAGCAGACGGGTCACCTGCTCGGTGAGCTCATCAGCTGAGCCGGCCAGCACCTCACCGCGGCCGCGGTGCTCCAGCCTCGCCTCGCGGGTCGTCGCACGCCCCGCTTTACCCGCCCGGACCACGCGGACCGCGGTATAGGGCTCGCCGCCGACCGAGAACTCGAGTGCCACCCGGGCCTCGACCTTCCCTGGGC
>JANZZE010000014.1:20211-31221 GCA_026419545.1 Acidimicrobiales bacterium
CGACCAGACGAGGATTCTCGTAACGAGGCACCGATCCGTAGAGCACGAAGATGAGGGCGTCGATGATGGTGGACTTGCCCGACCCGGTTGGGCCCGACAACGCGAACAGGTCCGCGCCGCTGAAGTCGACTTCGGTGTGTTCCTTGAAGGAACCGAAGCCTTCCATGGTCAAACGTTCGGGCCTCACGCTCCGCCCCCCACCACGTCGTCATTGCTCACTGCACCGGGACCCGGCTCGTCCTGCTCGTCCTCGTCATCCAGACGTTCGGCTTCGTCAAGCAATTGATCGAAATAACCCAACAGCGACGGATCGTCGACCCCCTTCTCGGCGAGATAGAGCTCGAACAACTCGTGGGGGGACCGACCGCGGCGTGACTCGCCCCGTGCTTCCGCCACGGTTACCGAAGGGGCGTCGATCTTCAGCTCGACGGCGTCCGGGAACAGCTCACGGACCTCGTCGGCCAACCCGAAACGCGCCTTCTCCTTGACGATGATCCGGAGATATTCGCCAGTCGGGCTTTCCGGGTCATCGTCGGCCACCGGGTTGCGTTCGCCGGCCAAGGCTTCGAGCTCAGCAAGCGTGCCCCGCAGCGTCACAAACGTTCGACCTGCGCTCAGCGGGACCTCACGGACCGCCGCTGGTGTGTTCGGCTCGGCGTCGACGATCAGCACCGCTTTGCGATCAGCCTGCTCACCGAAATCCATCTGTAGTGGAGACCCGCAATAGCGGATCGGGCAGGGTCCGTCGATGGACTGGGCCCGGTGGAGATGACCCAGCGCGACGTAATGCGCGCTGGCGGGAAAGGCGACGGCGCCGACGTAGTAGTCGAAGATGGTGTGAGCGCTGCGCTCGCCGCCGCCGAGCACGCCGCCGGCCACCATAAGGTGCGCGGCGATCAGGTTGACAGCATCAGCGCGGAAGCCGGCGGTGAGCGCAGCGATGATCTGACGAACGCGGTCATCGTATTTCTGAGCGTGACCGCTCGGATCGAAACCCATCAGATCGGCGGCGGTCACGACGTAACGCTGCGAGGGAAAGGGCACCAAGGCGACGCGAACGGGTTGGCCACCGGCCTCGAGCTCGAGCACCCCGCCCTCGTCGGGTCGCGCAAGGGCGGTGGCGACGTGCACGTTGCCCAGCTCGAGCAACGGCGACACTGCAGCCAATCGGCGGGGGTTGTCGTGGTTACCCGCTACCACGACGACCTGCCGACCATCTGCGGCGAGGTCTAGCAGGGCGCGGTACACGATGCGTTCCGCTTCGGGTGTTGGAGCGGCCGTGTCGAAGAGGTCACCGACCACGAGCACCAGGTCGACCGCTTCCCGCTGCGCAATCGACGCGATCTCACGGAGGACCGCGATGTGTTCAGACGCTCGGCTCCGTCCCCGCACGGTTTTTCCGACGTGCCAGTCCGAGGTGTGAAGGATCTTCATGGCGACGGAAACCCCGCGAATGGATCGCCCATACCGTCACTAGCCGTTCGTCCGACCTCTGTCGTGTCGCGCCGGTCAGCCCGGGCGGGTGGAGAAGGTGCCACTCCAGCCTCGGAGGCCCGGGTCGCCCACGCGGGGAACGGGAACTGCACAACCAGCGGGATTGGCAGCTCCGGCTGGGACACGATCATCGTGCCCGGCTTGATGATCGTTGCGCGTTGCCGCTGGACCTGGGGGAGGAACCCGTACTCACCCCGACTCGCTTCCGCGGCGTCGAGCCGACCCACCACCCGCACTGCCGAGTTGGCCACGATCCGGCGCTCCACCTCGCTCGCGGTCTGCTGGGCGCCGATGAGGATGATGCCGAGCGAACGTCCCCGTTCAGCCACGTCGAGCAGGATCTCCTTGATCGGACTCGTGCCTTCCCTCGGGGCGTACTTGTTGAGCTCGTCGAGCACCACGAACTGCAGTGGCTTCGCCTGACCGGAACGCTCCTTGCGTTCGAACGCCTTTCGCAACACAACCCCGACCACAAACCGCTTAGCCCGGTCGTTGAGGTTGTGCAGATCGACCACAGACACCTGGGCGTCGAAGCGAACCTGATGGTCGAGCGGGTTCGGCAGGTCGGCACGGATGAGGTGCTCGACGTGGTCCACCGCGCCTTGAAGCCGGCGGATGAACGCGTTGATCGTGCCGGCACCGATGGCACGCCCCGCCCACCGGGCCGCTTCCTGCGGATCCTCGTCGCTCAGCTTGGCCGTCACGACATCAACGAGCTCCTGGAACGTGCGGACCGGCGCTCCCTCGATGACCACGCCGCCCTCGCCGAGCGGCTGGGCCTCCATGAGCCGGGCGGTCACGTTGTGCACGACCATCGTGTACTGCTGGCGTTCGTCCTCCGCGTCGGCGAACAGGAACGGCAGCAACCGCTCCTTGCAGAACTGCTCGAGCGTCCAGAAAAACGACATGACCCCGGTTGCTCTCGCTGCGACATCGGGAGCTCCGTTTCGGTCGCCGCGTCGGGGTGGGGCGAAGACCTCCACACTTCGGAACGCGCCGGGCACGAGATCGAGGCGCTCGTACCGCTCCCGCTGCTCGTCGGTGAGCTGGTTGTTGGCGTGATCTAGGAAGAGGAGATCCTCGCCCTTGACGTTGAACACCAACGCCTTGGTGTTGAGCGCATCGGCGCCGAGCACCCCTGAGTTGAACAACGAGTACAGCAAAAACATGGCGTAGGTGGTCTTGGTCGCCACCCCGGAAATCCCGCTGATGTTGACGTGGGCGCCGCGGGTGCCATCGAGAAATTCGAGGTTCAGGTACAAGGGTTCGTCATCGCGGGTGAGCCCGGCCGGTAGGGCCTTGTAGCTCTTGCGCATCTCGTCGAAGAACAGAGCTTGGTCGCGCTCTGCTCCTGTGGCTTTCCGCACGAGCTGGCCTGGGAGGGGCGGCACGAACACCTCCGGTTCGAACCGCGTGGCTTGGACGAATGCTGCCTCGCTGATTTCCGCCGGAAGCACTCCGTCGGCGATCAGGAACACATCGCTGTCGAATCGGGCACCCTCGTGACGGGCACGCACCTGCGACACGACGCCGTAGATACGCACCGGGCCCCGGCCCGGCGGCGTGCGCTCGAGAGCCACTACGTCATCGAGCTGCAGGAACTGCCCATCGCTAACCGCGACCCAGAACTCGAGAGGCGTCGCGTCCTCAGTCCCGATCACCCGCCCGACCGGGACGGCCGGCACCCCGTCGGCATCTGCTCCCCCATCTTCGTCACGCACCATCACCGGAAAGTACCAAGTGCGTGTGACAGCCACCACGAGCGGGCTGATCACACCGTCGCATGCTCCGCGTGTATCTCGACCCAGTCCCACTGAGTCCGTGGCACAGCCACGACGAGTAGCGAGATCGCGGCCGCGCTCCCGCCGAACGGGGTACCCTTGACCAAAGGATCCGCGAGGACCGCGACCGAGGGATCCGCCAGGATCGTCGACGAGTGGGGGCGTAATGGCTGGCAAGTTCGCAACGAGTTGGAATCTCTTCAAGTCGTCATGGAACGTGCTGAAAGCGGACAAAGAACTCGCCGTCATCCCGGTCATGTCGGCGGTCTGCTCGCTCGTGGTGGTCGCGGTCATGGGAGTCGGCCTGTTCCTCACCGCCCGTCCCTCGACCGGCCTACGACTGCGCGAAGCCGGAGGACAGATCGAGGCGACCCAATACAGCGCAACTCCCCTGACCTACGTCGTGGGAGTGGTGGGCTATGTCGCTCTCTCGGTGGTCATCACGTTCTTTGCCGGGGTACTCGTCGCCGGCGCGTACCAACGTCTCACCGGCGGGGATCCCACGTTGGCTAGCGCGTTCTCGGCGGCGGCAAAGCGGTTCCCTCAGCTCCTGCTGTGGTCGCTGCTGGTAGCCACCGTCGGTCTCATCTTGAACGCGGTGAAAGAGCGGTCTGGATTCCTCGGTGATTTGGTCGCCAACCTCGTCGGTGCAGCCTTGGAGATCGTCACTTGGCTCGCCGTGCCGGTCATCGTCGTCGAAGGGACAGGCCCGCTCGACTCACTCAAACGGTCAGCCAACCTGTTCAAGAAGACCTGGGGGGAGAACTTGATCGCCCAAGGTGGATTTGGCCTGGCGGGGTTGGTGGTGATGCTCCCCGGCCTGGTGATCAGCGCCGCCGTCATTGCCGTCCTGCCGCTCGTGGGCGCGGTCATGCTCGTCGCCTACGTGGCACTGGTGACCGTTCTGTTGTCTGCCCTCAGCGGGATCTACCGCACGGCGCTCTACATGTTCGCCTCGACCGGTGAAGCACCCGGCTTCTTCGACCAATCCCAGCTAGTGGCGGCCTTCGGGCCGAAGCGCTAAGGCTGAAGCGACCGAAGGGATCCCGCTCGGTCACGAGGGTGCAGACCACAGCTCAGGAGCGCTCACAGCGAGACGCCGGACCGGAGCTCTTCGGCCCTGACGACCGGCTTCGACGTTCGTATGGGCAATCCCTCACTGCGTCGCCCACTGCGTCGCAGCCTCGACCGACACGGCTTGCGGCTGACGACCGGCTTCGACGTTCGTATGGGCAATCCCAGCCCAATTTGCCAAGGTCGCTCAGCTCGCAGCGAGCACGGGACGCCAAGGCGCACGCCGATGGCGAAGGGGGACTCGTGCGGTCACTGTGGTGCCCTCACCCGCACGGCTGGTGATCGTCAGCCTCCCGCCAAGCGCTTCGGCCCGCTCGTGCATGGCGACCAGCCCGAGGTGCCCAGGTCTGGGCTTACCCATGACTGAGTCGGGGTCAAAGCCCGATCCATTATCGCGAACCGTGATCTCGACCCAACCTGGCTCCTCGCGGAGTTCAACGAACAACTGCGAGGCGCCAGCGTGATCACGAGCATTGGCGATTGCTTCCTGCCCGATCCTGAACAACGCGAGTTCCACCGGCCGTGGAAGCTCTCCAACCAAAAAGTCGTCGATCGTCCACTCGAGCGAACCGTCCGCAGTGAACTCGAGCTGGTCTTGCAGCGCGGCGGCGAGGCCACCGACGCCGAGCGCTGGGGGTCGTAAGTCGAACAAAAGGGTGCGAAGCCGTTCGGTGGCAGCCGTACATTCCTTGATGATCTGGTCGAGTGCACCAACCGCGTCGCCTTTGGGAAGCTGGTCGCGCAGCAATTCCATGCGGATCGAGATAGCCGTCAACATTTGAATCGTGTCATCGTGGATCTCGGTCGCGATCCGCTCACGTTCGGCCTCCTGGGCGGCGACAAGCGCCTCGATGAAGGCCTCCTTCTCCTCCAGTCGCTCGGCCAACTGGGCGGCAAGCCGGTCTTCGAGTTCGCCAGCCCGTGCTCTGACCTGTTCGTGGAGCAACCGAGTACGCACCAGGTTCCGAACCCTGAGTAGGAGTTCGTTGACCTCGAACGGCTTGGTGACGAAATCCGTCGCACCCGAGGCCAGCGCTCTCCGTCGACACTCGGCGCTGGAATCCGCGGTGAGCACAAGGACCGGGACGAACTCGTCATCGCCCAGCTCGTGCTCCAGCAGCTCCAGGAAGCCCACACCGTCAATTCCTGGCATCCGTAGATCCAGCAAAATGATGTCAGGTCTGACGGCGCGAACAGCCTCCAGCGCCTCCAGAGCGCTCGATGCGGATTGGACTCGGCGATACCCGGCACGACCGAGCACAGCCGAGAGCAACTCAACATTTGGTGGCTCGTCGTCGACGACCAGAACCAGAGCAGAGCGTTCGTCCACGCCAACCCTCCAACGTTGGGTACCTCTTCGGCGCGCGCTAGTCCCAGCGTTAGCGATTTTTCGACTAAGCACGCGGTGCACCCGCTTACAACAACCCCGCATCCCCAGCTCATCCCTGACGGGTGCTCTTTTTCCCGTATTGAATTGTGTTACGCACCCATCAGGTCAGGCGAGATCAAACCGGCGGGCGAGGTGAGCGAAGCGAGCGGCAGTCGTCCGGATGACGATCCCATAGGCTTCGGGATCGATTGCTAGTTCGCCGAGGAGCTGGGCTCGCTGGCCTGAACGCTGATTGTCGTCATCGAGTCCGCCGTCGCACACCGGCGACCCCACGCCGACACCGCTCCCCAGCGCAGCACCTGCTGCCAGATCGTGCGCGACGACGTCAGCCAGTGCAACGATTGTGCAGGCAGGATCGAACCCGATCTCCGGGTTGTGGTGGTGCTGCACGGCGAGCAGGGTGCTGAGCGAGAACCGCCAGGTGCCGAGTACCAGCGCCCCAACTTCCCCGTGATGGGCCTGCAGCACTTCGAGCTCCGCCTCAACCTCGCTAAAGCCGTCGTTCTCGGCCGCGAGCTTCAGCAGCTGCACGATATTGGGAGTCAGATACCGACACAGCAACAACTTGCCAATGTCGTGTATGAGCGCCGCCAAGACCGCTTCGGCCGGATCTCCAGCGTTGGCGGTATCTACGATGAGTTCGGCGGCGAGCGCGGACATCACCGAATGCCGCCACAGATCATTGCCAGTCGCTCCGTAGACGTCGCCGTTCGCCGACGCTGTCCTGGCTGACGCCACCACCCGCCTGGCGATTTCGATGGCGCGCTCCCGGCCGATGTACGCCAGTGCCTCGTCGACATCGCGCACCGGATCGACGCTGACTGCTTGATGCACGCCGACCGCAGCTTGATCCAAGACACCGAATTGCGCCGGAGGAGCTCCGCCCAGTCCCGATTTCCCCGACGCAGCTGCGCCCGCTCCCACTGGATCGACAGCGCTGACCGTTTGCGGGTCGAGACCTGATTGGGCCAGGGCAAAACGCCGCTCGTTGGACTCACGCACAACGGCGACCGCAAGCGCGGGATCGTGACGGAAGCAATCGACCAGTGCGGCGAGGTCAATCGCGTCATCAGGGAGAGCAAGGATCTTCGTCAACCGCTGCTGGACCGGTGGGAGCGGCGGCAGCGCCCGAGCCACCGCCAGGAGGTCTTCACGATCGATGAGCGAGCCGAGCGTGCCGGAACATACCGCCCGCGCCGAACCGGGGCCGGCAACCAGCCCCTCATCTCCGACCCGCCAGGGACCGATGTCCTGTCTCATCGCCAGCGCTGTGCTCTCCCCGCCTTCGCGCCTCGCCTCAACGGCCATCGCCACAGCCATCGCCATAACCAATCCTTTCGCCTTGCCTTCCGGGGCTCACGCCCCCCTCCATGTGTGCAGACCAACTAGGGCCAATCCGGGAGCCCGCTCGTCGATCCGGGGTCACGCACCCAATGGGGCACTTTGAACTGCGGGTGCCGCCGGGTGCTGGGATGGTCGCCGACGAGCATCCGGCCGTCACGCACCCAATGGGACACTCCGCAGTGCGGGGGTACCAGACCGCTGGAACATCGGGAAGACCTCCGCCGCAGGCATCGGACGAGCGAAGGAGAACCCTTGCGCCGCGTCACAGCCCATCTTGAACAGCTCCGCGTTCTGCTCAGGCTCCTCGACCCCTTCGGCGATGACTCGAAGGTCGAGAGCATGAGCAAGCGCCACGATCGCCCGCACGATCTCGGTACTTTGCGCATGTTCCGGTATCCGAGCGACGAACGAGCGGTCGACCTTCAGCGCTGTGATCGGCAGGCTCTGCAGATGCGCCAAGGACGAAAAGCCGGTCCCGAAGTCGTCGAGATGTACTTCGACACCGCGGGCACGAAGCTCGTGGATGATCGCGGCCGTCCGCTTGGGGTTCTCGAGCACCGCGGACTCGGTGATCTCAATGCACAACTTCGCTCCGTCACACATCACGTCACTGGTGACTCGCTTGAACGACTCCAGGAACTGTGGATGCGAGAGCTGGCGGTTTGAGACATTGACACTGAGCGGGGGGACCTCGAGTTCGGGATCCCACTCCCGCCACTCGGTGATCTGGCGACATGCTTCCGCCAACACCCATTCACCGAGCGGAACGATCAATCCCGAGTCCTCGGCGACAGAGATGAACTCACTCGGAGCAAGCCAGCCTTGGACCCGATGCTCCCAGCGGACAAGAGCCTCCAAACCGCAGATCCGATGTGTTGTCAGGTCGAAAACCGGCTGATATACGAGCCGGAGGTCGCCGTTTTCGACGGCAGCACGCAGCTCGGCTTGGCGTTGGAGCGACTTCACCCGTTGGTCGTGGAGCGCCCGGTCGAACACCGCGACCCGGTTGCGGCCTTCGCCTTTGGCCCGGGTCACACCGGTCTCCGCATACGCCATCAGACTGTCGACGTCGAGGATGTCCCCGCCGAAGTTGTACACGAGACCGATCGACGCGGTGGTGCTCAATTCTCGTCCGGCGAGCCGGAACGGCCGCGACAGCACCTGAAGGATGCGGTTGCCGACCAAGATGGCGTCGTCAGTGTGACGCAGTCGGCGAAGCAACACGGCGAACTGGTCGCCCCCGACACGGGCCACGAGATCGGTGGGGCGCACCGACGCCGAGATCCGACGGGCGGCCGCTTCCAACATCTCATCTCCGGCCGCCCGTCCCAGCCAGTCGTTCACCACCTTGAATCGATCGAGATCAACGAGCAACACGGCAAACGTGGACTCGTCCTCGGAAGCCTGTTTGATCTGCCGACCGAGATCCGCGAGGAAGAACTCCCGACCCGGTAAGCCGGTCAGGCGATCGAGTAAAAGCGAACCTTCGGCGGCCGCGACGTCACGCTGTTCCCGTAACGTCACGAGGTGCCCCGGCTCCCCGTGCCAGTCGATTGGCACAGCGGTGACCGAGAGACGGCGCTCATGGCCTGTGTCGTCGCGAAGCTCCAGCAGATTCGACACGCCGATCGGGCCGGGAATCTCAAATGTCCCGGATCGCAGATCCTCAGGGTGACGGGACAGCAGCTCACAGGCGTTCTGATTGAACGCAAGGATCTGTGAGCCCTCCCCCAGGACGAGAACGCCGTCGGGGTTCGCAGCGAGAAGGACTCGCTCGACCTGTTGGCAGTCAGCGATCGTGTTTTCGGCAACCTGCCGGGCAACCGCAGCTTCGAGCAACTTCACGAGCGTTGGAGCCGCGCTCGGGCCCGGCGGGAGCAAGCTACGGGTCAGAACCTCGGTCGCACCGGCCGAGTGCAATTCGGCTTCAAGGCCAGGGTCGAGCACCGCGGTCAGCACGACTATCGGTGTTGACGGCATCGATCGGCGGAGCAGCCGGACTCGGTCGACTCCCGCTCGAGGGATATCGCCCAGATCGCACAGGACCACGTCACTCAGTTCTTCGAGAGGGCCCTCGACCCCGCTGGGTTCAACCAGGGTGAGCTGGCCCGGCTCGGCGCCGACGAACAACGCCTTCAGGTTTGCGGTCTCAGCCGGTCTGTCCGCCATTACCAACACCCGGAGCGGGTGCAGACCAGCTTCGCTTTTGGCGGTGAGGGGTACCATCGAAGTCTCCATCCCAGTCAGAGCGGGACGAACCCGCTCAACAACTGCCTTGCGCATCAAGCTTCGGAGCACGACCGGCCAATCCGAAGCCCCAATTCCCGGTCAGGAGCAAGTTCACCCAACTGGGCGAGCTTGCAGGTGGGCCGATCGACTCAGCCACGGCAGCCCCCCGGACGGGAGTTCCCCCAAATGGAGGATGTAGCCGTCGTCCAAGTGGTCCGAACACGTGGACATGGCGATCATGGAGACGACGACCGAACCCCCGGAGTCAATTGCTCAGATCCGGGTGGTGATCGTCGAAGATCACGGTGTCCTCGCTGAGAGCCTGGGTGCTGCCTTGGCAGCTCAACCGGACCTGACGGTAGTTGGCACGGCAACAACCCCCAGCGAAGCGATACGCGTCGTTTGCGATACCCGACCTGACGTTGTCCTGATGGACTACGGGCTCGAACAAGGCGACGGCCTGCTCGCGGCGCGTGGCATCAAAGGCGTAGTGCCCGAAACCCGGGTGGTGATCATGACTGGCGTGCGGGACGAAACGGTCATCACCGGTGCGCTCGATGCCGGCTGCGATGGGTTCGTGCGCAAGACCGCGCCGCTGCGCCAACTGATCGATGCGATCCGAACCGCGGCCGCAGGTGGCCAAGCGTTCGCAGCCGAGGATCTCACCGTCGCGCTGCGCCGCATGCGTTCGGCCCCGTCGACGCTCACCAAGCGCGAGTTCGAGGTGCTCCGCCTGATGGCTGCAGGCGCCTCGACAGCCGATATGGTGCGAGCCCTGTACCTCAGCCCTCACACAGTGCGCAGTCACGTGCGCCACATCCTCGAGAAGCTCGGCGCACACTCCAAGCTCGAAGCCGTCGCCATTGCAGCCCGCGATGGACTGATCAATGTAGGGGGACCAGAAGAACCGTGATCCGCGGTTCGGCCGCAACGACCGTGTGCCGCCATGAAAGGGTGCCCACGATCGCTCACGCCTCGAGAGGTGCCCAGCGGGATCCACGGCGTTGGAGAGGTGTCCGGGGCCGATCACGATCGTGGTGGGGTTCCCCGTCTGCATCCGGTGTACCACTTCCAAACCCCGTTGCCGACCGTGGCGAGTGCCTGGGCTACACGCGCGGTATCCATGGTCAAATCCAAACTCCCCCGTCCACCGCTGACCTGACAGCCCTCACCTGTCCGGAATCGCTCGAGACCTGAACGAACGAAAGGGCAATTTCAGGCCACGAGCAGCCATCATCAGTTGTGTCATGGCCGCAGTGATCAAAGTCGCCGCTTTCGCGTTGCTGTATCGGCCACAGGCCTGAACCCCACTGCCGGTTTCGTCTCGGAGGTGCGCAGCCGGTTAGCGTCACCCCATGACTGAACCCGCAGCGCACGACGTGGTCGACATCTCGACTCAGGACGAACTGCTCGTTGCTCGCGTCGACGACGGCAAAGCCAACGCCATCACCCACGCGATGATCGACACACTCCATCGCGCCCTCGATCGCGCCGAGCCGGACGAGATCGGGGCGGTGGTCATCATCGGCCGACCCGGCAAGTTCTCTGCCGGCTTCGATCTCGCGGTGATGCAAGGGGGGATGGAATCGGCTCGCGACCTGTTGCGGGCGGGGGGCGAGTTGGCGTTACGCATCTACACGTTCCCGAAACCCATTGTGCTCGGCTGTACCGGCCACGCCTTGGCGATGGGAGCCATCC
>JANZZE010000145.1 GCA_026419545.1 Acidimicrobiales bacterium
CCCCAGTTGTACCAGTGCGGCGTGCGCACTCCTCAATACCGGTCGAGCTGCTGCCACCAAGCCTTGTGCCCAGGCGACGCGGCCTTCGTGCAGGGTCGCCAATGCAGTCGATGGGGTTGCGCCGAGTTGGGTGAACGCGTGGCGAGCCGACCTCGCGAGTTCCCCGGCTTGGTGATAGCGGCCTTGGGCCCACCACATCGTGCTGATGGCAAGATCCGCATGCGCTCGCAAGAAAGGACGATCGAACCGTTCGGAAGTGCCGACACCTACGAGGATCAAGCGCTCGGCATTGGGCAGGTCACCGGCCTCGGCGGCGTAGCGACCCAGAGTCAGCGCCAGCGCTGCTGACTGCCCAGCTGCCCATCGAAGGTACGGCCCGGCCCCGGGTTGTGCGAGTAGGCGTAAGCAGTTGTGGGCCAGCAGGATCGCTTCGGGTATCCGCCCTTGTGTTCCCAACACCATCGCCCGGTCAGCGTCGACAAGGGTGGCGAGGAAGCGGCTGTGGATGCGTTCCGCGAGTGACGCCGCGGCATTGATCAGCTGATGGGCAGTCTCGTACTCACCTCGGGTTGCTGCCATTATCGCCCGTGCCCGGATGGCGCCGAGGCGGGTGTCGGCCGCTCGACGGGGTTCCTCGAGGGTCCGGCACAAATGCTCTGCCTTGCCGTAGTCGCCGAGAATCAGCAGCACTCGAACCAACTCGAGCTCGAATCGATCCGATGAAATTGCTTGACGGTTACCCGGAAGTGTCGCCTGCATGGCGAGGCCGTGCTCCAGGTACTCACGCGCCTGAACGAAGTGATCCTCACCAGCGAGGACCAACCCATGGAGCAGGACCACCGTGGGTACCAGGTGACGTGTTCTCGGATCTTCGCTCAGTTCGACAGCGAGCCGGTCGCCATGGGCTGCAACGTAGCCAACGTTTCCTTGCATTGCGGCTTCGCGATAACGACGGAACCTACGCTCGACCGTCCGCATCTGGTCATTCTGCCGACCCGGAACCGCCGTGCGAGTCGTCCCGCCCAGAATTCCTGAACGGGGATACCGCCAGTGGTCAATTGCGAAGTCCCGCAGCCGCGAGGAAGGGCGGTGGTTCACCGCCGCCGTGGATCGCCAGGTTCGCGCCGCTGATGTGGCGGGACAGGGGCGACGCGAGGAAGAGGCAAGCATCGCCGATGTCGGTTGGTTCAGCCAGGCGTCTCAAAGGCACGGTCTCGGCCACCCGAGCCACGCCAGCTTCGTCGCCGTAATGAAGTTCGGCTTGCTCGGTGAGGATGTAGCCGCCCGACACGCAGTTCACTCGGACCTTGGGCGCCCACTCGATGGCCAGTGACTGTGTGAGGTTCAACAAGCCGGCCTTCGCTGCCCCGTACGCGGCCGACCAAGGGCTTGGGCGCATTCCGCTGAGGCTACCGATGTTGACGATGCATCCTCCGTCGTCCTGCTGTTGCATGACCGTGTTGGCTTGCTGAGCGAAATACAGGGGAGCGAGCAGGTTGAGACGGATGATCGCCTCCGAGAATCGGGGGGATGCGGTGGCAGCCTCAGCCATCGGTGAGCCGCCGGCGTTGTTGACGAGGCCATCGAGCCGACCATGCTCCAACGCGAATGCGATGACCGCGGCGATCTGTTTCGGGTCGCGCACATCGGCAGCGATGAAGCTCGCCTCATGCGTCCTGGAGGTGATCGGTTCGGGCGGTTCGTGGCGAGCGGTGGTGATCACGGATGCACCGGCGTCGAGAAAGCGGAGGGCGATGCCCCGACCGACGCCTTTGGTGCCACCGGTGACGATGACGACCTTGCCGGTCATATCCAGCGCTTGATCGAGTGGAACACTCATCGCTCCTCCATCGTGGTGCGGGCGTCGCGGCCGGTCTGGATTGGTGGTGGGCACCGGATCCGTTACCGGCATCGTGGCGTACTGGTGCTGCTGGTGGACTTCGCGCCCTCCAACACTCTGCCATACAATTCTGACGCCCTATCAGATTCGAGTTGGAGCACAGAGCCGCATGGGCATTGAGAGACGAGTTGACGGCGACGGGATCGCCGAAGTCGTCATGGACAATCCGCCCGTCAACGCGTTGACGGTTGCCGGCTGGTTCGAGTTGGCCCGTGTGATACGTGAACTCGGAGAAGACCCGTCGGTGCGGGTGGTGATCCTGCGAGCTGAAGGCCGTGGCTTCAACGCCGGAGTCGACATCAAGGAGATGCAGGCCAGCGAAGGATTCGATGCACTCATCGGTGCCAACCGTGGCTGTTTTGCTGCGTTTGCTGCGGTATACGAGTGCGCGGTTCCGGTGATCGCTGCGGTGCACGGCTACTGCCTGGGTGGCGGGATCGGTCTCGTTGGCAACGCTGACATCATCGTGGCTTCCGACGATGCGACCTTCGGTTTGCCTGAGGTTGACCGGGGGGCGCTCGGCGCAGCCACTCATTTGGCGCGACTCGTCCCGCAACACAAGATGCGAGCGATGGTCTACACGGCTGCCACTGCGACGGCGCAGGAACTCGCCCACTACGGCTCGGTGCTGAAAGTCGTCCCGCGTGGAGAGCTGGTCGAGACGGCCTCCAGCATCGCTCGTGAGATTGCGGCGAAGAGTCCGACGGTCATCCGCGCGGCAAAGGAATCCCTGAACGGGATCGACCTATGGGATGTCAAGCGCAGCTATCGGTACGAGCAGGGCTTCACCTTCGAGCTCAACCTGTCAGGGGTTTCCGATGAAGCCCGGGCCGCGTTCCTCGACAAGCGCGACGCCCGGTTCGAAAAATGACCGACTTGGATCGGACGGTTCGAGAAATGACCCATCTGAGCGGATCTGGGCGGCCCAGTCGCGCCTGGTTTGCTCGAGCTCCGGAAGCCGGCCAGCAAGTGACCGACGATCGATCGGAGCGGCGCGACCAGTCTTGCGATGGGCCGCGAGTCGGTCGAGGAACGAGGGCGGAAGGTGAGAGGAGAAGCCGTGCGGTTGCCTGACAAGCGAATCACCGAGGAGGAAGTCGTCGCAGAGCTCCGAGATGGCATCACGATCGGTATCGGGGGTTGGGGATCGCGCCGCAAACCAATGTCGCTTGTACGAGCCATCCTGAGATCCCCGTTGAAGGACCTGACCATCGTGAGTTACGGCGGGCCAGATGTCGGGTTGTTGTGTGCGGCGGGCCGAGTCCGCAAGGTCATCTCGGGTTTCGTCTCGCTGGACTCGATTCCGCTCGAGCCGCATTTCCGCTCGGCTCGACAGCAAGGCGCGATCGAAGCGATGGATCTGGATGAAGGGATGCTCCTTCTTGGATTGCAGGCAGCAGCGTGGCGGGTGCCGTTCTTGCCGACCCGAGCTGGACTCGGCTCCGACATTCCGGAGCTGATGCCTGAAATCCGGACGGTTCGCTCGCCCTATCCGGGTCCAGACGGCGCCGAGGGCGAAGAACTCATCGCGGTGCCAGCGATCCAATTGGACGTTGCGTTGATTCACATGAACCGTGCCGACCAGGCCGGGAACGGCCAGTTCCTCGGGTCGGATCTGTTCATGGACGACTGGTTTGCCATGGCCGCAGAGCAAACCTTCATGTCCTGCGAGCAGATCATCCCGACCGAGGACTTCCCCCGCTACGGGTCGTTCCACACGCAGCGGATCTCACGGCTCCACGTGACCGGGGTGGTCGAGGCACCCGGTGGCGCACATTTCACCGAATGCCCTCCCGATTACGGCCGGGACGAGGCGTTCCAACGGGAGTACGCCGCCGCGGCCTCGTCGCCTGAAGCGTGGGAGGAGTTCCGGTCACGTTGGCTCGACGTCGACTCAGAAGCGGCGTACCAGCAAGCGCTGCGAGCATGGCGGGAGGAGGGTCGATGAGTCGGGCTGGGATTCTTCGATTCGTATCTTGGGCATTCGGGGTCGCGTCGAGGAGGGGCGATGAGTTCAGTTAGGCATGAACCCACAGATCGCGCGGCGGGCGAAGGTGCCCTCGACGCTGATGTGACGGCTGACCGAGTGCGGCGAGCCGACGTGTGTGTGGTGGCGATCGCAGAGTGTTTTCGCGGCGATGGCGAGCGGCTCTGCAATCCCATCGGCACGATTCCGATGATCGGCGGTCGACTCGCTCGCGCCACGTTCGAGCCAGACCTGGTGATGACTGACGGGTTTGCCATGTTCACCGCGTCGGTCCTGCCGCCGGGGACCGATCCGTACCGTTCGCGTGAGGGCCGACTCGAGATCGATTCAGTCGTCGAGGCCTGGAACCCATACCCGCAGATGTTCAGCGTCTTGTGGAACGGCCGTCGGCACGTGGTCATGGGTGCGAGTCAGATCGACTGCTACGGGAACCAGAACCTGGCCTGCATCGGCGACTGGCGGCGTCCCAAGGTCCAGTTGCTCGGATTTCGGGGAGCGCCAGGCAACACCATCAACCACACGACGTCCTATTGGATCCCGAATCACTCACCGAAGGTGTTCGTGCAAAAAGTAGACGTCGTCTGTGGCGTCGGTTATGACCGTGCCAGGACACTGGGACCGGTTGCGTCACGCTTCCACGAGATCCGCCGGGTCGTGACCAACCTCGCGGTGCTCGACTTCGAAACTCCCGACAACCGCATGCGGCTTCGTTCCGTCCATCCCGGGGTCACGGTCGCAGACGTGGTCGAGGCCACCGGTTTCGAACTCGTCGTCCCCGACGAGGTGCCAGAGACGAGGCTGCCGACGGCAGAAGAGTTGCGACTGATCCGTGAAGAGATCGATCCCGACAACCTGCGCCATACCGAGGTGCCCGGATGACGACTCGGGTCGAGGCCCACGGGGCGTTGCGGACCCGCGCATGTGAGCTGTTCGGCATCGAGTACCCGATTGTGCAGACGGGAATGGGGTGGGTGTCGGGCGCTCGGCTCACTGCGGCAACGGCGAATGCCGGCGGGCTTGGGATCCTTGCGTCGGCCACGATGACCTACGACCAGTTGCGCCATGCCATCGCGGAAGTGAAACGGCGGGCTCCGGGCAAGCCGTTCGGGGTGAACCTGCGGGCGGACCAACCTGACATCGATCGTCGTATCGATCTCCTCATCGCCGAAGGCGTCAGGGTGGCGTCCTTCGCGCAGGCGCCGTCAAAGGACACGATCGCCAAACTCAAGGACAACGGCATCCTCACCGTGCCGACGATCGGCGCGAAACGGCACGCCGAGAAGGTGGCTGCGTGGGGAGTCGACGCCGTGATCGCCCAAGGTGGCGAAGGCGGTGGTCACACCGGCTCGGTTCCGACATCACTGTTGTTGCCCCAGGTCGTGGACACGGTGCCGATCCCGGTGATCGGGGCTGGTGGCTTTCACGACGGTCGGGGATTGGTAGCTGCGCTGGCCTGGGGTGCGGCTGGAATCGCGATGGGCACCCGTTTCCTCTTGACAGCCGAGTCGACAGTGCCGGAAGTCATCAAGCGGATCTATCTGGGGGCATCAGTCGCTGACACGACGGTGACCACGGCCATCGACGGGTATCCGCAGCGAGTCATCCGAACCGATGTGGTGGACGCGCTTGACAAGTCGTCTTTCCTGACCCGGTTGCCACGGGCGGTGCGAAATGCGCTCACGTTTCGCAAGCTGACCGGAACGTCGTTGCGGGATCTTGTGCGTGAGGGGTTGGCAATGAGGCGCAACCAGGAGTTGTCGTGGAGCCAGCTCGTCATGGCAGCGAACGCGCCAATGCTCATCAAGGCGACGATGGTCGACGGTCGGCCAGAAGTCGGGATCTTGCCAACTGGGCAGGGGGTCGGCGTGATCGAGGACCTCCCGACGGTCGAGGAGTTGATACAGCGCATCATGGCAGAGGCCGTAGCCACACTCGATCGGCTCTCGGGCGGCTGACGCTGTTTCTCAGGCGATTGACGCTGACGCAGCGTCTGGAAGCTCGTGTCGAGGTGTTTCAGGGTCATCTCGGTCCGGAACACGTGATCGTCGAACCGTTGGTTGCTGCGGCGCTCGCGCGCTGGTGTCCACTCGATGCTTGCGGTTGGTGGGGGTGCTCTAGGGTGCGGTCGAGGGTTCTGATTCGGGGGGAGCAGGCGTGAATACGCGTGGTTCGAGGGTGATCTTCCAGCGCACATGCACCATGAAGTTCAGGAATGGAGGTAGATAGACCCCGAATTGGCGGGGATCGGTGAACGTTCGGCCATAGACAGTGATTCGATCGAGCAGCTCGACCTCGAACCTTCCGTGTGCGGCCATCGTGAGGTCCATGTCTTTGAGCGTGAGGTGCACCGTCGACGCGAACCGCCGGTCCCCAGCGTGCTCGCGGAGGGGCCGGACCTCGAGCAGCTCACCGGCGATCCGATCGAAACGCTCAGGATCGAGCCAGCGCCTTGCTCCCATGGTCAGCAAGCGGTTGCCGAGCGAGAGCTCCTCGACTCGCAACTCGAAGCGCCCCGTCGATGGCTGGCTCCAGTCGATCACGCCTTCATCATCGATGGCGACGTCGAAGTCGCCCACCAAGCCGGTGACCCGAGCAGCGAGTCCGGGGAACGCTGGCTTGAAGCTGACGCTGAGCGACGAGCGTTCCGTGACGATCGAATAGGGCCGCACCGAGCCTGGTTTCTAGTCGAGATCGAGACATGCCGAGCTGGCGGGCTCTGCGTTGCGCTTCGGTTGTGCGGCCGCACCGAGCCTGGTTTCTAGTCGAGATCGAGACCCTGCATTCGGCGGGCAGGTTGTTCTGCAGTTCGGGTTCGCTTCCTGAGGGCCTGGTTCCTAGTCGAGATCGAGGCTCAACATACGGATCGCGTTGCCCCGGCAGATCTTGTAGACGACATCGTCGGGGAGCCCCTCGAACATCTTCTCCGCAATCTGCTTGGTGTCGGGCCAGGTTGAATCTGAGTGCGGATAATCGGTCTCGAAGGTGACGTTGTCGACCCCGACCTCCTCGATCGACCGGATCCCATGGTTGTCGCGGAAGAAGCAACCGTAGATGTGGCGGAAATAGTAGGTCGACGGTGGCTCCGGAATCCTCGGCCCCTGGGCCCAGGCCCCGTGTTGGTGCCACACGTCGTCAGCTCGTTCGAGGATGTAGGGGATCCAACCGATCTGGCCCTCCGCATACGCAAGCTTCAGGCCGGGGAAACGCACCAGCACCCCGGAGAACAAGAAGTCAGACATCGATGCCATCGCGTTGTTGAAGCTGAGCGTGGCCTGGACCGCGGCTGGCGCATCGGGGGAAGTAGCTGGCATCTGTGACGAGGATCCGATGTGCATGCACACGACGGTGTCGGTCTCCTCGCAGGCGGCGAAGAACGGGTCCCAATAGCCGGTGTGGATCGACGGCAGACCAAGGTGATGCGGGATTTCGCTGAAGCAGACTGCGTGGACACCCCGATCGGCATTGCGTCGCACTTCAGCGGCCGCGGCGTCGACGTCCCATAGCGGGATGAGGCACAGCGGGATGAGGCGCCCGTTGGTGCCGGCACACCAATCTTCGACCATCCAGTCGTTATAGGCCCGGACACACAGC
>JANZZE010000146.1 GCA_026419545.1 Acidimicrobiales bacterium
GTCAGATGTGTATAAGAGACAGATTCACCACCCACACCCCAGTTCCCGCCGGAATCGACAGGTTCCCCCGTGAGCTCATGGAGCGTTACTTCACCAACTGGTGCCGCGAGGTCGGAATCCCATTCGACGAACTCATGGAAATCGGTCATGAACCGGGAACCGCCGAAGGCGAAGTGTTCAACATGGCAGTCATGAGCCTGCGCCTGGCTGGTCAGACCAACGCCGTTTCAAAGCTGCATGCCAAGGTGAGCCGACAGATGTTCGCTGCTGTCTGGCCAGACCTCCCAGTTGAAGAGGTGCCGATCAGACCAGTGACCAACGGAGTGCACGCCCAGACCTGGGCCTCACGTGAAATGGTCGATCTGTTCCAACGTCACCTGGGTTCCGATTGGGCCGAGGCTCCAGCGGAGCGGTGGGGAACACTGGCTTCGGTCCCTCCCAGCGAGATCTGGACGGTACGTCGCATCAACCGTGAACGCTTGGTGCGCTATGTCCGTCGTCGCCTCCGGCAAATCGGCTTGGCGAAGGGGATGAGCGAGTCTCAGGTGGCATGGGCCGACGACGTCCTCGACCCTGCAGTCCTCACCATCGGGTTCGCTCGCAGGTTCGCCACCTACAAGCGCGCCAACCTCATCCTGCGCGATGTCGAGCGGTTCACACGCCTCTTGCTCAACGAAGAACGACCGGTGCAGCTCATCATTGCGGGCAAGGCACATCCAGCAGATGAACCAGGCAAGCAACTGCTGCAAGCGGTCGCCAACGCCAGTGCCGATCTCGACACCCGCCACCGCTTGATCTTCCTCGAGGACTACGACATCGCGATGGCCAAGGTCTTGATCGCGGGCGTCGACGTCTGGCTCAACAACCCGATCCGGCCAATGGAAGCCTGTGGGACGAGCGGCATGAAGGCAGCGCTGAACGGCGTGTTGAACTGCTCGATTCTCGACGGTTGGTGGGACGAGATGTTCGAGCCCGACATCGGTTGGGCGATCCCTTCGGCCGAATGGCAGGACGACCCGGCCCTACGTGATGACATCGAAGCCAACGGGCTCTACAACCTGCTGGAAAAGCAGATCGTGCCGCTGTTCTACGAGCGCGATGGCGATGGGCTGCCGATCCGGTGGATCGAGCGGATCAAGCGGATGCTGGTGCAACTGGGGCCCAAGGTCCAGGCCACCCGGATGTTGCGTGATTACACCGAAGCCTTCTATGAACCCGCAGCGGAGCGAAGCGAGCACCTAGCTGCGGACGACTATGCAAGAGCGAAAGCCCTTGTCCGCTGGAAGCGCTACATATTCCGAGCTTGGCCGTCGGTGACGGTGCAGAGCACCGCGGTCGAGCCGACTGGCACAAACGGCGACGCCTACCGGTTCAGCGCCCAAGTCACGTTGGGTGACCTCGAACCTTCCGACGTGGACGTGCAACTCGTGTACGGGTCGGCAAACCCGGACGACGAACTCATCGATCCGCAAATCGTGTCGATGACCGACAAGGGCAGCACCGATCATCCCGGCTGGCACCGTTACGAAGCCGAGGTCGAGTTCACTCGCGCCGGCAACTTCGGTTTCACCGTACGGATCGTCCCGTCACACCCGGATCTGCTCAGCTACACCCACCTGGCTCGGGTCGCCTGGGCGCCGAGCCCAACTCGCCCGACGCTCCATTGATCCGGAACAAAGCATTCGCGTTCGATGCCGCCATCGGGAGGCGATGGATCGGCACGCAGCCGAAGCTCCACTTCCTGCAACGAACGCGCTGGCCAGACACGCCTACGGCCCGAGCCCAAGCCCGCGGGACAATCCGCTAGGTCGCGGGATGCGGGTCTCAACGGCCCGGTCAGTTCTTGGCCTCGGTCGTGAACTGCGAATCGGATTTCGGCGGGGGCAGGCCCGCTTCCTTGGCCTTCTTCTCCCGTTGGTGCTTGTTGACCCCGCCACCACAGATCAGCACCCGGATGCATAGGCTGGTCACCGGCGGCGCGAAGTGGATCTGCACACCCCCGTCGATGCCGATGGGGTTATACGCCATCGACGCCACGGCCAGGACCTTGCCATCGGGCGTGATCATCGGACCGCCGCGATGCCAGGTGGCGAGCGCCGCATCGTGCTGGATGCCTGCGCTGCTCAGATCGAGCACCGTACCCGTGCTCATCGACGCCCCGTTGCCACCAACGGCAGTGATCGCGAAGACGCTGGTACCAAGTGCGCGGGCCTGCTGGTCGTCGTCGGCCCACTCGAGCACGGGGATCTCCCCCCGCTCGACCCGCAACAACGCGAGGTCACGGTCGGGATCGACCGCCCAGAGCTCGGCGGTGACCTCTTCTGATCCCTTACGAATTGAAACCCCCGGTCCCGGCGTCAAAGTCGCGGCGCGGACCACGCTGTAGCTGGTCACCATGAGGCTCTCATCTGGGAGTGTGGCCACGGAGAACGCCGTGCCCGTCGTGGGTTTGCCTTCTTCGTCGCGAGTAGTGACCTGCCAAACCGAGGGAGCGAATCTCTCGGCCAACTTGATCAAGTTGATCTTGGCGAGTTCGCCCTCGACCGGTTTGATGACCTCACGGATTTGGCGAAGAGCTTCATTGCGCTGGGCGTCGATGGCACTCAGCGCCCCCTGCGCCCGCTGCTCGAAGTCTCTTGTGTCGTCTCGCAGTTGATTGACCTCGGTGTTGAAGTGCGCCCACCAGAACGCACCACTCGCCCCGAAAGCCACGCCGCACAGGGCGAAGATCAACATCCACAGCAGGATCGACCGGGTGAAGATGGGGAAACGGACCGACCGACGCGCCGCGTACCTGCGCGCCCGCTCAACCTGACGCCACTCAGCGCGACGCTGGCTCCTGGACTTGCGTAATGCCGGGGGAAACGTTTCGCCAGCAGGACCATTGCTGGCCGGCGTGGCGTCGTCCAGCGGGTGGTCCGTGGGTTCACCAGCTCCTGGGTCGCCGGGAAGGTCGGTTAAGTCGTCCGAGACTTGGCTCATGGCCCTCCCACGGTACCGCTCCCGGACCCGCCACCGATGCCGCCCCCGACCCGGCGCGGCCGTGTCGTAGTGGTGGTTTCGACCTCCTCTTTCGGCGCGTTCTCGTCTGGCGGAGGCTCGGTTGTCGGGGTCGTGAGAATGGGCACGTTGACACACGGACCGCCACAGTCCGGCGTGAGCGGCGGAAACGCTTCAGGGTCGGCCTTGCGCAGTCCGCTCGTCGGGAGCGGCAACACTCCAGGCTTGGCGAACTCCACAACGGGGAGTCCCTCATGAGCGGCCTGCATGAAGCGAGCCCAAGTCGCTGCGGGAACAGTGCCCCCCATAATGGGGCCGCCAAACCCGCCGAAACAGCACAAGGGCTTCGGTGAGTCGGCATACCCAGTCCACACCGCGGTTGACAGCTGCGGCGTGTAACCGACGAACCAAGCCGCGGTGTAGTTCTCCGCAGTCCCGGTCTTGCCTGCGGCGGGACGCCCGATGCGAGCCCGACGACCCGTCCCAAAGCGGACGGTGCCGGTCAACAGCTCAGTCGTCCAGTCTGCCACTGCGGGGGCCAGGACCCGTTTCCCGCGAGGAACGGTGTTGTCCTCGAGCACGTTGCCATTCGCTTCGGTCACTTTCTTGACCGGGGTGACGTCGGCCTTCACACCGTGGTTGGCAAACACGGCAAAACCGGCAGCCATGTCGAGCGGTGAGACCTCGTAGGAGCCGAGCGTGAGGGAGAGGTTGTAGTCATGGTCGAGCCGGATACGGCTCACCCCGACACGGTTGGCGAGCTCAGCGATGCGGTTCGGGCCGAGGTCGCGGGCGAGTTGCACGAAGTAGGTGTTGGTCGAGTTGGCGGTGGCGTACCTAAGATCGACGGCTGCACCTGCGCCCCCCTTGACGCGATACCCGCCGATGTTGATGACCGCCGGAGCAACATAGGTCGTGTCGGGCCCGTAACCGTCTTCGAGTGCCTTGGCCAAGGTGAAGGCTTTGAAGGCCGATCCGGGCTGCATTCCGGTGATACCTCCCAGCGCCAGGTTGACCTGGCTCTGATTCCAGTCCCGGCCCCCGACGAGTGCCTTCACAAAGCCGGTCGATGGCTCCACCGTCACCAGCGACATCTCGAGCGGCGGATCAGTACCGGCCAGTGACTGCGCGACCGCGTCCTCCGCGAGTTGCTGGAGATGAGGGTCGAGCGTCGTCTCGATGATCAACCCACCCTTGTAGACCTTGTCAGGGCCGTACTTTTCGAGCAGGTACCGGCGGACGTAGTCAACAAAGTACGGATACTTTGGCGTGGTCGTCGCCGGAGGTGGGTAAAAGACGGTGGCTGGCCCCGGCGGTGGGCCGAACTCGTGCCACCAGAGCTTTTCGGCCAAGGCCTTCTCGTACTGCTCCGGGGTCAACATGTCGCACAGCTTCTTTGGATTGTCCGTGCACGGGCGCTTGAGCTGTGCCATCGAGCTGAGGACCTCTTTGCGCCTCGCTTCGGCTTGCTGCGGGTTGTCTCGTGGCCCATACCGCGAAGGCGCCGGGATGACCGCAGCTAGGGTCGCCGCCTCCGCCGCCGTCAGGTCCTTGACGTCCTTGCGGAAATACGTCTGGGCAGCCGCGCCTGCGCCATAGGCACCACCACCGAAATAGGTCTCGCTCAGGTATCGGAAGAGGATCTCCTCCTTCATGGCGTGGTCGGCTTCCTCGTCACTCATCCCCTGGCCTTTGAACTCCTCGACCAAGTCGCGCTCGACCCGCGTTGCCAGAATGATCTCGTTGAGCTTTCGTTCGACGGTTCGCTCGGTGTTCAGGTAGCGGGCCCTCACGTATTGCTGTGTGATCGTCGAGCCGCCCTGCAGGACCTTGTCGCTCCGATAGTTCTCGTAGGCAGCACGAGCGAGACCTCGTGGATCCATGCCCTGGTGATTCCAAAAGTTCTGGTCCTCGGCAGCCACGACCGCGTCCTTGAGCACCTGCGGGACATCGGCCTTGTTCATCGGAATGGTCAGATCGAACTGACGGAACTCACCGAGCAACTGGCCATTCGCGTCAAAAATCTTCGACGGGATCGCCTGAAGTGGTGGTCGGGGTTCGGGCACCGTGCCCGGGAGGTCACCGAAGAGCACCAGGTAGCCACCGGAAAGTCCCGCGGTGACGACGAGGACGGGGACGCCGATGGCAAGCACCACCGCGACCCTGACCAACG
The DNA here is from genome assembly GCA_026419545.1 of Acidimicrobiales bacterium. Classification (GTDB taxonomy): domain Bacteria; phylum Actinomycetota; class Acidimicrobiia; order Acidimicrobiales; family Acidimicrobilacustridaceae; genus JANZZE01. Next base: position 5,174 of record JANZZE010000146.1, read on the forward strand.
TTCGCACAAACCGACGCCATGCCGGACGGCGCTGCATCAACGGATCCTCCGGAACGTGCAGGCCGGGCTCCCCGTGAGCGACTGGAAGTTGCGGGCTGCAGTGTTCGGCGCAAGCACGCCACCGTTGACCTGGAAGGGCACCCATTGATCGCCCCGCTGCAGCTCAAATGCTGTCCGACACCACGTGCCGTTGGTGACCGCGACATATACCCCGGTCGGCACCGGGCCGACGTAGGGCACCGTGAAGGTGGAACCAACGGGGAAGTCGGGGATCGACTGTGGGCGGGTCGTGGTGGTCGTTGCCCCCGGGGCTGGTGTGCTGGTCGGAGGCGGTATCGCTCCTGGTTTACACGGTGGCGTGGTGTAGGGGTAGGCAATCCCGTTCGGTCCGAACACCGTCATGGTCTGCTCGGTCGGCGCCGTGCACATGATCACCCAGATGGCCACACCGTCCGGCCCGGTGACTGCAGGATTCGGGCTCTCTAGGCGAATACCGGGCGGGGTCAGGAGGGTGAGCGGGGTGTCGGGAAGCGGCTTGCCTTGGACGATCCCGTCGTCATCCACTTCCTCCTGCACATAGAGGCCGACGAGGAAGGTCTGGACACCCATCTGCCATTCAGGGACAGTGATGGCGGCAGACAGCTTCGGTTGGTCATGGACCTCCACCAGCACATCGACCTCGGCCGACCCGTCGCTGGCCAAAAAGATGGTCTGAGCCTCTACCGTCGCCAGGTCCGGCTTGCGCCACGCCCGAATCCTGTAGTGGCCGCCAAACACACCGGAAACCTCAAACAAGCCGTGATCATCGGCCTGGATGTCGATGAACCCGCCCTGGCGTCCGGCAAACCGCTCCAACCGGACGATGGCCCCACCAACGGGACTGCCATCGGGCCCTGTAACGATGCCCTTGATGTTGGCTTCACCACCGACCACCGGTATCGGTGGTAGGTCCACCTCGAACTCTCGGAACTTCAACAACGCCACGCCGCGGGTGTCAGCAGGCACGAAGCCTTCCGGCATCGGGAACGTCGACGGCGCACCCTCGAGATCGCCGGCATCGGCCAGCGGAGCGATGGTCGTCATCACCGTCCCGGCTGGGCGAGCCGCCTGCTCCCCCGAGCTGCAGGCGGCAGCTGCGAGCACCACGCTGACCGCGACGAGCGCTACGACGGATCGGGAACGGCGACGACTAGACATCTCAGCGACAAGCGAACTCACCGGATAGGCGAGCGTACAAGGATGCCATCGATGACCCGGCCATGGGGCGCGACCGGCCCCGACCCCTGGGTTCAGAGAATCGGCCGAGGTGTGCCGTCGGTGACGTCGATGACAACCGTCGGCAAGGTGGCAGCCGCGATCTCACGTTGCAGGTTCTCCCACGCGGTTTGGGCCGCCTCGTACTCCTTGCGGGCAAGTTGGAGGTGTAGATCCGTGGTGGGCGGACTGGTGCGGTCCTTCAGATAATCACGGAACGACGAATACCCGAAGCGCCGCAATGTCGCCTTCTCACGGGCCTCGGCCTTCTCGACCTCGCGACGAGCCTGAGCGTCTTTGACCGACGCGCACAGCTGGGCTTGGGCCCAGAGCAGATCGGCATGTGCCTCTTCGATCGCATCGATACGCCGGTTGGCGACCCTTGCCTGGTCCGACCCGGCCGCGGCCTGCTCGGCCTTGAGCAGCTGGGCGCGGGCGCTCGCCATGCGCTGCAGGAGGGCCACGACTTCGCGGTCGCTCGGACCGGTGTAGGGCGGGTCGTAGGAGTCAAATGCGGCCATTGCTCAAACTATCCTCCCATGGGCGAGCCGCGGCGTCGCCGGTGGTTCCGCTGTGCGCTGGCCCATTGTTTCGCGGATGCCACTAGGCCGCAACGGCGAGTGACGGGCGCGCCGCGTAACGTTGAGACCATGACGACACCAGTCGCCGAAACCACAGCCGGCACCGTACATGGTCGCATCAAAGATGATGTCACGTTGTTCGCGGGCATCCCATACGCGGCAGCGCCTTCCGGCCGCCGGCGCTTCCTCCCGCCTGCGCCGCCGGAGCCATGGGGCGGGGTTCGCGACGCCACCCGCTTTGGGCCACAGTCCTGGCAGGCCCCTGGCATGCTTGGCGGCCTCATGACGCAGGCTGGCATGGTCTGTGACGAAGACTGCCTCACCCTGAACGTCATGACACCGCGTCCGGACAGCGGAAAAAGACCGGTGATGGTGTGGATCCACGGCGGCGGTTTCACCGGCGGGACTGGGGCAACACCCTGGTAC
>JANZZE010000147.1 GCA_026419545.1 Acidimicrobiales bacterium
ACTCCAGCGCAACTGAATCGTCGGATCTGGGTCGGTTGCTGGCGCATTGGCCGCAGCCGCAGCACGGCTTGTCCCGTTGCGGGCATCGAGCGCGCCGCCGGTGACCGGCACCAGCATCCCCTCACGCACTGCGGCAGGGGTCGGCGCCGCGAACCACACCGTGGCCGGGTTCCCGTCGACGAGGTTCGAAGGCCGGTACTCAGGCAGTCCGAGCAAACTGCTCGATGCCGTCACCTCGAACCCCGGCGTGCGAGTGGCGAAAGAATCGAGCAACGCGTCGAGCTTCGCTCCGGGTACCGCGCGGGCCATGGCGACCGGGGCGTACGAACTGTCCGCGGGGACCGTGAACCGGCGAGCCAGTTGCGCCTCTTCGTCCCGGCGGAACAGGTCTCGGGGATCGGCAGCATCACGTTCGAAGACGTAGGTCGGTGCCGGATGATCGGCACCCGCAATGTCCGTCAGATCATTGGAAACCTCGATGAGCCGCCGGGCGGAGACACCCGGGATCTCGAGCTCACGTATTCCGGCATGAGCGGTCAGGTCGCTCTCACCCTCGATCGCTTCGAACGACACACGGAGCCATCTCGAGCGGCCTGTCGGCACCTTCACCTGTTGGAGGTCCTCGGTGGCGTCTACGTCGGTGACAACCGAACCGTTTTCGGTGGTCACCCGGATCGAACGAACCACCGGCCGCCACGGTCCGTCGAGCAGGAGGCGGACACCGATGGTTTCCGTTTCCAGTTGGTTGTCGAGATCGACCTGCAACCACTCACCCTCAGAGCTCTCCGTCGCGCCAGTCACCCAGGAGGTGGCCGGGTCGCCGTCGATCGCGCTGAAGGGTGCCGACTCGGCAATCGCGTACAGCCACGAACCGTAAGACGATGCGCTGACACCCCGTATACCTTCGAGGACCGCTGCACTCTGGTGGTGCACACCCGCAGACGGCAGCAGTTGCGCAGGCTCCCGGCCACCCACCGTCTCGTCTCGCTCGAGGGAGGTCCCGAGGTTGTCGCGCATGAGACCGAACTCGGTGTCCCTTCGGCGCAGCGAATCGGTGACGACAAGGTTGCCGGGTAACGGCTCGGTCGCGGGATAGTCGCTGGCAAGCACAACCGGCCGGTCAGCCGTGACCCCCTGTTCGCCCAACGTCAACAGTGCTTCCGGTCCGCCACTGACAACGAGTACGTCATCGAGTGCTGCGGCCGATACCAACCGCGAGTTTGGGACCTCGTAGATCTCTACCGCTCGCAGCTCGCGTTCGGCTGCAGCGATACCTTGATCAAGTAAGCCGGTCAGCTCTCGGCTCATCCCGGTTACACCCAGAGCGGGACCGAACGCGGCCACCTGTTGCAAGCCACTGTTTTCCAGCGCTGCCCGCAGTTGCAACGGACGAGGCGCACCCCAACGCTGCCAATTGGCGTCGTTGCGGACCACGAGCCGACTGATACCGAGGCGGGAGAGCATCGGCCCCAGGCCCGGACTCCCTCCTCTAGCGATCGCCCGCTCAACCGCATCGAGTGCCCTGGTCTCCCCGGCACTGCCCAGCGGGATAAGGCTGCGAACTGCCCACGGCGAATCGGCCAATGCCTGGAGCGGCTCGTCCTCGGTGCGGCCCCAGGTGTAGTCCCCGAACGAGAGGCCGGGGACGAGCAGCGTCCGGCCCGACCCGGCGTGCTCGTCGTTGTAGGCCGCAACGTCGTGCCAGTAGTCGGGGATCTGCTCGAAACCTCGATCACTGAACAACCGGCCGGCGACAATTGGGAACGCAGCAAGCACGACCATCACCGAACCGATCACGACGGGAGCCCAGGACATACGCGACGCAGCCCGACCGGTGAATCCGAATGCTGAAGCGTGGCGTGCCACCCAACGCCCAGCCACAACGAGCTGGTGTGTGAATCCCAAGGCGAGCGGCAACAGCACGAGCGGCTGGAACTTGTAGACATTGCGGAACAAGCCAAGCGGGCCGTCGAGCAACGACCGGGCCGCGGCCGCCGCGGGATTGCCGAACCACCCGCCGTAGCCGGCCACGACAGCAATGACACCTACGAAAAGTGTGTACGCGAGAAACGTGCGTTCTGGTTGGTCACGGCGAACGAGGGCAGCGAGTCCGACCGCTGCGACCAACGAGGTCGCTACGACCACCACCGGGTTGACCACCAGTTCCCACCCTGCCGGTAGCCACGCTTCACCGAGATTCAAATAGCTCAGCCAGTCGGCCGTCCCCCGCAAGGCCTCGGTCGTGGAACCAACCGCGGTCGTGGTCTCAGCCCTCTCGGTGAACGGTAAAAAATTGAACCCGAACTTCTGCTGGAAGAACAGCGGGATGAGAAACCACGTGGTCGCCAAGACCGTTGCGAAAGCGAACCAGAACAGCAGGGCGCGTCGGCGCGCTCCAGGCTTGCGGGTCGCCAAGAAGATGAGCGGCGCTGGTAGCACCGCGAAGGTGACCGCAGCGTTCACGCCCCCCATACACAGCACCGCCAAACCAGCAAGCGCACCGGCTCGCCGTGGCGAGCCAATCCGGCTGGCCCGCACCAAGGGCAACAGCACCCAGGGCAGGAACGCCGCCCCCATGACCATGGCAGAGGTGTTGCCGATGCGGGCGATGAACAGCGGGGACAGGGCATACGCCAGCCCACCGACGATCCGGGTTCGCGGCGTCCCGATCCCGAACGCGTCGGCCAAGCGGACCAGACCCCAGAACGCGGCTACGAGCACCGCGGCAGAAAAGCCCCGTTGGATCAACCAGACCGGAACTCGGAGCAGGTGACCAAGCAGGTAGAACGGTCCCATCGGGAACAGGTAGCCGACGGCTTGGTTCTGTACGTGTCCCATGTCCGCCACCGGTTCCNACAAATGGAACGTGCGGGACAGGAAGCGAGCGGGATCGATCGCCACGTCGAGTTTGGTCTCGTGGACAATCGAGCCAGGGCGTTGCACCACGATCGCGGCGAACATGAGCGCCGAGACGGCGGAGAGCAGGACCCGCGGTGTGCGCCGAGCCGGCGCCCAGGCCGCAGTTGCTGGGATGCCGGCATCATCAAGCCGTTGCGCCAATCCGGCGACAAAGCGGCGGAGTCGGCTCGGTCGGCGAGTCAACGACACACCACCCGACGTGTCCCCTCTGAGGTCGATGAACATCGTGTCGATCGCGTCGGCGTGGGCAGTCGGACGTCGGGTCACAGCGGCAATCGATGCAACCAAGGCGGCGGTCTGACCGACCAACATGCCGGTTGCCAAGCCCAGTGGTGAACGAGACACCGCAGCGATCGTCACGATCAGGGCCACTGCAACGGTGGCCGGCAGCCAGAGCCTCCCATTGTTTTGCGTCAGCAGAACTTGGAGGCAGACCCAAGCACCGGCGGCTGCCGCCATGGCCAGCCCCAACACGAACGCCACGAGGTGATCGCCACCTTCCCGCCCGAGGAACGTGGCGATTAACGGCAACGCGACAGCCACCACCGCGGCAAGCACGAAGCCTGTCGCCGTCGTACCGAGGATCGGGATTAGGGCGTCCCTCTGACGGGTGAAACGCGCGGCTGCCGGTATAACCAGCCAGCCGGCGGCCATCAGCGCGAGGAACACCCCTTTGGCCGGCAGCGCAGCGACCGCGTACTCATCTGCCGCGACCCCGAACAATCGCGGCGCGAGGAGCACGTCGAGGTGCACAGCCGCAGTGAACAACGCGAGTGCCGTCACCGCACCGGGCAGGACGAGCCGTTCGCGTTCCCGGGTCGCCGGATATCGCAAGGTGACCCACGAGCCCAAGGCTGCAAGCACGAGCGCCAACGCGACACCATCAGGCCCAAGGAGTAGTCCGAGGGACACCCCGCCAATCACCCGGATCGCTGCTTCGAACCAGTGGTTTGCCGCCGCGATCCGATAACGCCGCAGCGCGATCAACTCACCACGCCCGACCGCGACGGCAACCGCAGGGATGACCTGAAATGCCGGCAGGGCAACCGCCCACATCGAGACGCCGAGCATTCTTCCGGCAATGGGCGCGGCCAACACGGCCAGCGCGACCCCGGTACACACCGGTTCCCATGCGATGACCCCAGACCGGCCACCGGACGCCCGCCGAGCCGCGGCCTGCGATTGCACGGCCACCGGGATGACCGCGGCGACGAACGACAGGCCGAAGACGGTGGACACCTCGGCCAATTCGCCGGGTGCGAAGAAGTGAGACAGCACGAGCACTGTCGCAACCGACGACGCGGCAACAGCGATGACGCTCAGCCAGAAGGCGCCTAGCGTGCGCCGGTCGGTGCGTTCGGTCAACTCGACCGGCGGAAGACCACTGCCAGGTTCCACGTCACCACCTCTCGCAGACCAGGCACGTGCGCAATCCACGCAAGCGAGTCGGGGAGGTAACGGGGCCCCTGCCACAGGACCTCGAGCTCGGGTCGACCCGCAAACCAGCGCTGGACCTGGTGCACATGCAGTGGATGGAGACTGTCACCGAACCGGTTCTTCGGCGAATGCCCGTAGCGCCGCTCGTAACGACGAACCGCCCGTTCACCACCGAGGTAATGCCAAGGCGAGGTCTCGTGACCACCCCACGGCGAGTACCAGTTGGTGAAAGTGACATAGCCGATTCCCGATTCCGGCTTCAGCACCCGCGCCATTTCCTCGAGCATCCGGAACGGATCCGGAACATGTTCGAGCACGTTCGAGCTGTGGCAGATGTCGACGCTTCCCGTTGCAACCGGGAGTAACTGACCGTCGCCTTGCACGGCGACATCCGGTTGCCGGTCGTGGAGCAGGAGTTCGTTGCGGTCGTACTCGACCACGCAGCATCGAGCGCCCGCAACCCGCAGGGCTTCTGCGGTGTAGCCAGGCCCGCCGCCAACATCGATGACGACCGCATCTCGCAGCTCCACGAACTGACGGAGGTGCTCCAGGGTGTCGTCGGCCAGGAACGTGTAGAACGCGTCCGGATCGGACTGTTCTCTGCGGAACAGGCGGACCAAGGTCGCGCTCCGACGCCAACCAGCGCGGCGGCGCCGGGCGCGGCGTCCGGACCAAGCAAGCCGCTCGTTCCGCGTCGCTGGACCAGTACCCAGACGCTGTTCCTTCCCCGCTCGACGGCTCGCCGACGAAGCACCGGCAACGACCTCAGTCGGCCCAGATACTTGCCACGCCTGACCCCTCGACGCACCACGAACCCGCCGGGCCGAGACCGCCGGCGCCCCGAGCGCCGCGTCAGCGGCTTTGAGGAACGCATCGACCGTGGCATCCCAGGTGAACTCGCGAGCCCGTCGAGCTGCACAGTCACCGAGGCGCGTGCGGCGTTCGGCGTCGAGTGCGAGACCGATCCACCGATCGACGAACTCCGTGTCGTTGTGCGCTAGCTCGCCGGTCACACCGTCGACGATCGTGTCGCATACGCCCGGGACGTCGAAACCGATCGCAGGAGTCCCCGCCGCGGCGGCCTCCATGATGGCCAGGCCCCAGCCCTCCTGTCTGGCCGGATGTACCAGCATCCACGCCGAGGAAAGCAGCGCGCGCTTTCGGTCTTCGCTCACGCGACCCGTGAACTCGACGTTCGGCCCAGCGAGATGGCGGAGACGGTCGAGATCGGGGCCGTCACCGATGACGATCAGCTGGCCGCCAGTGTGGGGCCGGACTCGTTCCCACATCGCGAGCAACAAATCGAGGCGCTTGTTCGGCGCTAGGCGTCCGAGAGCCACGAATGTGGGTTGCTCCGCGCGCGTGCCGGAGGTAACGAAGGCCTCAGGATCGAGACCGTTGTGCATGACGTGGATGCGCGAACCGGCCACGCCGATGGCTTCGAGGGACCGCTTCGTGGAGGCCGAGATGGTCAGGAACTGCGTCGACCGGTAGGCCAGCGGCATGAGCCGGCATTCGACAACACGCCCGACCGCAGCGATCGGACGTGGGAAGTAGTGGTTCCACTGGTCGTCATGGACGTGGTGGAGAAGCGCCAGCCGGGGGCCGCGCCGCCACACCGGTGAGAAATACGGCATGCCGTTGACCACTTCCACGACGAGATCGACGTCGCGGTGGTGACGCCAGTAGGCCAACGGTGCGCTGGCGTATTGGCTGTAGGAGCCGCCGACCGTCGCCACCGGATAGGAACGGTGGCTCGCGAGCGCCAGGTCGACTGGACCACCACAAAGAAGTGACGTGTCGAGGCCTCGGCGGCTCAGCTCGGTGGCGAGCTTGTCGACGACGACTTCCGAGCCACCTGCATTCGGGTGCGAAAGGTCCCGCCAAGAGACGAACAGGATGCGCATCAGCGGCCGTGATGATCGAGCGCGGCAGGCACGCTGGCGAGATGGACGGAATGGGAGCGAACTAGCACATCGGCGCGGGAACGGCCCGCTGTCGATGCCGGGTCACGGAGATCGATGACGAGCTCCGGTGCCCCCGCTCGCTGCGCGCACGGAACTGGCGTGTGCGCGCCATTGGCCTTGGCCACCGGTGGGCCGATCGTTCGCGGCTCGCTGACCCATTCATTGAGGTTGGCTCCGCGTGCGGCTCGGACGCAGCGCCGACGAGCCAAGAGGATGTCACGCAACATCCAGAGCGCGTCGCGCCAGGGCCTGACTCGGCTACCCGCAGCTTCCTGCCATCCGACCGGCACCTCCACAACACGAAAGCCCAGCAAGTCGGCCAGGACAAGAACTTCGACGTCGAAGGCGAACCCATCGACCTGGGAGAGGTGGAACAACAGCTTGGCGGCCGGCATGCGGAACGCCTTGAAACCACATTGGGTGTCAGAAACGGCGATGCCCGCAATCGCGCACGCGACGTCATTGAACACCTTGCTCGTCACGCGCCGCAGCCTGCGGTCGTAGGTGGCACACGAGCCTGCTACTTGCCGCGAACCAACGGCGATGTCTGCGTGGTTGAGCGCCTTGAGCAGTTGTGGGAGATCAGCGAGGTCGGCCGAAAGATCTGCATCCATGAAGACGACAGCGTCGCCCGTTGCCAGGCTGACCCCTGCTCGCACCGCTGCACCCTTTCCTTGGTTCCAGGGCAGACGGACGAGCTTGGAGGCGGGCCAGTCCCGCAGATGTTCAAGTGCGACTTCGGCAGTGGCATCTTCGCTGCCGTCATCGACGACGATCAGCTCAACGCGCGCGCTGAGCGCGATCCGATCCCTCAGTCCCGGTAGCGACGCCGCCAACCTCCCCGCCTCGTTGTAGGCCGGGATGACGATGCTCACGCATTCCATTCGCTTGTACCCCCAACATCGGCCGCGGCCGCCCGCACTCGCCAGACAGGTGACCCGCGTCACAACGCCCGAACTCTGTCGCATCACCGCCCTGTGTGCAACTCATTGCAGTTGCGTTGCAATTCAGCGACAGACGAGCTGTATGCCCTGTTCAGTTCATGTGACCCTCTGTGAATGTCC
>JANZZE010000148.1 GCA_026419545.1 Acidimicrobiales bacterium
CTCCAGGTCCATCGCCGCCGTCCTCGCGCAGGCCGTCACCACGTTGACGATCCAGCCGTCGGAGGTGATTACGCCGTACCACATCGACGGGAGCGCCCCCGCCGCGCCGATCCTGCGGTGGTCGGTAACCGGCGGTGCGAGCGTGCGCGTATGGGGGCCAGGAGATGGCCGACCAGACGGCTTCACTTCGAACCAACGGCAGGGCAGTGCGGCGTTGTGTCCGGTACTCCCTGATGACCCGGTGTGCTCTCCCGAACCCGGAACCTACGAGTACCGCATCGAGGTGCGAGCCGCCGACGGCTCAGCCCTCGGCGCTCAAACCGCTCGGCTGACGATTCTCGCTCCGCCGATCCCGTGACCGGTTCCAATGGTTCGCCACGCGAACGCAGCGATGGCGGCCAGTAGGGTCATGTCGTGCCTCGCGTCGCAGCCATTCAGATGTGCTCAACCGGAGACAAAGCCGCCAACCTCGACCGTGCAGCGGCGCTACTCGCCGACGCAGCCGAAAAGCACGCGCAGCTCGTCGTCCTACCCGAGATGTTCAACTGTCTCGGGCCCGGCTCGGTGCTCAAGGCAGGCGCTGAACCGATCGGTGGACCGACGAGTCAGTGGGCACGCGAGCACGCGGCGAGGCACAAGTTCTGGCTGGTCGCCGGCAGCATCGTCGAATCTGTCGGGAGCACCGAACGAACGAGCAACACGTCGCTGTTGGTATCGCCGAGCGGGGAGATCGTCGCTACCTACCGCAAGATTCATCTGTTCGACTGTGATGTTCCCGGAGCCGAGTTCCACGAGTCGCAGGTCGTGACCCCGGGCGACACGATCGTCTCAGTGCCTGCCGCTGGCGTCGGTACGGTTGGTCTCAGCATCTGTTACGACCTCAGATTTCCTGAGCTCTACCGGATCCTCGCTCTCCAAGGAGCCGACGTGATCGTGGTGCCGGCGGCTTTCACCGCCAAGACAGGACCCGCCCACTGGGAGGTGTTGCTTCGCGCTCGGGCCATCGAGAACCAGGCCTATGTCGTCGCTGCTGGCCAGTATGGTCAGAGCGCGCCGGGCTTGGCCTGGCACGGCCACTCCATGATCATCGATCCCTGGGGTGTCGTGGTGGCCGAGGTAGGAAGCGATGGCGATGCAGTCGTCGTGGCCGATATCGATCCCGAATACGTTCGCAAGACAAGAAAGATTCTGCCAAGCCTGGCCAACCGGCGCCCCGAGACCTACCGGTTCCCGAATGCTGCCAGCGCTACCTCCTCATCGCTGAAAGGAGCAACAACTCAATGACCGGAACTCCGGAGATCCACGGCTCGGTCGCTCCCGGCTTCGAACCGGTACGCGAAGCCTTCGCTGCGAACTTCGAGCGCGATCTGGATCCTCTCAACGCCATGCTGGCCGGCCCAGGCAAATGCGAAACAGGCGCAGCAGTCGCCGTCTTCTATCGCGGTCAGAAGGTCGTCGATCTCTGGGGCGGACTCGCAGACCGGCGGACAGGCCGGCCATACACCGAAGACACCCTCCAGCTCGTCTTCTCGACCACCAAAGGCGTAACAGCGATCTGTGCCAACCTGTTGGCCCACCGTGGCTTGCTCGATCTAGACGCCAAAGTCGCAGACTACTGGCCCGAGTTCGCCAAGGCAGGCAAGGCAGACATCCCGGTGCGTTGGCTGCTGTGCCACCGGGCCGGGTTGCCTTGGGTCGACGTGGAGATGACCATCGAAGACGCGCTCGACTGGGACACGGTCATCGAAGCGCTGGAACAACAGCAACCGGTTTGGGAGCCGGGCACTCAGCACGGCTATCACGCAACCACCTTCGGTTGGCTGGTAGGGGAGGTCGTCCGCCGCGTCAGCGGGAAAGGGGTCGGCCAGTTCGTTCAGGACGAGCTCGCTGGCCCACTCGGGCTCGACCTATGGATCGGCTTACCCGAGAAGCTCCACCGCCGGGTCGCGCCACTCGAAGTCGTGGAGCTCCCAACCGACCCGGCGATGGCGGCCATGGTCGATCAGTTCATCGGCCCCGAAACAAACCTTGGCAAAGCCCTCTACGCGCCTGGCGGGGCGTGGAGTGAGCACAAGTTCGCCTCGTTCAACTTGCCTGAAGTGTGGAAGGCCGAAATCCCGGCGGCCAACTGCATCACCAATGCTCGATCCCTGGCCAAGCTCTACGCCGCCTGTGTGGGCGAAGTCCAAGGACCCGGCGGGGCGATTCGACTCTTCACCGACGAATGGATCGACAAGGCAATCGAGCGTCAGACCGAGGGGGTCGACCACATCATCATGGGGCTCGACCTGCAGTATGGCTTGGGCTTCAACCTCCCCAACGAGATACTCAAGTTGGGGGGACACCGCAGCTTCGGCCACTACGGCGCCGGCGGGTCGGTCGGCTTCGCTGACCCAGACTACGAACTCGGCTTCGGCTACGTGATGAACAAGATGTACCTCGGGCTCACCGGCGACCCCCGCACAGCCAGCCTCATCGACGCGACCTACGAAGCACTCGCGTCATCGCCATGATCGGCGCCGATCAGGACTCCCGGTAGCCTGGTTAGTCCATGCCAACAAACGCCGAACCGGCGGCGGAAGCGGCGCGACGGCGGACGTTCGCCATCATCTCTCACCCCGACGCCGGCAAGACGACGCTCACCGAGAAGTTCCTGCTCTACGGCGGGGCCTTGTCCTCCGAAGCCGGTGCCGTGAAGGCCCGCGGCGGCCGGCGCGCCGCTACCTCTGACTGGATGGAACTCGAGCAGCAGCGCGGGATCTCGATCACTTCGGCGGTCATGCAGTTCCCCTACCGGGGACACGTGGTCAACCTCCTCGACACGCCGGGCCACCGTGACTTCTCCGAGGACACGTACCGAGTGCTCGCCGCGGCAGACGCTGCAGTGATGGTGCTCGATGCGGCAAAGGGGATCGAGCCCCAGACCTTGAAGTTGTTCGATGTGTGCCGTCAGCGCGAACTCCCACTGCTTTCCTTCATCAACAAGTGGGATCGACCAGGGCGGGGCGCGCTGGAGTTGATCGACGAGATCGAGCAACTGCTCGGGATCACTCCGACCCCCGTCACCTGGCCGGTGGGGATCGCTGGGGATTTCCGTGGCGTCGTCGACCGTCGTGATGGGGTCTACACCAGGTTCACCCGAACCTCCCACGGCTCCGCGATCGCCCCCGAAGAAGACGTCGAGCCTGAACGAGCCAGCCGAGAAGAAGGTGAGGCGTGGGCAGCAGCCGCCGACGACCTCGCGCTCCTCGACGCAGTCGGCGCCGACCTCGACCCCAAGTCCTTCCTCGCCGCGGAGTCCACGCCGGTGTTCTTCGGGTCAGCGCTCACCAATTTCGGTGTACGCAAGCTGCTCGACGCAGTGGTCGACCTCGTTCCTCCGCCTGCTCCACGCACCGACGCCAACGGGAACCAGCGAGCGCTCGACGCACCTTTTTCGGGCTTTGTCTTCAAGGTTCAGGCGAACATGGACAAAGCGCACCGTGACCGGATCGCGTTCGTACGGGTCTGCTCGGGGGTATTCGAGCGCGGCATGATCGTCACCAACGGACGGACCGGCAAGCCGTTCAGCACCAAGTATGCACACCAGGTCTTCGGGCAGGAACGGGAAACGCTCGACGAGGCCTACCCGGGGGATGTGATCGGCTTGGTGAACGCGACAGAAGTGCGGGTCGGGGACACCTTGTACCTCGACCCACCGGTGGAATTCCCACCGATCCCCACCTTTGCCCCTGAGCATTTCCGGGTGGCCCGGGTCCGCGACACCTCGAAGTTCAAACAGTTCCGGCGGGGTATCGCCCAGCTCGACGAAGAAGGCGTCGTCCAGGTCCTACGGGACCGGGAGGTCGGTGAACAGGCCCCGATCCTCGCCGCGGTCGGCCCGATGCAGTTCGAGGTAGCGACGTGGCGCCTCGAAAACGAGTTCGGTGCCCCGGTCGAGCTGACAACCACCTCCTACACGGTGGCCCGGCGCACCGATGCCGTCAGTGCCGAGCGGCTCCGATCCATGTCAGGCGTCCGGATCGTGGAACGAGCGGACGGCGATCTGCTGGCGCTGTTCGAGAGCCAGTACTGGTTGGCCCGACTGGAACAAGAGCACCCAGATCTTCGTCTCGAACGCCTGGTCGCCGAAGGCCGTCCGGGCTGAGACCGATCGCGTGGGACTTCAGGTCGCAAACACCGCGACTGGGACCACGCCTGCCGAGAGTTCCTCAGCCGACTCAGGCGACATGTACGCGATCCGTCGAGCAGCAGGGTTGCCGGTCCAGTTGGCTATGTGGTCATCACCAGCCGCAACGATCAAGGTGAGATCCGCTTTCCGTCCGTCGAGCCCATGGCGGGGTAGAAGCACATCACTGAAACCGTCTGGCAGGTACACCGTGTATCCGTACCGGCGCAAAGCCGAGACCACCGCAGGGAAGTGGATCCCATTACCGAGACCGTCAGGTCGGACCAGAACGGATCGAACGCCGCGAGCCGAAAGCCACTCGAGCGTCTTACCTGACAGCTCGCGCGAGCTCCGAGTGAACACCTCTTTGGGCTGTGATGCATCCGACGACGCCGAGACGGTCGCGATGGACAGAACCGCAACTTGCGAGGAGCACTGTTGCGGCGAGTCCGAGCGCACTCAACAGATCCGACCTCTTCGACCGCTGGGCTGCGACGGCAACCCCCACCCAGGCAGCAAGCGGCACAAAGAGCCACAGCGGCGCAAGTGCTGCGACTCCACCGTTGCCCTGCCGGGGCTCGGGACCGCCGAACCACGGCGCCCACCCAGAGAACTCGCGGGCAAGCAGTCCGAGAGCTTGACCGAGTCCGACTACACGAGGAGCAAATAACCCACTCGACCCAATCGCGTGGGCAGCGGGGGCAGCGGGAGCCTGTTTGCTGATGAAACGGGACCCTTGGGACCACAGGGCGGAGAGATTGCCCCGACCCGGTCCCAACAACTGCTGGACCAACGGTGGGATCCAAAACACCGTGAGGACCACTGCCGTCACGGCCGCGACGTTTCGCCAACGCGGCTGGCCCGACCGGTCAGGATGCCCGAGGACCGCTGAGCCCACAGCCCACATGAGCGGGAACGCGACCAACAGGCAGTAGCCGACGTGGGCCTGCACGGCGAAGCTCCCGAGGCCCAACGCAAGCGGCCACGCCCAGCGCCGTCCACGACCCGCTTCCCAGACGATGAACAGGTACCACCCGAGCGGGAGCAACGGGAGATACGGGTTCCAAGGGTCGATCAGGAAGCCGGCTCCGAGCGATCGGGTCAAGACTGCGGTGGCGACGACGGCGATCAGTACGAGCGGGAGGCGGCCGAGCCGCCACGCCGACCGCGCTACGCCGATCACCGAGGCGGCATTGACAGCGAGTGCGCCGACAAGCAGCGAGTTGGGCCATGAACCGAGAATCCGGTACGGCACGGCCAGCACGTAGAACAACCCGGGACCAGGATGATTCCAGTTGAACCGTGAATAGGGGCCGACCAGCGGCGTGGCCGACGTTCCGACATCAGCGACCTGAGTCTCGATGAGCGCCCAATCCGACGCCGGTTCCCAACGCCGGGCGATTGCGAGAACCAACGCGGCTACGAACACGCCGAGCAGCGCCACCGTCGCCGCAACGGCCAGCGCGGCATCTCGTGACACGCGTGCTGGCACCCCTCGTGGACCGGTCCGCGTGCTTTGTGTGGGCCGGGAGCTCATCTGAGTCACCGGTCACACGCTTGCACGTGCCACGCAGGCGCGCACTGCAAAGCCCAGATCTGGACGGCATTCTCTACCCCGGTCACTCCCGCGAGTGGCGAATTCCAGTCTCCAGCGGTCCGCGGGCGGATTCACCTCGGCAGAACCCCTCGACCCATCATCGCAACCGAACGGGATCTGGTCTCCAGTGCCCGGTTGCGGAGCACCGTCGACTCGTCAACGTCGGACAGTCTTTGCAAGCGTGACGATATCTGGTCTCCAGCTGCTGTGCGGGAGCTTGCTTTTTTGCACCGGGCGGACTGAAATCTGGCCGGTCGAAAACCGTTTTTGACTATCCAAAACATGTCAAGCGATCTGTCGAAATCCGAGCGCGAGGCGCTGAAGGCCATCTATCGCCACACCAAAGATGGGCGAGAGGCCCACACCGGCGACCTCGCGGAAACCCTCAACGTGAGCCCAGGAACGGTCACCGCCACGATCAAGCGCCTAGCTGATCGGGGACTGGTGTTGCACAAGCCGTACCACGGGGTCACCTTCACCGATGAAGGGCGGCGCACAGCGGTCGCCGCGATCCGTCGGCACCGGATCGTGGAGCGCTTCCTCGCCGACATGTTGGGCTACGCCTGGAACGAAGCAGATCGCCTCGCTCCGACCTTCGAGCACGACCTCCCAGAGGAGGTTGAGGAGCGCATCTTCATGGCGCTCAACCGCCCGACGACCTGCCCGCACGGTTTCCCGATCCCCGAGCCTGAAACCGACCACATACCGGAAATGCCTCCGCTGTATGACCTCGAGGCAGGTGACGTCGCCGAGGTCGCGCTGCCGAGTTCGACAGATCCTGAGGTCGTGCGCTTTCTCGAGGAGCTCGGGGTACGGCCCGGCGTCCGGGTCGAGGTCCGAGAAAAGCACCCCTTCGACGGGCCACTGGTACTCAGGGTTGGGGGTCACGACCGCACGCTCGGTGAGCGGATCGCCCGCCACATCTATGTACGACCACTGACCGGTAAGGCGAAGCCGAATGGCGCCCGCCAGGCCGGTACGAACGATCGCAAGGCAAGCGAGAGGGAGAACGGCGACAACGTCGCCACTGAGAAGGAAGGAACCAACGTATGAATGCACTGCTCGCCGCAGAAGGCGGCTGGCAGGAGTTCGAACTGAGCGGCACGGACTGGGCCTTGATCGCCTTTTCAGGCATCACGGCGCTAGTTGCGGTCCTCGTCGGATTCCTCCTGATGAAAGGTGTCCTCGCCGAGGACGAGGGGACTGACAAGATGAAGGAGATCGCTGGCGCCATCCAAGAAGGGGCCCTGGCGTACCTCCGGCGTCAGTTCCGCACTATTGCCTTCATCCTCGTTCCGCTGATCGTCATCGTCTTCGTGACGTCGACGGCAATCATGAAGCCAACCGAGGGCGGGGGCACGGTCGAAGCGTTGAGCCAGCCGTTGTCGGGGACCTTCCGGACGATCGCGTTCTTGGTGGGTTGTCTCATGTCGGGCCTGACCGGCTTCATCGGTATGAGCCTTGCCGTGCGGGGGAATGTCCGGACCGCTGCCGCCGCTCGTTCGGGCTCGATGCCCCGCGCCCTGAAAGTGGCGTTCCGTACCGGCTCGATCGCGGGCATGTTCACCGTCGGGTTGGGCCTGATCGGTGCCACGGCGGTGATCGCACTGTTCCAGAAC
>JANZZE010000149.1 GCA_026419545.1 Acidimicrobiales bacterium
GGCTCACTCGGCACATCAGGGACGCTGGCGCAATGCCGGGTGCATTCGGCACCGCCGATGAGGTCACCCTCAAGCGCGCAGCCGCAGCCGAACCTGGCACTGTGGGCGTCGATCTCGTCGCTACCGTCACCACAGACGAGCCCTACACGTTCGGGTCAGGTCCTCGCCGTGTCGTTGCGTACGACTTCGGTATCAAACAGACCATCCTGCGCCACCTTGGCCAGCTCGCGACCGTAGAGGTCGTCCCGGCCTCGACCCCGGCATCCGAAGTCCTCGCCCGCCGACCCGATGGTGTCTTCCTCTCGAACGGTCCCGGCGACCCGGCCGCAGTCAAGGGTGCGGTCCAGACGATTCAAGAGTTGCTCGGCCAGCTGCCGATCTTCGGCATCTGCCTCGGTCATCAGCTCCTCGCGACTGCGCTCGGTGGGTCGACCTTCAAGCTTCCCTTCGGCCACCACGGTGGGAACCATCCGGTCCGACGGATCGAAACCGGTGCGATCGAGATCACTTCACAGAACCACAACTACGCGGTCACGGAGGATCCGATCCCCGGCGTCGAGGTCACCCATCGCAACCTCAATGACGGGGTGATCGAAGGAATCCGCTGCCTCGAGGTGCCGGCATTCGGGGTCCAGTATCACCCAGAGGCGGGGCCCGGCCCTCACGATGCCGCGTATTTGTTCTCTGTGTTCGAACACTTGATGGAGCAGAACTGATGCCGCGCCGCGACGACATCGGATCGATTCTGTTGATCGGCTCGGGTCCGATCGTGATCGGGCAAGCCTGCGAGTTCGACTACTCCGGCACACAGGCGTGCCGGGTCCTGCGAGCCGAGGGCTACCGCACGATCCTCGCGAATTCGAACCCGGCGACGATCATGACCGACCCGGATTTCGCCGACGCGACCTATGTCGAACCACTCGACGCCGAAGTCCTCGAGCGGATCATCGCCCGCGAGCGACCTGATGCGTTGTTGCCGACGCTCGGTGGCCAGACCGGTCTCAACCTCGCGATGGAGCTCGTCAATGCGGGGGTGCTCGACCACTACGGGGTCGAGCTGATCGGTGCGAACGCCGAGGCGATCGCCACCGCAGAGGATCGCGAACGCTTCAAGCACGCGATGGCGGAGATCGGACTGGCTACGCCGGCTAGCGGGATTGCGCACGATCTCGACGAGGCGATGGAAGTGCTGGAACGGGTCGGTCTGCCAGTTGTGATCCGTCCAGCGTTCATCTTGGGCGGCAAGGGCACGGGCATCGCCGCGACTGAGGACGATTTCCGGCGGCGAGCTGCGGCAGGACTCGCCGCCAGCCCGATCTCGGAGATCCTCATCGAACGTTCCATCGCTGGTTGGAAGGAATACGAACTCGAGGTGATGCGTGATCGTGCAGACAACTGCGTGGTGATCTGCTCTATCGAGAACCTTGATCCGATGGGCGTCCACACCGGCGATTCGATCACGGTCGCCCCGGCTCAGACGCTGAGCGACGTCGAGTATCAGACGATGCGCGATGCCGCCTTCCAGGTTATTCGACGGGTCGGTGTCGAGACCGGTGGTTCGAATATCCAATTCGCGGTTGATCCGAGCAGCGGTGAGATGGTCGTGATCGAGATGAATCCCCGAGTCAGCCGATCCAGCGCATTGGCCTCCAAAGCAACCGGCTTTCCCATCGCGAAGATCGCAGCGAAGCTCGCAATCGGTTACACGCTCGACGAGATCCCCAATGACATCACACAGAAAACGCCGGCGAGTTTCGAACCGACCATCGACTACGTCGTGACCAAAGTCCCGCGCTGGGCTTTCGAGAAGTTCCCGGGCCAGCCGCCTGTACTCGGAACCCAGATGCAGTCGGTGGGTGAGGCGATGGCGATCGGCCGTACGTTTCCCGAATCGTTGCAGAAGGGACTGCGCTCGCTCGAGCAAGGCCGAGCCGGCCTCAACTGTGACCCCGGCGAAGCGATCTTCGATGCGATGTCGGACGACGAGTTACTCGAAGCCGCCGCTACTGCCACGCCGGACCGCCCGTTCCAGCTCGAGGCATTGCTACGGCGGGGTATCAGCGTTGACCGAGTCCACGAGGCGACAAAGGTCGATCCCTGGTTTCTCGACCAGATCCTCATGATCGTCGAGGAGCGTGCACATCTGGCTGCGACCGGGCTCGACGGGATGACGAGATCTGCATGGCGGCGGGCGAAACGGCTTGGGTTTTCGGATCAGCAGCTCGCCTACCTCTGGTCTGTGGACGAAGACGAGGTGCGGACCGCGCGGCTCGCGCAGGGTGTGCGAGCAACGTTCAAGACCGTCGACACCTGTGCCGCTGAGTTCGAGGCCAGAACGCCCTACCACTATTCGACCTATGAGGATGATGATGAGGTTGCACCCGGTGGTCGGCCCCGGGTCGTGATCCTCGGCTCGGGACCGAACCGCATCGGGCAGGGCATCGAGTTCGACTATTGCTGCGTCCACGCGAGCTTTGCGTTGCGCGAAGCCGGCTTCGAGACGGTGATGGTGAACTGCAATCCCGAAACGGTCTCAACCGATTACGACACGTCCGATCGCCTCTATTTCGAGCCGCTCACCTACGAAGATGTCATGAACGTCATCGAAGCGGAGCGACCCGTCGGGGTGATCGTGGCGCTCGGTGGGCAGACGCCGCTGAAACTTGCGAACCGCTTGCCTGGCCATCTCGTGCTCGGGACCAGTCCTGAGTCGATCGATGTCGCCGAGGACCGAGACCGTTGGAACTCTCTCTGCGCTCGACTCGAGATCCCTCAGCCCGCCGGAGGTACGGCGACGAATCTGGATGAAGCGAGGGAAGTGGTCAGGCGGGTCGGCTACCCAGTGCTCATGCGGCCGTCGTATGTGCTCGGCGGCCGGGCGATGGAGATCGTCTACGACGACGATCACCTTCGCCGAGCCTTGGAACAACTCGCCGGGTTCGGGTCACTCGGACGCGAAGGAGGGCTGTCAGCTGAGCGACCGGTGCTCATCGATCGTTTCCTCGAGGACGCGACCGAAGTGGATGTGGATGCACTTCGCGATCACACCGGCGACTTTCTGATCGGCGGGGTGATGGAGCACGTCGAAGAAGCCGGGGTCCATTCCGGGGATTCGGCCTGCGCTTTGCCGCCGTACTCGCTGTCAGACGAGACGATGGCTGTCATCGCCGACTACACGAAGCGCATCGCGGATGCACTCGACGTGCGGGGACTCATCAACGTGCAATACGCGGTGAGAGCTGGCCAGGTCTTCGTGATCGAGGCCAACCCTCGAGCCAGTCGCACCGTGCCGTTCGTGGCCAAGGCCACAGGCGTGCCTTTGGCCAAGGTCGCAGCCCGGCTCATGGTCGGAGCCAGCCTCGAGGAGCTCCGGGCCGAGGGTCTGCTCGTGCCGCCTGTCGTCTCCGATCACATCGCGGTCAAGGAAGCAGTGCTGCCGTTCAATCGGTTCCCAGAAGCGGACGCGGTGTTGGGACCGGAGATGCGCTCGACCGGCGAGGTGATGGGTATCGATCTCACCTTCGGTCTGGCTTTCGCGAAGAGCCAACTTGCCGCCGGCACTCGGCTCCCGACGAGCGGGACGATTTTCATGTCGCTCGCTGATCGTGACAAGGAAACAGGAGCGCGTGCAGCCAAACTCTTCGTCGAGCTCGGCTTCAGCATTGCGGCCACCGAAGGCACTGCCGATTTCTTTGAGTCACGCGGTGTGCCAGTTGCGATCAGGGTCGCCAAGCTCGGAGACGCGACCGGCACAGACGCCGTGGAACTGGTGGCAAGCGGCAAGGTCGATTTGGTGGTGAACAGTCCCCGCGGGCGCGGCCCGCGGTCTGATGGGATGCACATCCGGGCGGCGTCTGGTCAGCACGGAGTCCCACTGCTCACCACCGCCGCCGCAGCGCTCGCCGCAGCAAGCGGAATTCGGGACGTCCTACGGCACGAGCTGAAAGTGCGTCCCTTGCAGGAGTATCACCGTGGCGTTCGCGGTGACCAGCTCGCACTTCCGCTATGAGCTTCGGTATGGAGACGTGGTGAGCCGACGCCACCGACGGGCACGAGTCGGGGCAGATGCACCCGACCTGAGGACCTCGGTTGGTTCCGTCGAGCTGCGCAATCCGGTGATGACTGCGTCGGGGACAGCCGGCCATGCTGACGAGCTGGGTCGCTACGTCGACCTGTCCGCACTGGGCGCCGTCGTTGTCAAGTCCCTGGCCGCAACGGCCTGGCCGGGTAATCCGCCGCCACGAGTTCACGAGACGCCCGCTGGCATGCTCAACAGCGTCGGGCTCCAGGGCGGGGGAGTTGAACACTGGCTCGAGTCGGAGCTGCCACGGCTGATCGAGGCTGGAGCCACCGTCGTCGCCAGCATCTGGGGAACCGACCCCGAAGGCTATGCCAAAGCGGCGGCGACGCTCGCGTCGGCTGCCCCGTCCGTGGTAGCGGTCGAGGTCAACGTCTCGTGCCCGAACCATCATGCGGGCGGGAAGATGTTTGCCCATTCACCGTCGCTGACCGCCGAAGCAGTGGAGGCGTCGACGGCTTGTGGTCGCCCGGTGTGGTGCAAGCTCAGTCCCAATGTCGCCGACCTCCCGGAGATCGCGGCGGCAGCCTGGGAGGCAGGTGCTGCTGCGGTCACGCTGATCAACACGGTTCCCGGGCTCGTGATCGATCTCGAAAGTCGGCAGCCGTTGCTGGCCAGAGGCAAGGGAGGAGGGTTGTCGGGCCCGGCGATCCACCCGATCGCGGTGCGCGCGGTCTACGACGTCCACGCGGCGCTCCCAGAGCTTCCCATCGTCGGCGTCGGTGGGGTCGCAAAGGGCGAAGATGCGGTTGAGCTGTTGCTCGCAGGCGCTTCCGCGGTGCAGGTCGGGACGGCAACCTTTGTGAATCCACGCGCGGTCCTTGCCGTCCTGCAAGGCTTGGAGGACTGGTGCACGCGCCACGGCGTGTGTGAGGTACGGGAGCTCATCGGAGGTGCTCATGGCTGACACGACCGCGGCAGGCACCACGCGAGGAGGAATCGGCCGACAGGGCGACGAGTCGGCGCGGTCTCGGCTTGCCCTTGCGCTCGACTGCGACGATCTCGTTGACGCACTGCGCTTGGCGAGAGAGCTTCGGCCGTGGTTCTCGGTCGCCAAGGTCGGCCTCGAGTTGTTCAGCGCGGCCGGACCGGACGCGGTCGAGACCATGCGTGCGCAGGGTTACGACGTCTTTGTCGACCTCAAGCTGCATGACATCCCGACCACGGTGAACAAGGCGGCACGGGTGCTCGGTTCGCTTGGCGCGAGCTTCCTTACGCTTCATGCCCGCGACGATGCGGCCATGTTGCGGGCGGGGGTCGAAGGATTTCGCGAAGGTGCGGCCGCGGCCGGTCTTGCCGACCCTGTCGCACTCGCCGTGACCGTCCTCACGTCCGACAACGGAGCACCGCCCCACATCATGCCCCGTAGGGCGGCGCTGGCTGCTGAGACTGGGTGTGGTGGCATCGTGTGCGCAGCAGGCGACCTGCGTGATGCCCGTCAGATTGCGCCGAGGCTGTTGCGAGTCGTGCCCGGGATACGGCCCGCCGGTGCGGAAGCAAACGATCAAGCCCGGGCGGCAACACCCCGGTTCGCGATTCAGGAAGGCGCCGACCTCCTCGTCATCGGTCGCGCGGTCACGAGGGCCGCTGATCCTGCGGGCGCCGCCGCGGCCATCGCAGCGGAGGTTGCCGACGCGGTGCGGGCCCGATGAAGATTCATGTCGGGCCTGGTTACGTGTCCACGCAGCTAGTCACAGCTGGTGACCGATCCGGTATCCCCTTGAAGCCACTGCGCTAGGGTGCAGGTCATGCCGCTACCACCACAGCTTTCCGACGAGCAGCGAAAGGCCGCCCTGGCCAAGGCCGCTGAGGCTCGCCGTGCCCGTGCCGAGCTGAAAGAGAAGCTCAAGATGGGGTCGCTGACCTTGAAGGAGCTACTTGACCAAGCTGGAGAAGACGAGATCATCGGCAAGATGAAGGTGCTCGCCGTGCTCGAGTCTCTGCCAGGGGTCGGCAAAGTCAAGGCCCGCCGGACGATGGAAGAGATCGGAATCAGCGAGACCCGGCGCGTGCGCGGTCTGGGAGAGCAACAGAAGGCCGGTCTGCTCAACGCCTTCCCTAGCTGACATCCCTCGGTGATCATCGTCATTTCCGGCCCCGGAGGGGTCGGCAAGGGCACCATCGTCAAACGCCTCATCGCGTCTGACCCGCGCCTCGAACTCAGTCGCTCTTGGACGACGCGCCCACGGCGGCCAGGTGAGGCAGCCGACGCGTACCATTTCGTCGATCGCGAGACCTTCGAGCGACATATCGACAATGGTGGCTTTCTCGAGTGGGCGGAATTCCTAGGGAACCTCTACGGCACACCGTTGCCGGATCCCACCAATCGTGGTGCGGACGACAGGGATCTCGTCCTCGAAATCGATGTGCAGGGTGCGCGCCAGATCAAGGAACGGTTCCCTGACGCTCTTTTGTTCTTCGTCGACGCTCCGTCGGTGGAGGAGCAGCGGCAGCGCCTCCTCGCTCGGGGCGATGATCCAGCGCACGTCCAGAAGCGCATCGAAAAAGCGACTGAGGAACGGGAGGCAAGTTGCGACCTGGGCGCGATCTTGGTGATCAACGACGATCTCGAAGCGGCCGTGGCCCAGTTACGCGCGCTGATCGACGCGGCACGCTGCAAGTCGGAGTGATCCGGTTGATCTTCCGACCAGTCGGTGCGGACCCCGGTCGACCGAGTACCATCCGCCGACTCATCGGCCCACCGACCGAGCCGCAATTCGCCGACTAATAGGCCAACTACGACCTTTCTGCGATGCTCTGGTAGCCTGATTGGCCGCCGTCCGACAGGTCGGACAGCCCAGTTCGCGTTCACCGACCCGGAGTCTCGCCATGCCCCAGGCCCATGATTCGATGATGTACCCGAAGATCGAGACCTTGATAAGCAAGGTCGACTCCAAGTTCAAGCTCGTGACACTCTCGGCAGCGCGAGCACGTCAGATCAACGCGTATTTCGGTCAGCTCGGCGAGGGGCTGGGTGCAGCCATCCCACCACAGGTCACCTCGGTGGCCCGCAAACCATTGTCGATTGCGTTCGAGGAGATCGCCGCGGACAAGATCCGTGCTGTCGACCTGCCGGAGGAGTCATCTGACGCTGCGTGACAAGCCTGCCGCTAGGTCCGGGTCCGCGGTAGGAACCGAAGATCCTTCCATGCCGACCGAACCGCCCTCAGGTGATCACACCGAACCACCTGGTTCGCTTGGTGGGTACACCATCGTCCTCGGGGTCTCCGGTGGTATCGCCGCGTACAAGGCCTGTCTCTTATACACAT
>JANZZE010000150.1 GCA_026419545.1 Acidimicrobiales bacterium
AGATGTGTATAAGAGACAGCAGTAGTAGTGACTGAGTGACCATCGAGCACATACAGCGAGTCGCCAGCCGTGGTGGCGAGCACTTCGTGTCCATCGGTCAAGACGAAGTTGAATCGGCCTGTCGTGAGTTGATCGAGCTCATGGATGACGTCGACAAGCGCCTCGATTGGCTCGCGACCCTTGTCGATACGGTCAAGAAGTAAGGCGAAGACCACTTCGCTATCCGAGGTGCCGATGATCTGCCCTTCTCGTTCGGTTGGCAAGGAGCGACGTAGCTCGATGCCCAGTCCGTCGCGAAATCCGTCGATAACTCCGTTGTGGGCAAAGAGGAACCGGCCGGAGAGAAAGGGTGGCGCTCCGGACTCTTCAACCGGTGCTCCGGGTGTGGCATCGCGAACAGCGGCCAATATCAGCTCTGAGGTCAGCAGCGGCGCAATTTCGGGGAACCGGGCGTCAGCCCACATGGGCTGTGCCGTTCGGTAACGAGCCGGCTCAGGCCTGATCCTGAAGTCGTACCAACCGACGCCCCAACCGTCGGCATTCACGCGGCCGTGTCGCTGCTTCCGTGGCGCGTAGGACTGCCGGAGCAGGGAGTATGGCTGGCCATACAGCAGTTGTTGCACAGAAACTCGTGGACCGATGTAGGCAAGGAGACGGCACATGGGTCAATCGCCGTCACGCCTCGCCGTCGTCATCATCGCCGTTGTCGTCGAGGAGGCGTCGGCTTGCTTTGAGGCTGCGCATCTGCGCAGCCCGGGTTCGTTGTTCTTCAGTCGGACCCGCGCTCGTGTTCGATGCTCCGGAACCCGCCTGATCGCGGCGCTCGATCCGGGCGCTTCGGCGTTCGAACTGGTCGTCGTCTTCGTAATCGGTCATGGCGTACCTCCCGCCGTGCTCATGTCGGTTAGCCGTTATCCGTCCCGTGCGCATCGGAAGCCAACGAAGATCTGCCGCCGTATGGGGTAATCCCAATTTCGGAAGGTACCCCGCACCGCGATTGGATCCGTCGCCCACGAACCGCCTCTGAGCACCTTGTACTCCGGGCCGAAAAACACCTTTGAATATTCCTCGTATGGGAAGACTGTGTACCCGGGATAGGGGCAAAAGTCTGACGCAGTCCATTCCCAGACATCCCCAATGAGTCCGAGAACGCCGTAGGCACTTGCTCCAAGGGCGAACGAGCCAGCGGGCGCGGGCCCGTTGTATCGCTGGCCGAGATTGGTCAATGACTCGTCGGGATCCTGGTTGCCCCAAGGAAAGCGGCGCTTTCGTTGTGTCACGGGATCCCAAGTGGCCGCTTTTTCCCATTCCGCTTCAGTGGGGAGCCGCTTCCCCGCCCAGCGCGCAAAAGCTTCGGCTTCGTACCAGCAGACGTGCTGTACCGGCTGTTCAGCAAGATCGTCGAGGTCGAGTCGCCACCCGAATCGCAGCACACTCCAGCTTCGCTCCCCTTCGTACCGCCAGAATTCGGGGTGTTCGAGACCAGCCTCCTGGCGCCAGGACCAACCCTGCTTACTCCACAGGTCACGCTGGTTGTAACCGCCATCCTCGAGGAACTCGCGGTAGGCAGCATTCGTGACCGGGCGTCTGTCGATGTAGAAAGGCGGTAGATCGACCTCGTGGGCCGACCGCTCGTTGTCGTAGGCCCACGGTTCGTCATCTACGCCGAAGACGAACGGCCCCCCGGCAATGAGCACCTCATCGCTGCCCGTGGTTGCTGCCGTCACTGGAGCAGGTACCGTACCCGGTGGCTGCTGCGCTCGCTCGCCCATTAGCTGATGGGTGGCGAGCAGCGTCTCGCAATGCTGCTGCTCGTGTTGGATCACCATGCCATACACGAAGCCCCCCTCCAGTAAGCGGGGAGCTGCTTCGATCCGCGCTGGTGTGCGTGTATGACCAACCGGCGATCTCGGGATCGCGTTGACCCGGTCGATGAGCGCTAGGACCTCAGCTCTCACCCTGCCGATATAGGCACGGGCCTCGGCTGGACCGAGCAGTGGCAATGAAGGGCGTTCCCAACGTGGGTGTTCAAACGCGTTGTAAAGGTTGTCCAGGATTCGATCGATTGGTGCTCGACCGTCAAGGGCACGCAGGAGCCAGAGTTCCTCGTAGTTACCCACATGGGCCAGGTCCCAGATCATTGGGGACATCAACGGCGAGTGCTGGGTGACTTGATCGGCCTCGTCGAGGCAGTCGACCAGAGCGAGGGTCCGAGCTCTGGTGCGAACGAGCTCGCTGGCGATCCGACGAAGATCATCCTGGGTCAGCGTCACGTCCGACGGTGCTCGTGTGCCAGGTCGTGACCCGACCATTGGGGGCTGGGTGACCGTAGCCGAGTCGTGAGTCCACGGTATTGGGGACTCAGGGTCAGGGAACAGGCTCCCGTTACGCTCGTAGCCGTCATACCAGTCATCGCCTGGGCACCGGCCCTTCGCCACCCAGCGTTCCGAATAGGTGCCCACGCTCTCGACGATTTCGGCTTCGGCCGCAATCCCCTCGAGAGCATCGATCGCAAGTGCGAAACAGACGCGGCCTGCGTCAGCTAACACGGGATGTGAAAGGCCGACGCGGGCCGCTTCGACCCACAAGGAAGTCGAGGTACCGCAGCGAGCGATGAATTCCTCGCCGGCAGCATCTTCGACAAGCAGTGCGTAGATGAGTGCCGCAGCCACCTGCCAGAACGGTGTTGGAATGGCATCGAGGTAGCGGATTTCGAGCCAGCCACGGGGCCGAACCGGCGGGAACAGGGTGCTGAGGTGATACGCGAAATCGTCCTGGGTGGGCCATCCCAGCTCATGGCCTGAGGTCATCCATTGCTCGAAACTGAGTGGCTCACGGATGGCAAGGAATTCCCTTTCCGTCCGGATGAGCATGACTTGAGCATCGAGCGCATATCGAAGCCATGCCGCTGCCGGATCGCCTGTGATCGGAACCGGCGCCGAGCGTGTTGGGTCGATGGCCCACCACGTCCGGAGACGGGTGGACTTCCAGCCGCTGACGCAGCCGCGCTCGAATGGAGAGTTGGCGAAGCAGGCGATCAGTGTCGGCCCCAAGGCGTTCGCGACTCGCCATCGGCGCGCGGCTGTTCGCTCAGTGGGGCCCAGGCCGACGTTGGCCTGGATCGACGCAGTGTTGCACATCATCGTGCGCCCTGCGGGTGCTGTGGCGTCGAAGAATTCCTGCATCGCGCGGTAGCGAGGCGCATCGACAATACGTTGCGGCTGGCGAAGCGGGTCGGCCCCGAGGGCGAAAAGGCTGATCCCTTGTTGAGCGCAGCCCTGGTCGAGGACGGAAAGGTCGGCGGATACGGCGCGGCACGCTGCACCGACATCCGGGTACGGCTGGGTGCTGAGTTCCAACTGTCCGCCAGGCTCGACCGTCACCGTGCCGTGGAAGGGTAAGGGCGAAACCGCCTTGATCACTTCCCGGCACTCTCGCTCCTCGAGGCGGCGCCCGCCGCGGGCGGTTATCCATTCGAGTTCGACGCCGACACCGTTGTGCCCGCAGACTGCGCTCGCCGGATCGCCACTGCCGAAGACAATGTCGTTTACGAATTGCTCAGCGTCGGTCGGGCGGAGCGAGCGTCGATTCGCCGTCATCGTCTAGTCGGCGCTGGGCCCGGTCGATTCCGCTTGCCGATCGGCGGGCAGCCGGGGTGACGGGTCACTGCCATGGCGCTCCTTCCGGCCGGTACCTGGCCATCGCTGGCACGCTACCCTTGAATCGCAGCGCCTGTGGTGGCTCAGGGGTCCTCCGATCCTCTGCCAACGGCGTTGCAACGCGAAAGGCACAGAACCCTCGAGGGGTGACCAACATTCCGGTGTGGCGACACTGACGTTCGTGTGCTCCCATGACCTCCTCCGTCTGAAAAACTGGATTGACCTGGAATATCCATCGAAAACTTGACATTGTTATTGTCAACTTCTGCGATTCGACCCGGCTGGGAGGCCGGATAGGAGAGACCCGATGGCCCTTGACCCGAACCGCTGGACACTAAAGACCCAGGAAGCTTTCAACAATGCTGTAGAACTTGCACGCAGTAACAACAATCCTGAGGTTACGCCTGACCACCTTCTGCTTGCCCTGCTCGGCCAGGAGGAAGGTGTCGTACTTCCGATTCTGCAAAAGGTCGGCAAAGCCCCGCTTGGGTTACGGAATCAAGTCGCCGACGCGATCGAGAAGCTGCCCAAGGCCTATGGGGGTGAGACCCGGCTGGGGCGGAGTCTGAATGAGGTTCTCGAAAAGGCCGATGGTTTCCGCAAGGACCTACACGATGAGTACCTCTCGACTGAGCATCTCCTCCTAGCACTGGCTGACAAGGTCGGGGTGTCCCATGAGGAGTTGTTGCAAGCACTCCAGCAGGTGCGAGGGAGCCACCGGGTCACCAGTCAGAACCCCGAGGAGCAGTACCAGGCGCTGGAAAAGTATGGGCGGGACCTCACGGAACTCGCGCGTCGGGGCAAGATCGATCCGGTCATCGGTCGGGACGAGGAGATCCGCCGTGTAATCCAGGTGCTCAGTCGGCGGACCAAGAACAATCCGGTGCTGATCGGTGAGCCTGGTGTCGGCAAGACCGCAATTGTGGAGGGCCTCGCCCGGCGGATTGTCGAAGGCGATGTACCAGAGTCCTTGCGTAACAAGCGCCTGGTCGCCCTCGATCTCGGCTCGATGGTCGCCGGTGCCAAATACCGCGGCGAGTTCGAAGAGCGGCTCAAAGCGGTGCTCAAGGAGATCACCGACGCCGAAGGCGAAGTCATCACGTTCATCGACGAGATGCACACCATCGTGGGTGCTGGAGCTGCTGAAGGCGCGATGGATGCGGGCAACATGATCAAGCCCATGCTTGCTCGGGGCGAGTTGCGCATGATCGGTGCGACGACGCTGGACGAGTACCGGAAGTACGTGGAGAAAGATCCTGCGCTCGAACGGCGGTTCCAGCCGGTCTACGTCGATCAGCCCTCCGTCGAGGACACGATTGCTATCTTGCGAGGCCTCAAGGAACGTTACGAAGTCCACCACGGCGTCCGTATCCAGGACGCCGCGCTGGTTGCCGCGGCGGTACTCAGCGACCGGTACCTGACCGGTCGGTTCCTGCCCGACAAAGCTATCGACCTCGTCGATGAGGCAGCTTCGAAGCTACGAATCGAGATCGATTCGATGCCAACCGAAATCGACGTGGTCGAACGCCGTATTCGTCAACTCGAGATCGAGCGGGTTGCACTGGCGAAGGAAACCGATGAGCCCTCGAAGGAACGGCTCGCTGCCATCGACCAGGAGCTCGCAAATCTCACCGAGAAGATCGCGGGCATGAAAGCCCACTGGCAGGCTGAGAAAGAAGCAATCAGCGCGATTCAAGAGCTCAAGGAGCAACTCGAGAACCTCCGTGGTGCGCTTGAGCGCGAGACCGATTTAGAGAAAGCGGCCGAGATTCGCTATGGCCAGATTCCCGAGCTGGAACGGCGGATCGCCGAGGCCTCCAAACGTCTCGAGGAACTCCAAGCTGAACAGAAGATGCTCAAGGAAGAGGTCGACGAAGAAGACATCGCCGAGGTCGTGAGCAAATGGACCGGTATCCCGGTTTCACGGCTGATGGAAGGCGAAATGCAGAAGCTCGTGCGCCTGGAGGAGGTCCTGCACGAGCGAGTCGTCGGCCAGGATGATGCGGTCACCGCCGTGGCCAATGCCATCCGCCGGAGCCGAGCCGGCTTGTCGGATCCCAACCGGCCGATCGGTACGTTCCTGTTCCTCGGTCCCACCGGGGTCGGCAAGACTGAACTCGCTCGGGCGCTGGCTGACTTCCTGTTCGACGACGAGCGGGCGATGGTCCGGATCGACATGAGTGAGTACATGGAGAAGCACTCGGTTGCTCGACTCATCGGCGCTCCACCCGGGTATGTCGGCTACGAGGAAGGAGGGCAGCTCACGGAGGCAGTGCGCCGCCGGCCCTATGCCGTCGTTCTCCTGGATGAGATCGAGAAGGCGCATCCGGACGTGTTCAACGTCTTGCTGCAGTTGATGGACGACGGGCGCCTGACTGATGGGCAAGGCCGAACCGTTGATTTCACCAACGTGGTGCTGATCATGACCTCGAACCTGCCGGGCGATCCGCGTGAGTTCTTCAAGCCAGAATTCGTCAACCGCATCGATGACATCGTCCGGTTCCGCGAGCTGACCGAGGCCGATCTG
The DNA here is from genome assembly GCA_026419545.1 of Acidimicrobiales bacterium. Classification (GTDB taxonomy): domain Bacteria; phylum Actinomycetota; class Acidimicrobiia; order Acidimicrobiales; family Acidimicrobilacustridaceae; genus JANZZE01. Next base: position 6,187 of record JANZZE010000150.1, read on the forward strand.
AAACGTATCGTCGATATCCAGCTTCGGAACCTGGCTCGTCGGCTGGCTGAAAAGCGGCTCACCCTTGAGGTAAGCGAGGCAGCGAAGGCCGCGCTAGCCCGTGAAGGCTTCGATCCGGCATTTGGAGCTCGACCGCTCAAGCGGGTCATCCAGAAGGAAGTCGGGGACCGGCTGGCGCTCGCACTTCTCGAGGGTCGCTACGCTGAGGGCGACACCGTTGTCGTCGATGTCGACGAGCACGGCGATTTCGTGCTTCGCTGATCGGCCTACCGCCGAGTCCCGGCGGGAGCCGATACGGCGAGCGGCTAGGCTTGCCGGGTAATCCCAGCAGTTCTGGATGGGAGGTCCGCGTGCCTGCGACGGTCGTCGTCGGGACCCAGTGGGGAGACGAGGGGAAGGGGAAATTCACCGACCTCGTCGCGAGAGAGATGGATCTGGTCGTCCGCTACCAGGGCGGCCACAATGCAGGGCACACCATTGTGGTGGGCGGCGAAACCTTCGCGTTGCAGCTCGTCCCAAGCGGTGTGCTCTATGACCACATAACGCCGGTCATCGGGAACGGTGTGGTGATCGACCCGAGGGTGTTGCTCGCTGAGATCGACACGCTCACGGCGAAAGGTGTCGATTGCAGCCGACTCAAGGTCAGTGGGAACGCACACCTGATCCTTCCGTATCACCAAGCACTCGACAAGGTCACCGAGCGGTATCTCGGAAGGAACAAGATCGGTACTACTAAACGAGGCATCGGCCCCGCGTATGCCGACAAGGCGGCGCGCGTTGGCCTTCGAGTTCAGGACCTGCTCGATCCGAAGATCTTCCGGGAAAAGCTGCAGGGCGTTCTCAAGGACAAGAACGCCATACTCGCCAAGGTCTACAACCAACTCCCGCTCGACTTCGACGTCATCGTTCAGGAATACCTCGAGGAATGCGGGCCGCGGCTTGAACCGATGATCGCTGACACGGTCGGCTTGGTCCACGAAGCGCTCGAGGCCGGTCAGCACGTGCTGCTTGAAGGGGCGCAGGCCACCTTCTTGGACCTTGATCACGGCACCTACCCC
>JANZZE010000151.1 GCA_026419545.1 Acidimicrobiales bacterium
AGCCAAGGCAGCGTCGACTCCCGCCAGCACCCGACTGAGCTCATCGCGACCGGTGAGCGAGGCGAATACTGCAGGGCGCAGCGAGTCCACCGAGATGTTCACGCGATCGAGCCCTGCCACCCGCAAGTCGTGAGCAAGGACGGCGAGCGAGGCACCATTGGTCGTGAGGGCAAGGTCAACTCCTAGTCTGGCCAACTTCTCGATCAAGACCGGAAGGTGAGCCCGGACCGTCGGCTCACCTCCGGTGATCCTGATGCTCTCGATGCCCCATCGAGTCACGAACAGGCGGGCCAGACGTTCGATCTCCTCGTAGGTGAGCACGTCCTCACGAGCCAGCCACTCCATGCCTTCAGTCGGCATGCAGTAGGCACAACGAAAGTTGCACCGATCGGTGACAGAGATCCGAAGATCCCGGTGCACTCGACCGAAACCATCGGTCAGCAGTCGGTCAACCGCATCGGCGCGTGCGGGCACGCGTCCACGCTATCGGTCAGGCAACAGGGCCCACCCCTCGACCCGGCCGCCCAGTCACTGGTCCACGCAACCCAGCGCGGTCGAGTGGAGCGGCAGCCATCCGCACTATGAGCCACCCAACGATGTGGTAGGCAGACCCAACCCAGAGCCGTCTGCCGGCGCTCAGCACCTGTCCTCGCGCCGCCTCAACGAGCGGGGCCTCGACCCTCGGCTGGTGGGCGCTCGCCTGAGTCTTGCTGCTCGGTTGAGAGTGAGGGCCTGAGATCGATGACCGCTTCCTCACCTCCTCGACTCAGGCGCGCACCACGGTGCCTCACGCCCGCCTTCCAAGCATGCATCAGAAGCCTGGTGTCATCGTCGAAGTGACGGTTGCGGACGAGCGGTCCGGTGCGCGGCGCAACGAGATCGCTCACGATCGAACCGAACGAGCGCATGGTGATACGGCGACGACCACACCAGGACTTGATCTGCAGTTCATCGACGGCCCACCAAGGTACGAAACCGAAATCGCCGAGCAAGCCGTCGCGACTCACCTCGACATGGGCGTCGTAGCGCACGATGAGATCGAGCACGGCAACGGTGAGTGCGGCCAACCCCGCCGTCAGCAACAGGACTGCCCGGCGATCTTCGGGGAGGAACGGTGCCGCCAATACGAGCGGAAACGCGCTCAGGGCTCGCCCGAGCGCGCCAACGAGCCACTGACCTGTTGTGCGCCGGATCAGCAGTACCTCGTCCGGTTCGGGCTCGTTCTGGCCCGAGGTCGGCGATCCGGTCGGCTCCCCAAACACCATCGAGCCCAGGGTAGGGCCCAAAACGGGGAAACGAAAGGGCCGCGGTTCCCCATCCACCCACGGCAGCCGTCGGGAGGCGGAACCGCACACCGCAAAGCACCAAGCGCCTCACTCCAACAACAGCACCAACACCGGTTCCCCCTCGTCGACACCCTCGCCGTCAGGACCAGGCACCCGCAGACTCACTCCAACAACAGCACCAACACCGGTTCCCCCTCGTCGACACCCTCGCCGTCAGGAAGGATCGCGAGTGCATTGGCTGCCGCCATGGCCGAGAGCTGGTGACTCCCCTGTGCTCCCGCAAGTCGCACCCTCAGCCGACCGATGTCATCGGGCGTCACGACCACTCGGGCAAAATGCACCTTCCCATCGGGTCGGCGCCGCAACGGTTCAGTCGCGACTGCCGCGACCGGCTGGCGCAAGAGATCACCGTCAGGGTGGCCGGCCATCCGCCGCAGCGCTGGCCGCGCAAAGAGTTCGAACGACACGAGTGACGACACTGGATTGCCGGGCAGCCCGAACACCGGGACCCTGCGTCGGTCACGGGCCAGCACGTCCACCTTGCCGACGGCGAGCGGTTTGGCCGGCTTGATGGCGACCTGCATCCAACGCATCTCGCCGAGACGATCAAGCACCACCTTCACCAGGTCGTAATCGCCCATGCTCACCCCACCCGAGCTGATAAGTGCATCGCATCGGGCCGCCCCATCGAGCACCATTCGCTCAATCGCGGCCTCATCATCGGCAACGAGGCCGAGGTCGACGGGGACACAGTTGGCTCGGCGCAGCGCGGCCAGCAGGGCCACGCGGTTGGAGTCCCGGATCTGCCCGGGTTGCAGCGGACGGCCCGGCCCGACCAGTTCATCGCCCGTCGAGAACACGCCAACGACCGGCCGCGGATAGACCGACACCTCCTCCACGCCGAGGCTCGCCACTACACCAAGGTGACCCGGACCGAGCTGCGTGCCCGCGGCAACCACACAGTCACCGGGCGACACGTCTTCGCCGGCCCGCCTGATGTGCAGCCCAGGGGTAACCGACTGATGGACCGTCACCGTGTTGCCGGGTCCAGGTGTGGTCGACTCGACCATCACGATGGCATCGGCGCCGGTCGGAACCGGAGCGCCCGTCATGATGCGTACAGCTTGGCCTGCGCCCAAGACCACGGTCGAGGAGGCCCCTGCTCGCAGCTCTCCGATGACCTCCAGAGTCACCGGCGCACCTGGCGATGCCCCTGCCGTGTCGAGCGCCCGGACCGCATACCCATCCATCGCCGAATTGTCGAAACCAGGAACTGCTTCCCGTGCGACAAGCTCTTCCGCGAGCACCATCCCGAGCGCGTCTGTGACTGATACCCGCTTGGGCGCAAGTGGCAGGCACGTCGCGAGAACGTAGGACTGGGCTTCTTCGAGCGAGATCACGACAGGCTGTCGAGGCCGCGGCGCCGCACAAGGTCAACCAGGAACGAGCGGAACTCTGGACCAAGATCCTCACGGTCGATTGCGAGCTCGACTGTTGCCCGCAGATAGTCGAGCTTCTTGCCGATGTCGTACCGACCTTCGTCGAACACGTAGCCGTAGACGGTTTGATCGGCAAGCAGCGCAGCGATGGCGTCGGTGAGCTGGATCTCGCCCCCAACGCCCGGGGGCACCTTCTCCAGACGGTCGAAGATCTCAGGCGTGAACACGTAACGCCCCATCACCGCGAGGTTGGACGGCGCGGCAGCGGGCTCGGGCTTCTCCACGATGTCGAGGATGCGGACCAGGCTGTCGGTGACCGGCTCCGGCTTCACGCACCCGTAGGCGGAGATCTCCTCGATCGGGAACTCCTTCAGCGCGATCACAGAACGGCCGTAGTGCTCGTAGGTCGCGATCATCTCCTCGAGCACGTTCGATCGGTGGTCCATGATGTCGTCACCGAGAAGCACGACGAACGGGTTGTCGCCGACGTGGTTGCGCGCGACCGAAACGGCATGGCCGAGGCCGAGGGGCTCGCCCTGGCGGACGTAGTGGATGTCCGCTAGCTCGGCAAGCGCTTGGATCTCCCCGAGATCGTGGAGCTTGCCCCTGCGCTCCAGGTAGTACTCGAGCTCGAAGTTGCGGTCGAAGTGATCTTCGAGTGAGCGCTTCCCCCGGCCAGTGATGATCAGGATGTCGTTGATGCCTGCCCGAACAGCCTCCTCCACGACGTATTGAATCGCAGGCTTGTCCACGACGGGCAACATTTCTTTGGGTTGGGCCTTCGTGGCAGGAAGGAACCGGGTGCCCAATCCGGCGGCGGGGATCACGGCCTTGGTCACCGTCTGCTTCTGCACGAGCTTCCTCCGGGGATCACGCTGCTGCGATTCAGCAGCGTACCGGCACCGGCCCAGCTACCGCAGACGCGGGACAGGCCGGTATGCTTAGCACTCGTCAAGTTCGAGTGCTAACAGGCCTGGAAGGCGGACGGAGCGAGCCCATGCCCACCTACGAGTATCGGTGCCGGGACTGCGGACACGAACTCGAGGTCCAGCAGTCCTTCCACGACGATCCCCTGACGGAGTGCCCGTCCTGTGGCGGGGACCTGCGCAAGCGTTTCAGCCCCATCGGCATCACCTTCAAGGGCAGCGGATTTTACAAGACCGACAGCCGCAGCCCGTCCTCGTCGGGAGCTGGTACAGGCAACGGCGAGGGAAGCAGCTCGTCCAACGGCTCGGACGGATCCAGCTCGACTAGCTCGAAGGAGAGCGCAACGGCATCCGCTTCGGCGTGAGCCCAGCACTGCCGGGACCTGCCACATACAACAGGACCCAACAAGTCATCGTGAGTCGCGTCACTGGCGAACCCGGCGGCGCTCGCACCTTTGAGAAATCGTGTTCGGGTGACGCTTTCCGAGACTCGCGACACTGGCGAACCAGGCAGCGCTCAGACCCCGATAGGCGCGGTGCGTTTCTTGCCCTCACGCCGATCTACGATGGTGTGCTGGGAGGCGTGGCGCGGTGGCACCAACACGACCCGATATGGCAGACATCGGCTCCACTGCGACAGATGTACGCCGTGTGACCGATGGTCGCCACCGCCGCAGCGAACAATCGAAGGCCGCAATCGTCAATGCACTTCTCTCGTTGATCCGCGAGGGCAACCTACGGCCGTCGAGCGCCCAGATCGCCGAACGGGCCGGGGTCACCCAGCGCACGCTCTTCAACCATTTCGGCGACATGGATGCGCTGCTCACTGCAGTAGCCCGCCAGCAAGCCCAACTGATCTACGAGCTGTTGCCTACCGGAGGCGATGGGAGTCTCGATGAGCGGATCGATCAGTTCAGCGACGAGCTGGCACGCTTGCTCGAAGAGCTGCTCGAGACCCGCTGGGCCGTGGTGACGAACCCCAACCTCCCCATGACCTCGACAGTGGTGAGCGCCTTTACAAAACTGCTGCGGGACGCCACAACCAACGCGTTCAAACAAGAATTGGCCCAGCTCAACGAGACTGAGCGCGAGGAGGTGCTCGACACCCTCGGCGTCGAATGCGATCCCGTCACCTGGCGAGTCCGGCGACGGTTCCAGGGGCTGAGCTACGACCGCGCCCGGTTCGCCGTACGGCGCACATTCTCAGCGGTGTTGCACGACGCGCTCGCCTGACTCCGTTTCTTCGAGGTTCGGGTCCGACATCGCACCCTTTCCCTTGAAACCGGTTTCTCATATGCTGGCGCACCTTCCCCCTCCATCAAACGCCCACCGCACTCTGGAGGAGGAAGCATGCGCCGCCGCCTCTCCCGAATCGAACACGCTCCTCGGGCACCGTTGCCCTGGCTGGGCTCGGACCCTCGCCTGCGCAAAGGACCTCACCGGCCGTTGGCCCGCGCACTGCGGCGATGGAAAGGGTGGCGCCGGCGCGCGTGGTTGCACTGGGCAATCGTCGGGGGCCTGACCCTACTTGTCACCGCAGCGGTGACGACCACTGTCGAACGAGCCGAGCGTCTTGCCGACTCGTATGGACAACGCCGAACGGTCGCAATCGCGATCCGAACCCTCGAACCCGGATCAGTGATCGCCCCCAACGACGTCGAGATCGTCGAGCGCCCGCTAGCCTTCAGCCCGACCGACGTCACCACCAGCGAAGCGATCGGACGTGTGGTACGAGAACGGGTCCTTGTGGGCGAGCCGGTACGCGAGGCGAGATTGGGACGGCCGGGGCTGGGCGGGATGAGCGCACTCATGGAACCCGGTGAACGTGCGGTGGCGCTGCCGAAAGCGGTCGGGCCGTCGGTCAGCCCCGGCGATCTCGTCGAGATCGTTGGACCAGGTGGCCTCGACGCCAACGCGGTCGTCCTCGGTCGAGGTCGGGTACTCGGCCGTGACGACACGGCCACGGTCACAGTGGCACTCCCAGCATCTGACGCTCCAGCCGTGGCCGCCGCCGCGGCCGACGGCCAAGCAACGCTGGTGCTCGTCGCGCCAGGTGACTGACGGCCAAACCACCGGATTGCATGTGGTTAGTGACACCACCTCGCTCGGACCGCGTCAACGCAGGCCGGTTGCGTGTCGGCGAGCTCCCATGCCACGAGGTTCTGAGCAGACCACGCCAACACGGGCTGGCTACTCGGTGGGCAGATAGGGCTGCAGTAAACGAGGCCAGATCAAACGATCCCGGCGAGCAACAGACCGACCGTCAGTAAAGCTGCGGCCAACCGGTACCAGCCGAATATCGCAAGGCTGTGGGACTGGAGGTAGCCCACCATCCACTTCACGGCGACCAGCGCCGCGACCAGCGCCGCGACGAACCCGATCATCGGGTCAACGGCGCCAAAGCTCGCCACGATGTCAGACCCGTGCTTCATCGCATCGAAGGCAGTCGCACCGCCGAGCGTGATCAAACCGAGCAGGAAGCTGAACTCGACCGCCGCGGCCACGCTCAGGCCGACGAGGATCGCAGCGACAATCGTGACCAGGCTTCGGCTCACACCCGGCCACATGGCAACGCACTGGGCAGCGCCGACGATGAGAGCTTGGCGGAGCGTGACCTCCTCCAGTCGACTGGCGTGGCGCTCCCGATGGAGCCAGCCCCGTGACGACAGCACCAGCAGGACCACCCCACCGAACGCCCAAGCGACTATCACTGGCCAAGGTCCGAACAGCTTGTCCTTGATCGGACCCTCAAGCGTGATCCCGATCACCGCCGCGGGCGCGAACGCTCCTGCGAGTGCGACACCGAGCCGCCGACCCTGCTCGTCGCGGCCGGCAAAGCCCGCGACCACGCTCCACGCCCGGCGCCAGTACAAGATGAGGACCGCGAGGATCGCCCCACCTTGGATGACGATGGCATATGCGTCGGCTGCCTGCTTGCGCGCCGGGTCAGTCTCGTCCGAGGTGATACCCAGAGCCCGCTGCGCCACCAAAAGATGCCCAGTCGACGAGATCGGCAGGTACTCCGTGACGCCTTCCACAAGACCGAGCACCACAGCCTTGGCCGCACCAAGCTGATACTTCCCCGCCGCCGCGGTATCCCGCTCGGCGGCGGTCGGGTCGCTCGGAGCTATGCGGTTCTCAGGCCGTGACGTCGCTGCGCCAACCCCCGTGCCGGACAGGACGACGAGCAGGAGGAGAGCACTGAGCAACCACAGCACTTGGCGTGATCTCGAGTTAGGAATCATGGAGCCGACCAGCCTAGAGGTGCGTTCAATGCCGGGGACTTCAAGTCATCGGCCGGATTCCTGGAATCGACGCAATCCGCCCGTTCAGCGCCCGGCTGTGGTGGACGCGACGCGCCCGACCGCCTCCGAGTCGGGCTGTCGCACGTTCAGCGCCCGCTGAGGTGGACGTCACCGATGACGAGCGTTGCGCTTCCCGTCCCGCCCGGCAACCACTCGCGGTCTGACCCCACCGCCTCAACATCAAGCAATAAACGTTGGATCGACGAGGCCAGGGTAAGTTCCCGTACCGGCTCGGCCAACCC
>JANZZE010000152.1 GCA_026419545.1 Acidimicrobiales bacterium
ATCGTGTACCTGCTCCGGGCCGGCGAGCGGTCACATTGGCACCGCATCGACGCGACCGAAACGTGGCATCACTACGGCGGCGACCCACTCGAACTCCTGCTGTGGCCTGGCGCAGGCCGGCCTGAACGGCATGTCCTTGGTCACGATGTTGCCGGTGGGCAGGAGCCATTCGTCATCGTTCCGCCGGGTGTGTGGCAAGCGGCCGCGACACTCGGCACGTACACCTTCGCCGGATGTACCGTTACGCCGGGATTCGTGTTCGAGGGGTTCGAGCTCGCTGCGCCGGGATGGGAGCCTCCTCCGAGCACGGACGATGGCAACTGATGGCGGACACCGACCCCAGGGAGGCTGGATGTTCCTTCGGCTGGATACCAACGCGAAGACCGTTGAACTCGTCGATCCCGACAATTGCGATGAGTTCCACGTCGAAGTCTCCGGTGACCCAAACCCTGCTGACATCGACGAGACGATCGCGTCGGCCGGAGCGGGTCGGCTCGTCGGCCCGAATGCCTGGATCGCGGTCCAGCGGTTGCGTGAGATGGCAGAAGGCAGAGTTGGGGACGATTGGCCGACCAGATTTCAGATGATGCTCGATGCCGCGGGCCGCAACGGTTGGATGAACGACGACCGCAGTTACGTGATGGGCCACATCAAGCACGTCTGACACGTGGCCGAAACTCCGGTCGGCTCCACGGGGGTCGGGATGAGGGCTCCGCGCACACCCGGACTCCTCGCCAAGACCCTTTTGGTTGCGCGTGATGTCGCTGGGTTTCGGCTTCGTTGCTCCCCCAGTGGTCGATTGTGACGGATCTTTGCCGCCGGCGATGGCCACGGTTGGCCGGCACGTCAACGCACCCGGAACCCCCGCTCGCCGAGCGGTTCCTCGGTGAGGATCTCCACGTGGGTGACCTCGGCTCGTGGTGGCCCGTGGTGTGCCCAGTTGACCAGCTCGAGCACTGCGTCAGGCGCTCCTTCGAACACCGCCTCGACGCGGCCGTCCCACAGGTTGCGCACCCAGCCTCGCACGCCGAGGCGTTCGGCTTCAGCTCGGCACGAGTCCCTGAACCACACGCCTTGGACGCGTCCACTGACGAACAGATGTCGTCTGATGACCTGAGGAGCCACGCCCACATTCTGCGCGGGCAGGACGTCGGAGTGACGAGGTCGGAGTGACCCAGCGTGGTGACTCGAGGTGGGACGTCGCCGAGCCACGCCCACATTCTGCGCGGCCACGAGGTCTCATCTAAGCTGACGGCCCGTCAGATTCTGGTGCGCGCGCTGCAGGAATGAATTGCAGCGCGAAGGGAGGCTTGCGATGCTCGAAGGTCGCACGCTCTGGGAGCTCATCGAGGCGAGGGCGAACGCTACCGGTGATGCCGAGATGGCCGTCGACGAGAGCGGCCGCCGGATGACCTTCGGCGAATACCGAGACCGGGTGGAGCGGGTCGCCGCTGCGCTCGTTGAACGTGGCATCGGGCCCGGAGACGTCGTCACATGGCAGTTGCCAACGTGGTTCGAGTCGATGATCCTCGTCGGCGCCCTGGCTCGGATCGGCGCGACCCAAAACCCGATCCTGCACATCTACCGCCAGCGGGAAGTCAGCTTCTGCGTGCGCCAAGCCGGCGCCAAGCTGCTGGTCGTCCCGACGACGTTTGCCAACTTCGACTTCAAGGCGATGGCTGATGCCATCGCCGCAGAGAACGCGGCAGACGGCCGAACGCTCGACGTCTTGACCTGTGACCGGGAGCTGCCCGAGGCCGATCCGGTCAACCTGCCGCTCCCACCGGTCTCGGGTAGCGAGGTCCGCTGGTTGTTCTACACCTCCGGCACCACCGCTGACCCGAAGGGCGCACAACACACGGATGAGACGATCTTCGCCGAGTCAAAGGGTATGGCGGAACGTTTGGCGGTGACCGCTGAGGACCGGAACGCGCTCGCGTTCCCCTTCCCTCACATCGGCGGTATCGCCTGGCTGTGCACCAGCCTCATGACCGGATGCGTGAACATCCTCTTCCAAGCGTTCGTGCCCGAGCAGGTTGTCGAGGTGCTCGACGCGGAGGGGGTGACCTTGGCGGGCTCTGGCACCGTGTTCCACCAGGTGTACCTGAACGCACAGCGCAACAGTGACCGCCAGCTGTTCCCGAAGGTCCGGGCATTCCCCGGCGGTGGAGCGCCCAAGCCACCCGCGCTGCACTACGAGATGAAGAAGGCGTTTCCCGGATCCGTGGGGATCGTGTCGGGGTATGGCTTGACCGAAGCCCCGATCCTCACGATGGCGTCGGTGAACGACAGTGACGACGACCTAGCCAACACCGAGGGGTCACCCCTACCGGGCGTCGAGTTGAAACTCGTGAAACTCGATGGCACCGTCGCAGGACCTGGCGAGGAAGGCGAGGTCAGGGCCAAGGCACCGCAGCTGATGAAGGGGTATCTCGATGCCTCGCTCGATGCAGAAGCGTTCGACGAGGAGGGCTATTTCCGCACCGGCGATCTCGGGCGGCTCAACGAACGGAATATGTTGACCATCACCGGACGCCTGAAGGACATCATCATCCGTAAGGGCGAGAACATCTCGGCCAAAGAGGTGGAAGATCATCTGTACAAGCACCCGAAGGTCGCGGATGTAGCGGTGATCGGTCTGCCCGACCCGGTGAGCGGGGAACGTGTGTGCGCGGTGGTCGCAACAGCCGGCGACGAGCCACTGTCGTTCGATGAGATGGTCGAGTTCCTCAAGTCTGAGGGCTTGATGATGCAGAAGATCCCCGAGCAGCTCGAGCTCCTCGACACGATCCCACGTAACCCTGCGGGAAAGATCCTCAAGAACGAACTGCGCGCCCGCTATTCGGATTGACGGATACCGTCACTGCGACCGGTCACATTCGGGTGCGCTCCTCGCTCCCAACAGAAGAGCTCCCAACTGCAGATCGGTGACGAGTTGGCGCAGGCCTGCAGTTCGACCAGTTAGATGCCACCACCTAGAATCTGACGGGTAATCAGAAACTGGTGCGGTCCGCATCTGCGGGCCACGACGAGCAGGGGAGAGACCGGCATGGGTCTGCTAGATGGCAAGGTCGCGATCGTCACCGGTGCCGGGCATGGGATCGGCCGGGGTCACGCGCTCGAATTGGCGAAGGAAGGCGCCAAGGTGGTCGTGAACGACCTCGGCACGTCGCTGCGGGGCGAAGGCTCCGGCAAGGACGCCGACCTCACTGTTGATCTGATCCGCGAACGCGGTGGTGAGGCGGTTGCCAACTATGGCGACGTCACCGACTACGAAGCAGGCCGTGCGCTGATCGCCCAAGCGGTCGAGGAATTCGGACGGCTCGACATCCTCGTGAACAATGCCGGTATCGCTCGCGACGCAACGATCTGGAACATGACCGAGGAGGATTGGGACTCGGTCATCAAGGTCCATCTCAAGGGCACGTTCGTGCCCACGCACCATGCGGTCAAGCACTGGCGGCAACTCCATCAACAAGGCGAGGACGTGTCCTCAGGCCGGATCATCAACACCACGTCTGGGGCCGGCCTCACCGGGAATTTCGGCCAGGCCAACTACACCGCAGCCAAGGCCGGGATCGCAGCGTTTACGCAAACCGTCAGTCTCGAGGTGTTCAAGATGGGGATCACCGTGAACTGCATCGGGCCAGCAGGAGCGACGCGGATGGCGGCGTCCATCCCCGGTGCCGGGATCCAGGCTCGTGAACCCGACGAGTTCGACGAATGGGACCCGATGGACCCGTCGCTGTCGTCGCCACTGGTGGCGTGGCTTGCCAGTGACAAGGCTGCGCACGTCACGGGTCAGGTGATCCGTGCGGTCAAAGATGAGATCGTCCACATGATCCCGTGGAGCAACGGCAACTCGATCCGCAAGAGCGGGCAGCGTTGGGAGGCCTCCGAGCTGACCGCACTGATGAACGCCGACATCTTCAAGTGCCGTGCACCCGGACTCAGGTACTGACGCCCGGTGACCGGAAGTGGCCACGGGCAACTGTCCCGGATCGGCTGGGGCTGCGGACCGCGAGCCGGTTCCAGGTGACCATCGTTGCCGACCAGCCCGGCGAGCACCGCGAGGTACCGGCGGGGCCGCCGCGAGCAGGCTGTTGGTCAACCGCATCCCGAACAGGTCGGTTGGCCGACTAAAACCCCGGTATGACCGACCAGGGCCAGACCGTCGGGGAGTTGCTCGGTCGTTGCCTGAGGGCTGTTGGCGCGACCCGGGTTTTCGGCTCGCCTGATTCGGGCGTGCCGGGTATTCCCGGCCTCACCCACGTCCGGGTCGATGAGCCTGAACTGGCGGCACTCCTGGCCGCAGCGGCCGGGCGAATCGGGCAAGGGCCAGGTGTCGCCCTCCTCCCGGGGCGCCGTCTGCTGCTCAGCTCGGCGCCAGGGATTGAGCCCGACCGCTTCCGTCTGGACGATCCCGAGGCACTGCCGTTTGTCATCGCGAGCTGGACGTCAGGCTTGGTATTCGCCGCCACCGAGTTGCTGATCGAGGTGGATCTCGATGCACCGGCGGGCCGGGATGTCACGCCGGTACGGCTCGAGCCCGGCGGTCGGGCGATCTCACTCGACCCAGCGTTGGCCGACGACGAGATCGTGATCCTCGCCGGTCCGGGGGTGCTTCGCCATGATGCGACCAAGGCGTTGGCGGCCTTGGCCCGCGATCTTGGAGTCGGGGTAGTCAATACCTGGGGTGCCAAAGGTGTGTTCCGTTGGGACAGCCCGCACCACTACGGCACTGCTGGTCTCCAAGCGCGCGACTTTGAGCTTGCTGGCGTCACATCAGCCGACGTCGTGATCGCGGTGGGTGTCGATCCGCTCGAGTCGCCCCGGACCCGTTGGGAAGGGCCGGCGGTGCTCGAGATCGAACCGTGGCAACTCGGTGCGCTTGCGCTCCGTTGGCCGGGACCTGCTGAACTTCCGCCTCCCCCGGCGCTGTATCGCGAGCTGGCCGGCGCACTCCGGCCCCTGTACGCCAGCGCCCAGGTGCCGCTCTCGCCCGCTCGAGCGGTCGCGGATGCAGGCGAGGTGCGACCCGAGGGGGCGCTCGTGGTCGCCGATCCCGGTCCGGCTGGTTTGTGGGTGGCCCGGGCGTTGCCGACGACCGAGGCTGGCAGTGTGGTCGTGCCCTCCGCCGTGCAACCGGGCTTCGCGGTGGCGGCTGGCGCAGTTGCGTCGCTTGACGGACGCCTGTCGATCTCGATCACGACCGATCCAATCGATGAGACCACCGAAGCCGTGCTCGAGCTTGCTGAGCATTGGGGCGCACAGATCGTGCTCGAGGTGTGGGGAGACGGCGCCAGCGGGGCTGAACTGGTCTCGCCAGAGGCGCGCCGTGAACGGTTGCACGACGCGTTGCAGTCCCGTCGTGTCAACCGGCTACCGGTCGCGGTCGATTTCGCCTCCACCGACGTGCTGGTTGAGATCGCCGGCCCGGTCGTGGCCTGGGAGTCCGACCGTGGCGCGATGTCGTGACCGATCCGCCTGAGAGCCGACACTCGCGTGGCGCCGGGTCCACGTCGCCACGACCGAGTCCGTCGTTGTGGCGACGTGGTTTCGTTGCCTTGCTGTGTTTCTGGCTCGTGGTCCCGTTGCTCTTGAAAGGCGAGTTCGCCCAGGATGCCTTGCCCTTTGTGGTGGCTGGCGACTTGGCAGAACGCGACCCGGCGTCGGTCTACTCGGTCCCCGAGCGGTCGATCTTCGATGTGAACGAGAATTTCCGGGCCCGGCTCTGCAACGAGCTGGTTCCCGATGAACCAACGTGTCATCGGCTGGCGGTGCCGTTCGTCAGTACTCCACTGGTGCTTCCGCTCGCCCGGTTGGCCGCAGCGCTCGGCGCCGATGGTGGGTCCTTGCTGTTGCGGTTGCTGGCTGCCGTTTCGCTTGCGGGCGGCATGGAGTTGCTCTGGCGCAAGCGCGCCGCATCGTGGTCGGGGGCGCAGCCGGTGATGTTCCTTCTCGCATTCATGATCACCCCATATGCCGTGTTCACGCTCGCATTTGGGCAGACCTCACCGTGGATGTTCGCAGCTGCGTGCGCCGGTCTCGGCGGGCGCGACCGACGGTTCACGGTGCTCGCGGCCGGTCTGTGGGTTGCGAACATCGCAGCGCGGGGGTTCCCGGCGCTCCTCGTGGCGTTGCCGGTGCGACTGCGCCACTGGCGCCCGGTCGGGTACGCGGCAGTATGGGGAGCGGCAGTGGTTGCGGTGGCGGCGCTCACCATTCCTGGCGAGACCATCCAACCGTTCATCGCGTCGAGCCGCACGCTTGCGAACCATTCGTACGGCAATCCCTACAACGTCTCGTTCGCCAACCTGCTCCACACCTTCATCCCCTCGCTTGGCCCGGGCGCGCTCGTTGGCGCTGGCATCGTGGGTGCGTTCGCAATAGCCGTCGGGTCCTGGCTCGGTCCTGTAGCACGGCTCGATGCGGATGCCCAATGGGCGACGGCATGGCTGGTGCTGCTCGTGGCCGTTCCGTTGGTGTGGTGGCATTACGGGTGGCTCATGATCCCGCCGCTGGTCCTCGCGCTGGGTCCGGGAACTCCGCAGAGGGCCTGGGCCGTCGTGGTGTGTGCGGTGGGTGGGTTGACCAGTCTCCTGGCCGGTGTGAACGGGACGGCAGGCGGTCAGATCGTGCAGTCACTTGCGTTGCTCCTTGCGATTGCTGCTGTGGTGTGGTTGTCGACTCACGCCGGCCAAAGCCGGGCGCAGCTGGCGAGCTGATCTGACGATCGGCGCACCTTTTGCCCAAACGAGAACCTGTTACAATTCTGGGGCGGGATCATCCTCATGGCGGCCGAACGGACTCGCCTGCCTGGCACGAAAGGAATCAGCCGATGGAGTTCGGCTTGTTCGCTCAGTTGTTCGTACCCAGATACGAGCGCGACACCGACCCGCTTGCCGAGCACAAGCGCATCATGCGCAACGTCGAGGTCGGAATCGCTGCGGACCGGATGGGGTTCAAGTATCTGTGGTGTCCGGAACACCACTTCCTCGACGAGTACAGCCACATGCCCGGGCCTGAGGTGTACATGTCGTTCGTGGCAGGGCAGACAGAGCGCATCCATCTCGGCTCGGCGATCTTGAACATCACCCCGAAGGTGAATCACCCGGCCCGGATCGCCGAGAACGTCGCCCTCCTGGACCACGTCACCAACCGGCGTTTCGAGTTCGGCACCGGC
>JANZZE010000153.1 GCA_026419545.1 Acidimicrobiales bacterium
CTGGTCTCGTGGGCTCGGAGATGTGTATAAGAGACAGGCCCGAGGCCTTGCACTCGACGCACACGCTGTAGGAGGGGAGCCGAGGTCGCCGTCCGGCGAGGAGGGCCGAGACAACTTCGAGCAGCTGGGCTTTCGTTATCGGGCATCCGCGCACTTCGACATCCACCGGGACATGCGCCGCAATCGGTGTCACGTGGTCGAGCGTTGCGATAAACCGAGGCTCGGCGTAGACGACACGGAGGAACTCCTCAACACTTGCAAAATTGCGCAATGCTTGGATACCGCCGGCATTTGCACACGCCCCGATCGTCACCAGCACCCGTGACTTGTCGCGCACCTCATGGATCCGTTCGACGTCAGCGGGAGTCGAGATAGAACCCTCGACGAGCGAGATGTCGTAGGAGCCAGGCACGGTCGAAGACGAGGCCTCGGGAAAATAGGCGAACCGAACTGCTCCCGCGAGGTCGAGCAACTCGTCCTCGCAGTCGAGCAGCGTGAGTTGGCAGCCGTCGCATGACGCGAATTTCCAGACGGCGACTGTCGGCACGCCAGAGCTGCTCGGCTTCACAGCTCCGTCACCTCCAACCATTCGCGGACCACGTCATAGGTGATTACCGGACCGTCACGGCAGATGAGGAGTGGACCGAGTTGGCAGTGGCCGCAGATCCCGATTCCGCAATGCATGTTCCGTTCCAAGGACAGCTGGATCGCGGCGGCGTCGACACCAGCACTGCACAGTTCCCGAGCCGCATACCGCATCATGATTTCCGGTCCGCAGATGAGCGCCTTCGTGCGGCCTGGCTGAGCAACTGCGTCGGCAATCAGCTCGGTGACAACGCCCACATGCCCATGCCAGCGGGCGAGGTCGTCGACCGAGGGAAGGTGATCGACGGTCGGGCGAAACTCGATTTGAGCATCTCGACAGAGCTTCCCGAGCTCGCCGATATACAGGAACTCCGATGGCGAGCGTGCCCCTGCCAGCAAGACGACGTTGTTGAACTCATCACGCCGTGCACCGATGACTTCGATCGCTGGGCGCAACGGGGCTAGGCCCAACCCACCACCGATGAGGATGAGGTCGAAGCCTCGCAAATCCTCGAAGTTCCAGCCAGTCCCATATGGACCTCTGGCCCCGACCAAGTCGCCAGGCTCGGCATTGGCGAGCTGAGAGGTGACGGGACCGACCGCGCGGACGGTATGGCGTAGCTCACCCCGAGAACCGACGGATGCGAACGAGATCGGAACCTCGCCCACGCCGAAGCTCCAGAGCATCGCGAACTGCCCAGGGCACGGTGAGGCGAGACGGTCTCGTTCCTCGACTGGCATCAGTGTGAGTGTGGTCGTGCCAGGGAGCTCTTCGACACGCTGCACGATGCGGTGGAGTGCAGGCTCTAGAGGAGCCCGCGGTCGTTGGGTCATGTCAGGCTCCCGGTAGCCGGACCCCGAGGGGTAGCCCGCGGGGTGTCATAGAGGTCGAGCAATTGCAATCGGGTTGCGGCGAGACGCTGGACGGCGGTGTGGGCGAACCGCCGCATGAACTCGAGGCCCGTGCGCGGATGCTCATCGAACAGGCGCACCAGTTTCGGCCCATCGAGCGCTATGGCCCTCGAATGCTCGGTGGCGAGGGCATCGAAATGCCAGCGGTGTGGTGGGTAGAGCCAGGACCACCCGAGCAAGGAACCCGGACCCAGGCTTGCGACGACCATGTCATCTCCAGCGGGCTGGTGGACGGTTATCGCCACACGACCCGAGAAGAGCAGATAGCAACTGTCTGCGGGTTGACCCACGCGGAACACCGTCTCACCAGCTTTCCATTCGACCATCCTGCCAACGCTGGCAAGCAGATCCAGATGGGTTGGCTCGATGCCCTCGGAGAACGCATGACTGGCTAGGGCTGCACGAACGTCCGTTTCAGGGAGCGAGGTAGGCGATCGTTCCGATTCGATGTCCCGATCGATGGCGTTGGCGTCGCGTCTGTTCCAACGATCATTCGCGGACCGCTCGCCACCGGTGGGATTGGAGCTCAACTCGTTGGTCACGACTCCTCCTGCCGCACGTCGGGTCTTGGAATACGGCCGACCGATTCGGCGATCGAGGTTGCAAGTTGGGTGGCTGATCCGGCTGTTGCTGACCTGATCACTGCCACGTGCTCGGTGATGTCGATCCCGGCTGGGCACCAGGTGATGCAGCGACCACAACCGACACAGCCGGAGTGGCCGAATTGATCGAACCAGCCCGCGAGTTTGTGGGTTACCCACTGTCGGTAGCGCGCTTCGACCGATCTCCGCACCACCCCTCCGTGGAGATACGAGAAATCGAGGCTGAAGCACGAGTCCCACCGTCGTTCCCGGCGTACTTCGGTCCCATCGATCGACGATGCGTCCGAAAAAGACGCACAGAAGCACGTTGGGCACGCCATTGTGCAGTTTGAACATGACAGGCAGCGAGAGCTGGTAAACGCCCAGGCTTCGTGATCGAGCGACGCGAACAGCAATTCTCGGATTCCATGCTGGGCAAGCGTGCGATTCATTCGCTTGCGAGAACGCATGACGACCTGCCGTGCTGCCTGGAGCAGATCTTCGCTGGCGGCTTCGGCTTCAAGCGACGTGAGCAATTCCATTCCGGCTGGTGTGAGGGGCCGAGCTACCAGCTGTGTCGGTCCGGTCCAGTCTGGAAGCGGATCTCGGCTGGTGGCGCCGGGGACCTCGGTCAGCACGATGTCGGCCTGGGCTGCATGCGATGGGAGTGAGTCGACCCCAGGGCCGGTACCCATCGATTCACAGAAGCACGTGTCAGCTGGTGCCCCGCACTCGACGGCGATGATGAAGCAGTTCGCGCGGCGGGAGGCGTAGAACGGATCTCCCTCCGCGTCGGTTGGGGCAAGGACACCGTCGAGCACGCCGATGGCAACGAGGTCGCATGGGCGAACGCCAACGAGAGCTGTTCGCTGACCAGCCTCTGTAGGTGTCCGGATCTGAACGGGAATTCCCTCGGATTCTCCGTCCAGCGCTAACTCTGCCGCGTTGACGGAGGGTTGCCAATGATTGTCGACCCGGGGTCGACGAGCGGTCAGGACTGTTTCATGAGGTGGATAGAGGTGGCGTTTCCAGCTCTGCGCGGTCGAGGCATATCCGAAGAGCAGATCATCGCCGTGGTCGACGAGTTGATACGAGCCTGCTTCCTGAGCGTCCCCGTAGCCTGACGGCATCTCGAAGGCCGAGTGGATGGTCTGATAGGCGATCACGCCGTCGAGGGCCGTGGGACCGATGAGTCGGAAGCCGCCCGCTCGCAAATCGGCGAGCAGCCGATCGAAAACCGTTCGGTTGAGAACGGCCGGCAACGAGCTTGCTGAGTGGTCTTGGGCCACCTCTTGAAAATGCAAAGCCCGCTGACCCAAGGTCAGGGGCAAACGTCCCAACTGGGGGAGCCGACTGGACAACCTGGTGGCGGGCCAGAGTCCCGATCAGTTGCCATCAGGTGGCTCAGGTGAGAACGCGAAGTGTTGGCTCTCGAGCAAGTCTTCGAGGTCAGGTTCCACCTCGTCGGGTTGAACCAGCCACGTTCCTCCGCCGGGCTCTGGTTGCTCGTCATCGAAATAGCTCACGGGCGGGGGGTCGTCGCTGTCGAGACCTAGGTCGACGTCGGCGACCCCCGGATCCTCAGCAGGTGTCAACCCCGATGGATCGCGCACGTGGATCGCTGCGGCTTCCGGCGCTTGATCCTCGGGCGGTTCGTTGTCGCTCATTCCCTCCAGCTCGTCGTCACGCGGGAGGAAATCCCATTCATCAGCTGGCTGTACGCGTTCCATGGTTGCCTCTCTCCTATTCCGGTCGCTGGCCGGGCTCCTGGCGGCCGGGTGACGCTGCTGCTCAGCGAGGCTTCATCGCGAGCGTACGCCGATCCAAGCGGCACCGCACCGTGTACTCGCACCACTTCTTCTGCGGCTTCTTCTGCGGCGTCGACGCATGCTGCGATTGGTTGCTCGGTCAGGATCGTGGTTGCCGCTGGCCACGGTTCGGCTGCCGCGGCAATCAGCGAGGCGATCTCAGGGGTGGCTTCGGATTCAAGATCGCCTGCAGCCAACCGGGCCTCGAGCCGGGCGGCGGCGACGGGTGCAGTGGCCTCGCAGCGCAACTCAACCAGCACGGCGTAGCACTCACGGGCAAGCGCAGCCGCTCGTGCACGAGCACTGTTGTCGCCCCAGGATGCGTCGAGGATGACGGACTCACCTTGTTCCAACGCGGATCTGGCCCGTTCCAGAAGCTCTTGGTACACGGCGGCGGTTGCCAGCGGGGAGTATCGCCCTTGCTCGAATCCGTTGTCCGCATTGGCGTTGTAGGGCCCAGGCCTCGGGAATAGCTCATGGCGCAGCTCATCGGAGCGGAGTACACGGACGCCTTGGCCCGCACGGCGGCTCGATACGCAATGTAGAAGTGCAGCAGCGCCGGGGGGATCTGAGTCCCGCTTGCCTGTTCGTAGAGGCGAATGAAGGCGCGTGCCGAGGCAGGGTCTGATAGTCGTTCGAGGTCCATCGCTAGGAAAGCGACATCGTTCGCGACATCGCCGTAGCACAAGGTGTCGTCGAATTCGAGGCAGTCGAGGATCCGAGGGCCGTCGTCGAGATAGAAGATGTCGTCAGCCTGTAGGTCACCATGTCCGTCACATATGCATCCTTGTTTCAGTCTCTTGTCGAACAACGGGGCTCGCCCGGCAACAAATGCCTCGGCGAGGTAGCGGCATTCGTCGAGTACAGATCCATTGAGCACGACATCCCGGTACTGCTGCATTGTCTCGAAGTTGTCTAGACTGACGCGTGCGATCGCATCTTGGGTGGCGGCTCGGTCGATTTCGGGGCTTCGGGAGGCTGCCTCGTGGAATTCAGTCAACTGGCGCGCCACACCTGCGAGGCAGGGGATGACGTGGCGACTTGACGATCTGACCAATCGCGAGAGCTGCCGGCCTGCTGGCATACGTCCCATGATGACGAGGTGATCAACGGGTGAACAGTCCTGCTTGGTAACGTCAAGCACCCCGATGTCGACATCAGGCGCCAGCCGCTGGTTGAGCTCCACCTCTTGCCGACACGCTTCCCCTCGGCGTTCCCTTGTGGAAAAGTCGACGAATCCAAACTTGACTGGTTTTTTGAGCTTGTAGACGTGGTCGCCGACGAAAAAAGTACCGAGATGTGGGTCTCGGTGACGGCCGCGGGTTCAGACAGCTGGACCTGAGACGTCATCGAAACCAATGCTGGGACTGCCTTAGCCAGATCAGCAGGGCAGAGCGGGCACGAGCGAAGGGCCGTTAGACCCTTGGCGTCGTATCGTCCCCCCGGCAGGCTGGTGGCTCGGGCCGCGGCGCGTGCAGGTGGCCCTACCGAGAAGTGACCGGTGCACGCGACAAGGAGAGATCGACAATGGCTCGGATCGTGGTCGGGGTTGATGGCTCACCCGGCGCGCATGCAGCGTTGCAGTGGGCGGCTCAGGAGGCTTCGTTGCGCCGTGCCACGCTCGAGGTCGTTCTCGTCTGGCAGTATCCGCCATTCCTTGATGTGTGGGGTCCGCCGCCCCCACCCCGTCACGACCTCGAAGCGGCGGCTCAAGCCACTCTTGATCGAGTTGTCGGGGCAATCGAAGGGGTCGAGGGGGTCGAGGTCGTGGCCTCACTTGTCGAGGGTTCCCCTGCCGAGGTGCTCGTCACCGCAGGGCTCGACGCGGACATGATCGTGGTTGGATCGAGGGGCCATGGTGGTTTCACTGGCCTGCTGCTGGGTTCGGTGAGCCAATACTGCGTAACGCACGCTCGCTGTCCCGTAGTCGTCGTGCCGAGCAAAGCGCGTTCAGCTGAGCAACACTGAGAGGCCATGGTGGATCAGTCCGTTCGTCTGGGGCGGATCTTCGGCATCCCAGTCGGTATCAACTGGAGTGTCGTGCTGGTCCTGTGGCTGCTTGCTTGGAGCTTGGCTCAGGACGTGTTTCCGAGCGTGGCGCCAGGCTATGAGAACTGGTCTTATTGGTCGGTTGCCATTGGTTCAGCTCTCGTGTTTCTTGGTTCGTTGGTGCTCCACGAGTTGGGGCACTCGCTGGTGGCTAGACGCGCAGGAGTGGCAGTTAGGTCGATCACTCTGTGGTTGTTCGGCGGGGTCGCACAATTCGAGAATGACACCACCTCGCCGAAGGCCGAGGCCAGAGTTGCGGCAGCCGGACCAGCGGTCAGCTTGGCTTTGGCGGTGCTGTTCGCGGTTGTGGCGGAGGCGATCTTCGCTCTTAGCTTGTCTGAAGTCGTGGCAGTCGGCCTGGTCTGGCTGTCTTTCATCAACGGCGTACTCGCCGTTTTCAATCTGATCCCTGCTTTCCCTCTCGACGGTGGCCGAGTGCTCCGAGCCATCTTGTGGCATCGCTATCAGGACCGGATTCGCGCGACGTTGACCGCAGCACAGGTTGGAACCTGGTTCGCCTACGGGCTCATCGGATTGGGCGTGGTGGTGTTCATATCCGGCCCGGCGCTCAGCGGGTTGTGGTTCGTATTCCTGGGGTGGTTCCTGCTGACCGCGGCACGTGGTGAGGCATTCGTAGTGACCGAGCAGGCTGCTCTTGCCAACCGGACGGTTCGGGAGGTGATGAGTCCCGATCCGGCGACTGTGCCGGCGTCGATATCGGTGCAAGGGTTCATCGACGAGTTCATCCTGCGGCACCGGCACTCCTCGTTTCCAGTCGTGCGTTCTGACGGCACCGTGGTTGGGTTGGTGACGCTTGAGGCGGTGCGCGCGGTTCCGCCTGACCGCCGTGCGGAAATCACGCTCGACCAGATCGCAGTTCCATTGGTGCAGGTGCCAGTCGTGGGCCCTGATGATCCTGCTGACTCGCTGGTGTCGCTGATCGCTGCTGGACCGGTCTCACGCGCACTTGTGTTCGAGCATGGTGATCCCGCCGGTCGGCTGGTTGGCATCGTCTCTGCGAGTGACATCCTCAGGGTCATGGAGGGCGTGCTCATCAAATCAAGCTGAGTGGCTGCGTTCGACACTGTTACTCGCAAGGTTGCGTGCAGCCTGCTCAGCCTGTCCTATGACCGCTCCGTAGCAGCGTGCGGGGATTCAGCGCCGCTGACTGGCGGGTAGAGC
>JANZZE010000154.1 GCA_026419545.1 Acidimicrobiales bacterium
GGTGAACAGCATGAGGCCCGGGCGGAGAAAGCGGAATTCAGCTTCTTGGGGCTCTTTGACCTTGCACACCAGGTCGGCTCGGGTCCAGACCTCGGCTGGCTCTGCGACGAGCTCAGCCCCAGCAGCGGCATAGTCCTCGTCGCTGATGCTCGAATCCTCGCCGGCTCCCAGCTCCACCAGCACGGTCACACCACGATGCCGGAGTTCACGGACCCCCTCTGGTGTGATCGCCACACGGTGTTCGTCACTCTTGATCTCACGGGGCACACCGACAGTCAGCATGCCCTCAGCCTGCCACCTTCGAACAGCGTTCTTCCGGCGGACGCCGGCGGCGCAGGCCACAATGGCGCGGTGGTTCCGCAGACCGAGAGGACCCCTGCCGACCATGGATTCAGGTTGCCGGCGCCTGATGCTACGCATGAGCGGGTGATCATCGCCTGGCCCACAATGCGGCGTATCGAGTTCTGGCGTGGCCACCTCGGTGCCGCTCGCGATACCTACGCACTCATCGCCCGAGCCATCGCTGAGTACGAGCCCGTACTCGTCATCGCCGACGAAGGTGAGGGTCGGGCCGCCCAGGGTTGGCTGGGCAGCGGGATCGAGGTCCTCGAACTGCCGATCGACGACTCGTGGATCCGCGACAACGGCCCCTTCTTTGTCCGCAATGACGCAGGCGAACGGGCGGCTGTGCAGTTCAGGTTCAACGGCTGGGGCCAGCGCCTAGCACCGTGGGACCGCGACGCGTCGGTCGGCGAGAGGCTTGCGGCGCACCTCGGCCTACCCTTCTTCGTGGCCCCGATGGTGCTCGAGGGCGGCGCCGTCGCAGTCGATGGCGCCGGAACGCTGGTCGCGACTGAATCCTCGATCCTCAACGAGAATCGCAACCCGGGGATGACCAAGCGGGATGCCGAGACCATATTGCGCGACTACCTCGGCGTCCACACGATCGTGTGGTTGGCGAGGGGGCTACATGATGACTGGGGCACTGACGGCCATGTCGACAACGTCGTCGCGTTCACCCGTCCCGGTCATGTCCTCCTGCAAGGTACGACCGACGCATCAGACCCCGACTGGCACACTGCGATCGAGAATCGTCGCCGGCTCGAAGAAGTCGGCATAGAAGTCACCGAGATCGACGTCCTGCCCCACGTCCAATGCTTCGACGAAATGGTCGAAGTCCCCTACCTCAACTTCTACGTTGCCAACGGGGCGGTATTCGTGCCACTTGCCGGCGCGGCGGCTGATACCGAGATCGTGAGCAGGATCGCGGCCCACTTCCCCGGTCACCGTGCCGTGGGCGTTCCCGGCACCGTGCTCGCCTACGGTGGCGGAGGCGTCCATTGCATCACACTGCCGGTTCCGTCCTGAGAGAACTGGGCGCGAGACTGCGCGACGATGGACCACCAGCCTGTGACCCCGATGCGGATCGGTACCGAGCTCGTCGACCATGGCAGAGACGAGGACCGGATCATCGTGGTCCGGTCACCCTACGACGGGCACGAAGTCGGCAGGGTCCCTCGCGGCACCGAAGCCGACCTCGACGCCGCGGTCGCGGCCGCGGTCGCTCGCCAGAACGGCGAGCCACTACCCGCACACGAGCGCGCCGCGATCCTCGATCGCGCGGCCACGATCTTGGGCCGGGATGACCAGCGCGAGCGCTTTGCCCGGCTGATTGCTCAAGAGGCGGCCAAGCCGATAAAGACCGCCCGGATCGAAGCTGCACGTGCTGCCGACACGTTCCGGTTCGCGGCCACGACGGCACGGACCCTCACCGGAACGATGGTCCCCCTCGACGCGAGCGTGTCAGGTCAAGGAAAGCTCGGGTTCGTCCTGCGGGTGCCCATCGGGGTCGTCGCTGCGATCAGCCCGTTCAACTTTCCCCTCAATCTCGTTGCGCACAAGGTTGCGCCCGCAATCGCCGCAGGTTGCGCGGTCGTCTTGAAGCCGGCTTCAGCGACGCCACTGACCGCGCTGGCCCTCGCCGCGGTGTTGATCGACGAGTGCGGCTTACCACCGGGTTGGCTCAACGTTGTGACCTGCAGCGGCGCCACCGCCGAGCATCTCGTCACCCACCCCGATGTGGCTTTCATATCCTTCACCGGTTCGCCTGAGGTCGGCTGGGGTATCAAGGCCAAAGCGCCGCGCAAGAAGGTCGGACTCGAACTCGGCAACAACGCGCCTGTAATCATCGAGCCTGACGCTGACCTCGACCTCGTGGCCCAGAAGATCAGCGTGGCGGGGTACTCCCATGCTGGCCAGTCGTGCATCTCGGTACAGCGAGTGTACGTGCACGACGCTGTGCTCGACACGTTCGTCGGCAAGCTCGTAACAGCGGTCGAAAGCCTGAAGGTCGGCGATCCCCTCGATGAAACGACCGACGTCAGCTCGCTCATCTCGGTCGCAGAGACCGAACGAGTCGAGCGAGCTATTGCCGAGGCCGTGAACGGTGGCGCGTCTGTCGCATGCGGCGGGAATCGCACCGCCAACGGCGTGCTCATACCAACCGTCCTGGTCGGCGTCCTACCTGACATGGAGGTTTGCCGAACCGAGATCTTCGGCCCAGTCGTCGGGGTCCAGGGGTATTCGACCTTTGACGAGGCCCTCGAGCTCGCTGACGACACCCGTTACGGTCTGCAGGCTGGCGTGTTCACCAACGATCTCGAGAAGGCTTTGCGTGCCGCGCGCCGCCTCAGCTTCGGTGGCGTCTTGATCAACGAAGTACCGACCTGGCGGGCTGACCAGATGCCCTACGGTGGCGTACGAGACTCCGGGAACACCCGGGAAGGACCGGCGTACAGCGCGCTGGAGATGACCGAGACCCGACTCGTCGTGATCAGCTGAACTGCTCTGGCCTCGACCATGCCCTACTGCGGAGCGATGACACGTGCAACGCGGGCGCTCCACTGAACTCGGGTGACCGCGCTCGCCTCGACAATGCCCCACCGCGATGCGAGCACCGATGTCGGGCGGATCCAAAGCGGAACTCGACTACAGGGCCCAGCAGTTGAACCGCAGGCCGGCGTTGCCTTCGAGGGCGTACTTCACGCCGGAATAGGCGGTTCCGTCGAGGATCAGGCCAGCGTGACCAACAACCCGGAGCCAGCACTGATCCTGGATGGCCGCGTTGTAGATGTTGCCGTCAGCTGCGTTGAGGAAAGCATTCGAGTAGGGCTGGACGAGCTCGTCGAGCTTGGTCGCGATGTTGTAGTAGCGCACTGATCCAATCGAGTCGTCGCCTGCGTTCAACGACGCGAGGTATGACGAGCCGACCGCCATCTGGGCACACGCCGTCACCCCAAGACAATCACCCAGACCGAGGAAGGTTGCCAGATTCGCAACGGCCGTCCCGTAATTGGGAGCACCGAGACCGATGACCTTGTCGACCTTGGTCGATCCGCCATAGGACTTCACGTAGTCGCGAGCGACCAAGCCGCCTTGGGAGTGGCCGACGAGGTCGACTTTGGCCGACCCGGTCTGAGCGCGCACGCTGTCGACGACGGGCCCGAGCGCGGCTGCAGTCTGGTGAATATCGCCGAGGCCGAGGCCCGGCAGTTGGAAGATCCACACCTTCCAGCCGTCGGCGCGCATGCGGGCCGCGAGAGGCTCGTTGGCTATAGCAGGCGAGAGCGTGCCGGCCACGATGATCACCGGGTTCTTGGGCGGCGTGGCCGCCCCCAGGGCGGATGGGACCGCGAGTGCCGCCAGGGCAAACGCGAGCCAGAACGCGAACAGCTTTCGACGCATGTGACCCTCCGGTGCACGGCAACGCCTGCAGTCCTATTTGCCACTCAATGTGGCCGTACGGACCGCTAATGCGACCTTGCTGGTGACAGTAGTCACACTCTACGGTTCAATGACAGGGCTGTCAACGAAGAATTTTGCGGAATGCAAGCATCTGATTACGGTGAGTGAGCACCACATCCATGGCTGAACAGCGCAAAGGCGGCCAGCAGTGCGAGTCAACGAGGCCCCCTGGGCCGAACGGCCCATGCAGCAGGGGACTTGCGCCGGATTGGTACGCTGATTCGCGACCCCCTCCCGACCGGCACCCATCCGTCACGCTGAGTGGTGACCGACCAATTGCAACCTGACCGTTGGAGGGGCAGGGGGCAGCACCAACCCTCAGGAGGAACACCCATGACCCTCCCAACCCGACCACTGACCGCCCTCGTGTGCGACGACGATCTCATTGCCCGCGCCGCGTATGCCAGCGCCGCCCAGGAAGCGGGGTTTGACGTCCTCGAACAAGCCGACAACGCAGCCAGAGCGCTCCACCTCTTCCCGTTTCACCGTGCAAGCCTGGTCATCACGTCACAGGAGCTGTTCGGGATGTCCGGACTCGAGGCACTACGCGAGTTCCGTCAGCTCGACGACCCACCGGAGGTCGTCATCATCGCGGCCGACACCTCGATCCGAGACCAAGCTCTTGGCGACGGAGCTTTCGCCGTGATCGAGCGGGGTGATCCTGACGCCTTGCTCCGCGTGCTTAGCGATGTCCGTCACCTCTTCGAGACCGGTGAACGTAGAAGCCGCGGCGACCGGCGCTCCGGGGTTGACCGTCGCCAGCGACAGGATTGGACCAAGGTCACGATCGAACGCCGAAGCGGCGTCGACCGACGTCAGCGAGACCGCCGAAGCAACGGAGAAAGCGCGAATGCGTCAGTGGCTGACCCGGCGACTGCGCCTCAGCCAGAGCAGCACTAGAACTGCAGCAACCGTCGCCACCGCGACGACCACCGGTTTCCAACGGCGCGAGCTGCTCGGACGACCCGATGAATGGGGCACGAGCACCGGTTGCACCGGAAACTCCTCCGCCGGAGCCGGCCTACGCGCAGACCGCTGGTCACCCATCCCCGAACCAGCCGCAAGCGGATCCGACACTGACGACGTTTCATCCACCTCCGACGCCGAATTCGCAGACCCGGTCACCGAACCTGGTGCGAGAAGCGCGTCAACCGGGGCCGGCTCATCGTCCCGCACCGGGCGACGTCCGCGAATCTTTTGGGGGTCGTAGTCCGCCATCAGGTCGCCACCTCCCCGTTCTGGGCCGCTGCACCAGCCGGATCCGCCCCCGGGCAAGCTTCACCAGGGGCCGACCAAGCTCCCGCTGAGCCAGGTACCCCAGCACCGGAGATCCCCCCCGTCCCACCTGCGCCTGGATCGACTGGAGACCGATCGACGACGACCGACTGGAGACCAGCACCGGAGATCCCCCCCGTCCCACCTGCGCCTGCGTCCAACATCTCGTCGGCGGGTTCTCGACCGAGCACGCAACGCAACAAGTCATCGAACTCGGCGGCAGCTTCCCGAGCCCCCGGTCGTGAACCCAAGGCATGGATCGGGAGCGATTGTGCTGCAGCTTCGGGTACTGCCGCCCGCAGATGGATCGGCGGCAACATCAATTCGGTGTACTGCTCGGCGAGCTGGTTGTACCAGTAGCGGGAGTCACGGGTCCGTCCCAACCGGTTGACCGCGATCCCCGCCAACGCCAGCGCACCACCCCTCCGGGCACCGACCCGTGTGACGGTCCGGACGATCTGCTGTACGCCATCCAATGCCCATGCACTTGGTTCAGTGACGACTAAAGCCTGTTCTGCAGCAAACAGTCCATTCACGGTGAGCAACCCGAGCGATGGTGGGCAGTCCACGAGCACCAGGTCATACTCGAGTCCTTCCATCGCGAGCTGCAAGCGGTCCTGAGCACCGATCGGATCGGTAGCGAGTTGAGGCTCACGTTGCGCAAGCAACGGTGAGGACGCAGCGACATCGGGTGCGGGCCCGCCAGGGATCTCCCACGTGGAAGGACAGATCACCTTGCGGAGTACTCCGGGTTGGTCGGCGGCGAGCGCAACATCAACCGTCAGCTCAGTCTCCCAGACACCCAATCCGGTCGACGCGTTGGCTTGAGGATCGAGGTCAACGACGAGCACCCTCAAGCCATGATGGGCAGCCGACGAGGCGAGCCCGAGCGCGACCGTCGTCTTGCCGACGCCACCCTTCTGGTTAACCAGCGCGATCGTGGGGCCCCGAGTCGCTGACATGGCGCACCAAGGTAGCCGAGCAGCAAACAGACCCGAGAAGCGACTGGGCCGACGGAGGGTAAGGTCGCCTCGATGAAGGCTGTCCAGACGTTCACCGTCGTGTCCCGGCTCCCCGAGCCACTCGAACCGCTGCGTGAGGTAGCGATGAACCTCGGGTGGATCAACGATGAGCGGGCCCAGGAGTTGTTCCGCCGGATGGACCGTGAGAACTGGGAGTACGTTCGCGACCCAGCCGGCATGGTGGCGATCGAGTCCCGAGAGCGACTTGAAGAGCTCGCCGCCGATGCCTCCTTCACGACGCTCGCGCGGCAGGTAAGAGACGACCTCGTTCGTTCCCTTGAGACACCGCGATGGTTCCAACTCCAACACAAGGGCCGGTTGCGGTCGGTCGCGTACTTCTCACCAGAGTTCGGTGTGGCGGCCGCGCTGCCGCAGTATTCAGGTGGACTCGGCGTCTTGGCCGGCGACCATCTCAAGGCCGCCAACGAACTCGGATTGCCGCTCGTCGGTGTCGGCCTCTTCTATCACCACGGCTACTTCCGTCAAGAACTCGACGCTCGGGGCTGGCAGCGTGAGCGTTTCCCTCGGCTCGATCCCCGGGCCATGGCCATGCGGGAGGTCCCGGACGTCCGGGTCCACGTCGAGCTGGCCGGGGTCCCTGTGCAAGCTCGCGTGTGGGAGGCACAAGTTGGGCGCGTCCCGCTGTTCCTACTCGACACCGACGTCGAGGAGAACGACCACGAACACCGCCTGATCACCGACCGGCTCTACGGTGGGGGCAACGAAGAGCGCATCCGCCAAGAGATCCTGCTCGGCATCGGCGGTATCCGAGCCCTCGACGCCCTCGGCCACACCCCTCAGGTCTTCCACATCAACGAGGGCCACGCCGGTTTCCTCGCACTCGAGCGCATCCGCCAACTGGTCGTGCACCATGGCCTTTCGTATGCGGAAGCGAAGACTGCGGTGCGCCCCGGTGGCGTATTCACCACCC
>JANZZE010000015.1 GCA_026419545.1 Acidimicrobiales bacterium
TTGATTCTCAGCGTCCGCGAGCCGCTCCTCGGTATCGGTAAGTGCCGTCGTCAACGCCCGAACCCGCGACTGGGCAGCGATCAGGCGGTTTTGGCTCGCAATTACCACGTTGTTGAACGCGATGATGTCCTCGCGGAGCTTGTTGAGCCGCTCGAGTGCATCCTGAAACCGCTTCAGCAAGTCGAGTTCCTCGGGTGTGAGGAAATCAAACCCCGCAGTACCCGCTTCGATCACCTGTTTGGGATCGTCCGTGGGGATTGAGGTCGGAGTGATCGGCGTCGACGCATCAGGCGGCGAAGTCGTATCTGTCGTGGCCGGTTCGGTCGGACCAGTCGTCGACGGCACTGCCGTCGTCGACGACGACGGCGGCGGCGCGGGTGACGTGGTCGTCGGATCAGTGGTTGGTGGCGCACTGGTCGTTGTGGTCGGATCGCTGGGCCCAGTCTGCGCTCCGGCCTGGGTCGCAGCAGCCAACAACCCAAACGTTGCGATCAATACGCCAACGATCCGCCACCGGCCGACAAGCGACCGACGCGCACTCCGCACTGCTCGCTGCTGCTGATCAAGCGACCGACGCGCACTCCGCACTGCTCGCTGCTGCTGATGGGTCTGCAACCATTCCGCATAGCACAGTCGGGCCCCGTGCGCGATTGCCCCGAACCGGCCCATATCGAGCACGGCAAGTTCCCACGCGACAGATGCAGCATCCTTGTGCGGCGAGCTGACGGTGGATCGGTGGCGTACCGGCGTAGAGATGACTCCCCCCTACTTGGTCGTCACACGTCGAGGAACCGTGTTACCGCAACCCCAGCACCAAGCGCCCCGACCACGCATCCCGTGATGCCCATCAAGATGCACGTGCCTAGGAGCTCGGCACCACCTGGGATGAACCCGCTGAACAGCGGGAACTCGGTCGGTGGCGGCAACCAGCCCTGGATGACGGGGCTGAAGAATACCAGCGCAATGATGGCCAGCGCTGCTCCCACCATGCCTTCCACGAGCCCTTCCAACATGAAGGGCACCCGGATGAACCAGTTGGTCGCACCCACCAACTTCATGACTTCGATCTCGTGGCGACGGGCATACATGGCCATCCGAATCGTGTTCAGGATCAACAACAGCGCAGCACCGAGCAACACCACCGCCACCACGACGATGATGAACGTGAAGCGCTGCGAAAGCTCTTGGACTTGACGGATCGTCTTGGTTGCAGAAACAACATCCTCCACACCGGGCCGATCCGCGAACTGCTTGCTCAAACTCTCGACGGATACAGCGCGCTTGTCCACGGGTACCACCCGGAATGACGGCGGCAACACGCTGGGCTCGACACTCTCGACCATCTCAGGCTGTTCGCTGAACATCTGCTTGAACTCTTCATAGGCCTGCTCCTGGTCGACGAAGGTGAATGACTCTATTTCAGGGCTCTCCTCGAGCTCGCGCTGCAGCGCCGCCACTTCCTCCTGCGTCGCGTCGGGCTTGATGAAAATGATGAACTCAATGCCCCCTTCCCAGCGCCGTGTCGCCTTCTCGACACCTTGGCGTAGAAGCAGTGATGAGCCGACGAGAATCAGCGAGACGAAGACCGTCAGCACCGAGGCCAACGTGATCGTGAAATTCCGGAACAGGTTGGTACCGGTTTCCCGCAGGACGTAGTCGACCTTGATCGCCATTGGAGTGCCGTTCTTCGCCTATTCGTAGACGCCACGCGCCTGGTCACGGATGATTTCTCCCCGGTCGAGCTCGATGACCCGGCGGCGCATCGTGTCGACGATGCCGCGATCATGCGTGGCCATCACCACTGTCGTACCGGTCTTGTTGATGCGGTCGAGCAACCTCATGATGCCGACCGAGGTCGCAGGGTCGAGGTTGCCGGTCGGTTCGTCTGCCAGCAGAATCAGCGGCCGGTTCACAAATGCCCGGGCAATCGAGACCCGTTGCTGTTCACCACCAGAGAGTTCGTGGGGAAAGTTCGCCGCCTTGTCGCCGAGCCCCACGAGATCGAGGATGGCAGGCACCTGGCTCTGCACAACGTGTCGCGGCCGCCCGATCACTTCAAGGGCGAAGGCCACGTTCTCGGCCACCGTCCGGTTCGATAGGAGCTTGAAGTCCTGGAAGATGCAGCCGATGTTGCGGCGCAGGAACGGCACCTTCCAGTGCGACAGCTCACCGAGATCCTTTCCCGCGACGAAGATCCGACCCTCGGTCGGTTGTTCCTCCTTGGTGAGCAATCGCAAGAAGGTCGACTTTCCGGAACCTGACGCGCCCACGAGGAAGACGAACTCACCCTTTTGGATGTCGACCGATGCGTTGCGCAGCGCGGTGACGTCGCCCTTGTACACCTTGGTGACGTTCTCGAGCTTGATCATGTTACAAAGACGTTACTCCTACGGAGGCCCGGCTAAGAACTGGTCCTGCGACCAGCACCGATGACCTGTCCGATGGTTTTCGATCCTGTTGCGATTCCCTGCCCCCACCGAGCTGACCGATCACCGTAGACGCGACTGCTCGGCAATTGGTAGCAATCGGGCGCATTCGGCACCAGCTCGGGACCCGCGGGACACGGCGCGTTCGTAAGGGCGGAGCCCTTCAGCTGTAGTCCAGGTGCAGCTCACCTCGGGCTCACCTCAACCGGCCTCATCACGACCCTGTTCGCTTCGCTGCCAACGCAGATACGCCTCGATGAGCGGGTCGAGGTTGCCGTCGAGCACCCCGTCGACGTCACCGACCTCGAATCCGGAGCGCTCGTCCTTCACCTGCTGATAGGGATGGAGCACATACGACCGGATCCTCGTCCCGAAGCCCATCGTCTGCTTTGGCCCGGCAAGCGAGGCGATCTCTGCCTCCCGCTTCTGCCGTTCGAGATCGGCGAGCTTTGCCTTGAGGATCTGCATCGCCCGATCCTTGTTCTGGTGTTGGCTGCGTTCGTTCTGACAGGAGACGACGATCCCCGTGGGTAGATGGGTGATGCGGACTGCGGAGTCGGTCACGTTGACGTGCTGCCCTCCTGCACCCGACGAGCGGTACGTGTCGATGCGCAAGTCCTTCTCGTCGATATCAAGATCGGGTTCTTCGTCCTCGAGGAACGGCACAACAGTGAAACCAGCGAACGCGGTCTGACGCTTGCCTTGCGCGTTGAACGGCGAAATGCGCACAAGTCGATGGGTGCCTTTTTCCCCTTTGAGCCGACCATAGGCGTGCCGACCCTTGATGATGAAGGTGGCGGACGAGATACCTGCCTCCTGCCCAGGCGTGAGATCGTCGAGTTCCATCTCGTAGCCATGACGCTCAGCCCAGCGTCGGTACATGCGCAACATCATCTCGGCCCAGTCCTGCGAGTCGGTCCCACCTTCACCGGCATGGATCTCACACAGCGCATCGTGATCGTCGTAGGCGCCGGTAAATAGGGACCGGAGCTCGAGTTCGTCGAATCGCTGTCCCGCCTTGGCGATGGCGGTCTGGATCTCGGCCTCAACTGAGTCGTCGCCTTCTTCTCTACCCAATTCGAACAAGGTCTCGGCATCGTCGATGACGGTCGCCAGTTCATCGTAGGTTTCAAGGTCGTCCTGGACCGCTGCCAGCTCGGCGGTGACCTTGCGGGCGTATTCAGGGTCATCCCAGAGGTCCGGACGCGCCGCTTCTACCTCGAGTTGGGCCCGCCGCTGACGCAGCTCGTCGACATGCAAGTAGGTGGCAGCCTCAGCCAGCCGCTTGCGTAGCCCGTCAAGATCCTCAGTGAAGTCGCGCATTTGATGGTCCTCGTGGGAGACAGCGCTCCGATCGTAGGTGCACCCAACTTCGCAGCCCTAACCACCCCACCGAAACCGGGCACACCAGACCCACATCCAAGACCCACACGCCCGAAAAAACCGACTATCGAGGTCGACCGCGAGCACAGACGGCGAGGTGGATTAGACCGCGGCGGTCAGCTCGCGCCGTGGCAGAACTTGAACTTCTTGCCGCTGCCACACGGGCAGGGCGCATTTCGAGGGGTCTTGTCCCAGTCCGATTTCACCACCGGCCTCTGCGGCGCCGACTCGCGGGCCTCGGGCACACCGCCCCCAGCGGCCACGGTGGTTCCTACCTGCTCTGCTGCTGCGCCCGCAGCGGCGGCAGCTGACTGGGCAACCGCAGCGATCGAGCTTCCCGACTCCGATGGATCAAGCGGCGCCGAGTACTGCACGTTCTGCACTTTCGCCTCCTGCCGGGGTGCCCCGACCGCGGTGATCTCGGCGTGCATCACGTACTTCACGAAGTCCGACGCGATGCTCTTCATCATCGCGCCGAACATCTCAAAGCCCTCGCGCTGCCATTCGATCAATGGATCCTTTTGGCCATATGCACGGAGGTGGATGCCCTCGCGGAGGTAGTCCATCTCATAGAGATGCTCGCGCCAGTGTTGGTCGATGATCTGGAGCATCACCTGACGCTCCAACTCACGCATGTTCTGTTCACCAAGCTCAGCTTCCCGCTGCTCGTAGAACGCGGTTGCTTCCCGGATGAGCCGTTCGTACAACTCGTCGGTCGAAACGCAGTTGCGGAGCTCGCTCACGACGCCCGGATCAACAGGCCAGTACGACGACAGTTCATTCATGAGACCGTCGAGGTCCCACTCTTCGACGTAGTCGCTCGGGCAGAAGGTTGTGATCGCGTCGTCCACTGCCTCGGCGAGGAACTCAATCGCCTCCGAGCGCAGGTCGGCGGCATCGAGGATTTGATCGCGGCGCCTATAAATGACCTTGCGCTGCTCGTTCATCACCTCGTCGTATTGCAGGACGTTCTTGCGGATCTCGGCGTTCTTCTGCTCGACGGTGTTCTGCGCCCGCTCGATCGCCTTGGTGACCATCTTCGCCTCGATGGCCTCGTCGTCGGGCAATGCCTTGTTCATCACCCACGACATTGCGCCTGTGGCAAAGAGCCGCATGAGATCGTCTTCCAGCGATAGGTAGAACCGGCTCTCGCCCGGATCCCCTTGGCGACCGGAACGTCCCCGAAGCTGGTTGTCGATACGGCGGGCCTCATGCCGCTCGGTACCGAGCACGTACAGGCCCCCGAGCTGGCGGACCTGCTCGCCTTCAGCATCGCATTCGAGCTTGTACTTCGCGTACAACTCCTCGAATCGAGCTCGGCCTTCGTCGCTGTCTGGATCGAGACCCTCGGCCTTCACGTCACGCCTAGCCAAACCCTCCGGATTGCCGCCAAGGAGAATGTCGACGCCACGACCAGCCATGTTCGTTGCAACCGTCACGGCGTGGAGCCGCCCAGCTTGAGCAATGATCTCCGCCTCTCGAAAGTGCTGCTTTGCGTTCAGCACCTCGTGGGGAACGCCCCGTTTCTCCAACAAACGTGACAGCTTCTCGGACTTCTCCACCGAGATGGTTCCGACCAGCACCGGCTGGCCCCGCTCATAGCGCTCGACGATGTCTTCGACCACGGCAGCGAACTTGGCGTCTTCGGTCTTGTAGATGAGATCCGGGTGATCGATGCGGATCATCGGCCGATGCGTCGGGATCGGCACCACCTCGAGCCCGTAGGTGCTGTAGAGCTCGGCTGCTTCGGTCTGAGCCGTGCCGGTCATGCCCGACAATTTCTCGTACATGCGGAAATAGTTCTGGAGGGTCACGGTCGCGAGGGTTTGGTTCTCCTCCTTGATCCGCACCCCCTCCTTGGCTTCGACGGCTTGGTGAAGTCCCTCGCTCCAACGCCGGCCCTCAAGGATGCGACCCGTGAACTCGTCGACGATCTTGACCTCACCGTTCTGGATCACGTAGTCGCGGTCACGTTTGTAGAGCTCCTTGGCCTTCAACGCTGCCTGCAGGTGATGGACGAGGTTCGCCGACGGGTCGTCGTACATGTTCTGGACACCAAGTGCCTTCTCGACGGCTTCGATGCCCTCGTCAGTCGGCGCGACCTGATGCTTTTCCTCTTCCACCTCGTAGTGGACGTCGCGCTTGAGACCCCGGACGATGCTGGCGAACTTGTAGTACAGCTTGGCTGCATCAGAGACCCGCCCGGAGATGATGAGCGGCGTGCGGGCCTCGTCGATCAGGATCGAGTCGATCTCGTCGACGATGGCGTAGAAGTGGCCCCGCTGGACCTGCCGGTCCCGGCTGAGCGCCATGTTGTCACGAAGATAATCAAACCCGAATTCGTTGTTGGTGCCATAGGTGATATCGCACTGATACTGGGCCCGCTTGTGGTCGAAGTCCCACTGCTCCGGCAACACGAGGCCGACGCTGAGGCCGAGGAAGTTGTGGATGCGCCCCATCCACTCGGCGTGAAACGTTGCGAGGTAGTCGTTGACCGTGACAACGTGGACGCCTCGGCCCGCGAGCGCGTTGAGGTACGCGGGCAAGGTGGACACGAGGGTCTTGCCTTCGCCGGTCTTCATCTCTGCGACCCATCCGAAGTGAAGCGCCGCCCCACCCATGAGCTGGACGTCGAAGTGCCGTTGGCCGATTGCGCGGGACGCAGCCTCCCGGACGACGGCGAAAGCTTCGATCAGCAGGTCGTCAAGCGATGCACCATTTTCAAGTCGCTGACGGAACTCCCCCGTGCGAGCAGCGAGGGCATCATCGCTGAGCACCTTCATCTCGGGCTCTAGCGCATTGATCTCCGGCACAAGGGATTGAAGCGCCTTGAGCTTCTTGCCCTCTCCGGTGCGCAGCAACTTGTCGAAGATGCCCATGGACGATCCACTCTACCGGCGCTCCGCCGCCCGGTCCGACAGGACTCGTTGCACGGAAAAGACTGTCCGTGACGCTCTCCTCCAGCGAGTGGCGACCTCGCCAACCCGACGGCCTCAGTGACGGCCAGGGACGGCTCTCGCCGAGGCAGCCTCGAGCGCGACCTCAGCATCATGGAGTCGCATCAGCTTGAGTAGAGCATTTGCGGCCAGGTTCGCAGCGGTCCCGGGCAGGAGGTCCAGCAGGCTGGCAGCCTCGTCGAGGGAGTGCTCTGCAGCAAGGAGCTCTAGGACCTTGCGCTCGCGATCGGTGAGCTTGGGTCGGCGCAGACCACCCGCCGGCGCGCCCTCGGGGGCCGCGAGCCGGTCGAATGCCTCGATCACCGCGGTCGCGATGGGGGCGGGCAGGATCGGGCTCCCGCCATACACCGTGCGTACGGCGTCGGCGACGTTCTCCACAAGTGTGTTGCGATCGATGAAACCGACCGCACCTGCCTTCACCGCTTCGACGCCGTCGAGCGAATCCTCGGGAATACCGAGCACCAAGGCCCGAGCCGACGGCACGCCTTGGCGGATCCGGGCTGCGGTCTGCGCAGCGCCGGCTTGACCCAACTCGCTCCCCACCAATACGAGGTCCGGGTTCGTCTCCCGACCGATCGACTCTGCGCTGGTCGGCTCAGCTGCCTCACCTACGACCTCGATGTCAGGTCGCTGTTCAAGCGCGACAACAACCCGGCGACGGGTGACCGCATAGTCATCACAAATCAACACGCGGATCGTCGTGTCAACCCACTTGTCGGTGGTCACGAAGCTGCCCATCAAGATCGCTTTCGGACCTTAATCAACCGCCGTGCGTTCGGATCAACGTCTGCGTCTTTAGCTTGTGCAGCTGGTGTTCGAGCTTGGCAACCGCCTTGTCGACAGCAGCATGCCCGTCAGGCGCGGCGACCTTGCAATGCACTTGGCGGCCGTTGCCATCGAGAACGATCTCGCAAACATCACGATCGGCGATACGTGGATTGCGCTCCTCATAGAAATGCACCACGGCACGTCGAAACGAGCCGTTGAGGCGACCGAGCCGGCCCACCTTCGCCAGTGTCGTCGACACGAGACTGTCGGAGAGTTCCAGGTTCCTGCTGCTGATGCTGATCTCCAACGCAGCACCTCCTCCTCAGGCATCCGCCGTCACTGGGCAAGCATGGTAGGCCAGCTGGGCTCGACGCGCTCGGTGCCCGTCGTCGTCGCCGGTTATGACCGGCCCTTGGTGAAATCGCCCAGGTCGCAGCGGCAACAGGTGCAGCCCCGATCGCCGCCAGCACGTCAGCGGAGACGATCGCAGACCAGCCGTCCGACCATCTTGGTGGCGAGGGTTTGTGCGTCAGGGTGTTCCCCAGCGCTCAGTCGGTGCCGTGCCTGTGCGAGCCGGTCAGCCCGAACCGCGGGCTCGGCAGCGAGCTGCTCGATCAAGCCAGCCGGTAGATCGAGCGCCGAGATCTCCCGGTGTTGGATAGCTCGACCGGCGGCGCTCTGCCGCTCACGTAAAGCGGCGAGCGAGCGTTCGACTTGCGTATCAGTCGGTTGCATACGAGCCCATCCCCATTTTCGATAGATGTCCGCCCACTATCAATTACGCTCATCGGCGCGACAGGCGCCAATCTTGAGTTCCGTTCGGGCGACAACGACGCCGGCGACCGGACCGAACCCGGCGTCTCGCAAGGCTCGCGCCGCAGCCGACAGGGTCGCTCCCGTGGTGACGACATCGTCAACGACGACCACCGGACCGGCGATCACGGGAGCTGACGCGCAAACGACAAACCTCGGGCCGCGAAGCCGCTTTTCAACCGGTGCACCCGTCTGGGGAGCACCGCCGACCCGTCGCAACACCGACACTGCGGGCAGGCCGAGGGCGGTCGCAGTGGCACGAGCCAAGAGGTGAGCTTGATCGAACCCCCGGCCCCGCCGCCGAGCCGACGACGTCGGCGCCCAGGTGACGAGACCGGGCTGGCCCAGGGCAGTAGCCGAACATGCGTCAGTGGCAAGACGAGCGAGTGCGTGACCGAGGAAGGGCAGCGCCTGACGGTGGTTGCGATACTTGAGCGCAAGCACAAGTTCTCGACCAGCCTCGTCGTACTCGACGAGTGCGGCGCACATGTCGAGCCCCGCGGGAGGAGGCTCGACCACGCCTGCAGGTTGCATGCGACCCAGACACGACTCGCACAACGAAGGTGCCAGTCGTCCGCAGAGCGAACAGGTCGTCCCGAAGAGCCACTGCATGAACGAGCTGTCCCGCGGCCGCGACTGACAGGCTCTCAGTTGAGAAAGGGATGGGCGGCCCACCGCTCCATCATCCCCGGGTGGTGTGACAGCCGAATCCGGCGATCGTGCTGCACGGTCACACCGATGCGGCGCCCGGAGGCCAGAGGTGCCGTCGACATTTCTGCTGCATCCCGCAGGTTCACCGATCCGATAGGTGTTCTCGTTCTACGGACGGCGTCTTCATCCGACACCGGGTTCGTTCGCCGCGTCGAAGGCGGCCGACGCCTCCTCGAACACCCCGTGCTCGGTGATGTAAGCCGTGACGAGCTCCCGGGGTGTGATGTCGAACGCTGGATTCGCGGCGTCAACACCGTCGGGAGCGACACGCACACCGGCGACCTCGAGGATCTCGACTGGATCCCGCGATTCGATGACGACCTCAGCTCCTGATCGCGTCGCCCGGTCGAACGTCGGCGAAGGGGCAGCGACATAGAACGGCACGCCGTGGTACCCGGCCGCGACAGCTAGCCCAAAGGTGCCGATCTTGTTTGCGACGTCGCCGTTTGCTGTCACCCGATCAGCGCCCACGATCACCGCGTCGACCTCACCGCTGCCCATCAGGGCCGCTGCGGCGCCGTCGACGATGATCGAAACCGGTATTCCCAAGCGGTTCAGTTCCCAAGCACTGAGACGAGCCCCTTGGAGCACCGGCCGGGTCTCACCGACCCACACGAAGGGCTGCCGACCCTGCTCGTGTGCAGCTCGAATGACCCCGATTGCCGTTCCGTACCCCACGCACGCCAGCGCTCCCGCGTTGCAATGAGTGAGCACGCGAGCCCCCGGTGCGAGCAACGTAGCGCCAAACGACCCCAACGCTCGGTTGCGCGCGACGTCTTCGGCCGCGATCTCCAACGCCGCCGCGACCGGGTCCGGCGCTCGGCGGGCACGATCAACCCCCCACGCCAGGTTGACGGCAGTCGGCCGAGTTGCGCACAACTTCGACGCGGCGATGTCGACTCGCTCACCACGGACCCAGGCAAGCGCAATGCCCATCGCCCCTGCCGCTCCGATTGCCGGTGCGCCGCGGATGACAAGATTGCGAATGGCATCACACAGCTCGTCGACCGAGTACACCGCTAGGACCCGCAACTCGCCGGGCAAACGGCGCTGGTCGACGAGTTCGATGTGATCACCAGCCCAAGCAATCGTCGGTGGGATCGGATCCTGGTCCATCGGATTGATCACGACGGTCGAGACGGCGGCGCATCAGTCCCCCGGCTGGCCACCGTCACCTCACCGTTGCGAGGCGACACGTCGCGCACGATGCGCTCACGCCGCAGCGCGACATGCAACATCTCGACAACATCGCCACGCCCGGGCGGCTCATCGGCTCGCTGCGGAACGAAGGTCGGGAGATCACCAGCCAATGCCCGCAGACGCTCGCCGAGCGGAGGCCCTGATCGTCCCACGAGGAGGCGTTCGAGCTTGCGCAGCATCCCAGCGCGGTTGGTCCACAGCAGCACGCTTCCCCACCGCTTGACCTCGGGCACCACCCAGAAGGGCTCCCCGGTGTCGATGTCATAGGGATGGGCATACATCCAGGGCGTGCTCCGCGCAGGTAACCGCCCAACCAAGAAGCGAACGAGCGGGAGGGGGAACACCCGCAAGAAGGTGCCACCCATGAACGGCAGCCCAACCGACCCGACAGCGAAAGCCGGGCAAGGAGCCTCCACCAACCCAGAGGGCCAACGGAACGGCGTGGCCGGCACTCCCGGAAAACCCACGACGTACGACTGAGCCGGCAACACACTCGCCGAATACTCGAAACCGACCTCAGCGAGGATCTCTGTGGCCCAGAACGTCGATGGCATGATGGTGCCCGCTGGCGCTCGGAACCCAACAACCGGGGCACCGATGATGTCTTCGATCAGGGCCTTCCCCTTGGCAGTCTCGGCTGCGAACGAGGACGGCTCGTACGAAAAAACGGCCCAGTGGCGATAGCCGTGCAACCCTACTTCGTGTCCGCGTCTGCTGATTTCCTCGACCAATCCAGGGCTCCACTCTGCCAGCCTGCCGACCACGAAAAACGTGGCTCGGATGTCGTGTTCCTCGAAGAAATCGAGGAAACGGCGCGTACAACGCTCGTAGCGAGCTTCCCAGGTCGGTGCAGGACGGTGGTCCTCCACATCAACGGTCATCGTGATGGGAGGTGGATCCAACGCAGGGTCGGCTACAGGGGCGGGATCGGCGTTCGCTGACATCTGCGCGCGAGCGTAGGTGAACCAACTCCCGCCGCTCATCAATTTGAGACTCCTGAACAGACCGCGGTCTTCGCCAACCAGACGGGTCGTGGTCGTCAGGAACGAGCATGCCGATCCGCAAGTTCACGCACTGCCAACGAGACGGGTCGCGGCGACCCAGGGGAGTACACCCTTGACTGCCCCTCACGATTGCTGTTACACAACCGTGGTAAACGTTTGTTTACATCTGGGTCGGTTGGGCGGGGGATCACCCGATCGGCACAGCAAGAGGAGGCTGCAGATGGGGCCACCCGCCGAAACCGCCAGCCAGCAAGCGTCGCTCGACGCAATCGACCTCACCGATCTCGACCTGTTCACCGAGGGCTTCCCGCATGAGGTGTTCACCGAGCTTCGCCGGAGTGCACCGGTCTTCTGGCACCAGCCGACATCACACACACCCGACGGTGAAGGCTTCTGGGTCTTGTCTCGCTACCACGACATCCACGCCGCAGCGGCCGACAGCATCACGTTTTCGTCGGACCGGGGAGGTCTGCGAGATGGAGGCGGCACGCTCATCGAAGACCTCCCCGCCGGTTTCGCCAGCGGCGTACTGCTCAACATGATGGACGACCCGCGACATCAACGGATCAGGGCACTCGTTACTCCAGCAGTGTCTCCACGGGCGCTCGCGGCAATGGAAGCCGAACTGCGTGACCGGGCCGAGATGATCGTGGAGAGTGCTGTTGCCAAAGGTGACTGCGACTTTGTCGTCGACGTCGCTGCTGAACTACCACTCCAAGCCATCGCTCGTCTCCTCGGCGTGCCGCAAGCGGACCGTCATCGCCTCTTCCAGTGGGCGACCACCGGTCTCGATTACACCGACCATGACCTCGGTCAGACAAGCGCTCGCACCGAAGAAGCCCATGCGCTTCTCGCGGAGTATGCAGGGTGGCTCATTGCCGAGAAGAGATCGGAACCCGGCGACGACATGCTGTCAGCCGTCGTTCACGGCAGCGTCGACGGCGAACCGCTTTCCGACCTTGAGCACATGATGTTCTTCAACCTGTTGATCGCGGCAGGCAGCGAGACCACCCGGAACTCGATCGCGATCGGAATGCGTGCACTGATCGAGCACCCCGACCAATGGTCGCTCCTGGATCAAGACCGATCGCTGCTGCCCTCTGCGGTCGAGGAGATGCTGCGGTGGGCGTCGCCGACGGCATATAACCGGCGAACCGCCAGCCGCGACGTCGAGGTTGGGAGCCAACTCATCCGGGCTGGCGAGAAGGTGACCCTCTGGTGGGCCTCGGCCAATCGCGATGAGCACGAGTTCGCCGATCCCTTCCGATTCGACGTCCTCCGGGATCCAAACCGCCACCTTGCGTTCGGCCATGGCTCGCACTTCTGCCTCGGTGCCAGGCTTGCCCGGCTGGAAATGCTGGTCCTCTTCAGCGTGCTCCTCGACGGAATCGAGGCAGTGGAATTGACCGGACCTTTCGAGTGGACACGTTCCAACAAGCACACCGGTGTACGCCACATGCCAGTTCGGCTCAGCCCAAAGGCCACGAAGTGACACTCGGATCTCGCTCGGCATCGGAGGTCGCCCGGCACTACGTCGCTGCCGTCAACAACGCCGACGCGGACACGTTGATGGCCCTGTTTGCCACGGATGCCGTCCTCGTGCACCCGACCGGCACCTACGAAGGCAACGAGCGCATTCGCCAGTTCTATGAGGAGTTGGTCTTTGCCGGCTGCGCCGAGTTGACCGTCGGTCGGCTGCTCGACGGTGAAGGGGTCGCGATGCTCGAACTCATGGCTTCCAGCCCGCTCGACGGACATCGATCCATCGTGAGCACCGTCGACGTGTTCGACCTCGATGACGACGCCCGCATCATTCGGCTGGCCGTGTATTACCTCTGAGCGACTCCCGGGTCGGCATGGGCATCGAGCACCGGTGCAAGTACCCGCGCCATCTCCCGGGCCCTGGCTCGCGCAGCCTTCGGACGTTCGCCCTGAGCCATGACCAGCTCACCGTAAGCACCTTGGACCAAGGTCCGGAGCGTCCGTGCGATCGCTCCGACATCCCGGCGCCGCCTGAGCGAAGGGAAGAGCTCGCGCAGCCACCGGGTGTAGGCCCGCTCGGTGTCGTGCCACAGCTCGTCACGCAACGCCACGACCGCGGGGTTCGAGCGCATCCCTTCGCCGAGGAACACTCGGTAGATGTATTCGTACTCGATGTCGCGATCGAGCAGCGCCGTAAACAACGCTGTCAGCGTCTCGACCGTGTTGGCTCCTACAGCAACCGGGGCCGGGCGATCAAACACTCGGTGGCGGCGCTCGGTGACGATGGCTTCGAGAATCGCCTCCTTGGAAGCGAAATGGCGGTAGAGAATCGCCACATTGCAGCCACAGGCGGCGGCCAGCTCGCGCATCGTGGTCGCGCTGAAACCCCGCCGAGCCATTAGCGCAAGTGCGCTGTCGAGGATGTGTTGGCGAGTCACCGGGGCCATCGTCGAGGCCCGCTTCGGCTCAGTAGCGGTAATGATCGGGCT
Source organism: Acidimicrobiales bacterium (assembly GCA_026419545.1). GTDB lineage: Bacteria > Actinomycetota > Acidimicrobiia > Acidimicrobiales > Acidimicrobilacustridaceae > JANZZE01. The sequence goes on from JANZZE010000015.1 coordinate 13,734, forward strand.
TGAACGGACCTTCCCGGGGCACCCCGAGATAGGCCGCCTGCTCCTCCGTCAACTCGGTCAGTCGCACGCCAAGCGCATCAAGGTGGAGCCGCGCGACCTTCTCGTCGAGCTTCTTGGGCAGCGTGTAGACCTTGTTCTCGTACACGTTGTGGTGATTGAACAATTCGATCTGGGCGATCACCTGGTTCGAGAAGCTGTTCGACATGACGAAACTCGGATGACCGGTCGCACAGCCCAGGTTGAGCAGCCGCCCCTCGGCCAGGATGATCACCGAGTGACCATCGGGGAAGATGTACTCGTCGACCTGTGGCTTGATGTTGACGCGCCTGACATCACTCATCTTCTTGAGCCCGGCCATGTCGATCTCATTGTCGAAATGGCCGATGTTGCCCACGATGGCCTGGTGCTTCATCCGCGCCATGTGTTCAGCCGTGATGATGTCGCGACACCCGGTCGCCGTGATGAAGATGTCGGCGATGTCGAGAACATCCTCGACCCGCTTCACCTCATAACCCTCCATCGCCGCCTGCAGCGCGCAGATCGGATCCACCTCGCTGATGATGACCCGTGCCCCTTGGCCGCGCAGCGCCGCAGCACAGCCTTTCCCGACGTCGCCATAGCCACAGACCATCGCGACCTTGCCCCCGATCATCACATCGGTCGCTCGGTTGATGCCATCGATGAGTGAATGGCGACAACCGTAGAGGTTGTCGAACTTCGACTTCGTGACCGAGTCGTTGACGTTGATCGCTGGGAACAGGAGCGATCCCGCCTCCTGCATCTGATAGAGCCGGTGCACGCCGGTGGTCGTCTCCTCGGTGACGCCTCTGATGCCCTCGGCGATGCGGTGCCACAGCTTCGGGTCTTCGCTGAGCGTGCGCCGTAGAAGTTCGAGAACCACGGCCCACTCCTCGGAATCATCCTCGCTCGCGTCGGGAACCTTCCCGATCCTCTCGAACTCCACGCCCTTGTGTACCAGCAAGGTGGCATCTCCACCATCGTCGAGGATCATGTTCGGGCCACCACCGTCCGGCCACCGGAGCACCTGCTCAGTGCACCACCAGTACTCCTCGAGCGACTCGCCCTTCCAAGCGAAGACCGGTACTCCCTTGGGATTGTCGACCGTCCCATCGGGGCCCACGACGACCGCCGCTGCGGCATGATCCTGGGTCGAGAAAATGTTGCAGCTCGCCCAACGGACCTCAGCACCGAGCGCAGTCAGGGTCTCGATGAGAACCGCTGTCTGCACGGTCATGTGAAGTGAGCCGGTGATCCTAGCCCCCTCGAGCGGTTGGCTATCGGCGTACTCGGCCCGCAGGGCCATCAGGCCCGGCATCTCGTGCTCGGCCAAGCGGATCTCCTTGCGGCCGAACTCGGCAAGCTCGAGGTTGGCCACCCGGAACTGGAACTCACCCGTTCCCTGCAGCAGGTCTGTCAGTGTCATGCGGACCTCCGGATCGTGATTCGAGTCATCTCTCTCGGTCGATTTGGGGCGCGCCGACAGGGGCGCGCTCGGTTGGTAGGTCCGAGCTGGGGTCCACTGACACCTCTCACATCAGCCCGGGGGTCGGACACTCTAGCTCGCCATGACGCCGACAGGACGTTTCAGGACCGAGCCGAGCTCAGCTCTCCGCGAGTTCTGCTTTGAGCCGGTCGAGCACCTCGATCGGACCAGGATCGACGCCTGCGCCATAGGCAAGATGAAGGCTCACGAAATCCCCGAACAGCACCAAATCGAGTAGCTGGGCCAACGGGCCCTCCCCGGCTGCCTCGACCTCATCGACGGGGACACCGAGGCCGCGTATCAGTTCGTCGACAAACCGGAAACGCCGTGCCAGCTGCGGATGTTCGAACTCGTGACGCAAGTTGACGACGTGGAGCCCATCCGGAACCGGCGCGCGCCAACCACAGATTTCGTTGTGACACAGCTCCGGCGACTGGTTGAAGTACGCGTGACGCTTAGCGTTCTCGTTCACTTGGCACTTCCATCGCATCGCTGCGGTGCCCCCGAGGCCGCCGCCTCCGTAGATCACGGGCGTCGCCTCTCCGATTCGTTCTGCGAGCAATCGAGCAGCGCTACCGTCGGACACGAGTTCGTCACGCCGTTTGGCCAGTTGACTGACCGCGGCACGAACCCATGCCGTAGCACCAGGGAACAAGCCACACCGCTCCAACACGATCAGCGGAGGGACCGCCACAGCGCCGATCCCGGCTCGGGGCATCGGTATGTCTGGCAACGCGATGTGCGGCGCATCCCAACCACGTGCGAGCTCAGCCAGTTCGCCACCGTTGCACAACGCGACGATGTACCCGCCTTGCATCATCGCATTGGCGGCAGCGTCAAGCGTTTCCTCGGTGTTCCCGGAGAACGACACTGCAAACACCAAGGTGTTCTCACCGATGAAGTTCGGGATGCTGTAGCCCTTGTGCACCACGATCGGCACTGCCATGAAGGGGCCGGCCACCTCTCGTACGAGATCGCCAGCGATGCCGCTGCCTCCCATCCCGAGGAAGACCACATTTTCGATGTCGTCGTGATGCGGCAGCCGGTCGACACCCGCTGCCAACTCGATGGCGTCCTCGACTTGCTCGGGCAACCCTGCGGTCAGTTCCCACATCCCGACCGAGTCGAGCACCCCGCCCGGACCGCTCGATCCTCCCATCAGCTGACCTCAAAGGTGGGTGTGATCCCCTCAGCTTCGGCTTTGGCCATCAACCGGTCGTGCTCAGCGTCGTCAACGGTCTCGGCCTCGTCGACGAGCATGATCGGGATGTCGTCCTTGATCGCGTACCGGCGCCGAAGACGCGGGTTGTAAAGCGAGTTCTCGTCCTCGAAGTACAACAGCGGCCCCTTGTCCTCGGGGCAAGCGAGGATCTCGAGTAGTTGGGGGTCGAGTGCCATGAGTAGTGCCTCCTCTTGTGTGGCCGACCGGCCACCAGCTTGGCGCGGCAGGGCAGGTTACCCCTCGATGACCGACCGTACCTCGGCCACATGCCGGTCGACATCCGCGGCCGTCGGCGCCTCGAGGTTCAGACGCAACAACGGTTCGGTGTTGGAAGGGCGAAGGTTGAACCACCAATCGCCGAGATCAACGGTCAATCCGTCGAGCCGGTCCTGGTCGGCGCCAGCGAAGGCTTCGGCAACCCGTTCGATGACCACGGCTGGGTCTTCGACGCGGAAGTTGATCTCACCGGACGCGGCATAACGCTCGAAGGGTTTGCGGAACTCCGAAAGTGGGACCCGGGCACGGGAAAGCGCCTCCAACACCACCAACGCAGCGATGATGCCCGAATCGGCACGGAAATTCTCCCGGAAGTAGTAATGCCCGGAGTGTTCCCCGCCAAAGGCCGCGCCGGTCTCCGCCATCACCTTCTTGATCAACGAGTGACCGACACGCGTGCGCACCGGCGTGCCGCCATTTTCGCGGATCACCTCCGGAACGGCCTTGGAACAGATGAGGTTGTGCAAGATGACAGAGCCCGGGTGCTTCTCCAGCATCACCTTGGCCACGATTGCTGTCGTCAAGGAGCCGGACAGTGGCTGACCCTGGTCATCCACCAGGAAGACCCGGTCGGCGTCACCATCGAAGGCCAAACCCACGTCTGCGCCCTTGGACAGCACCCGGGCAATGAGATCTCGCTGGTTCTCGGGCTGGATCGGATCGGCCGGATGATTTGGGAACATCCCGTCGAGTTCGCCGTACATGATCTCGAGCTCGAACGGCAGCCCTTCGAAAACTGCGGGCACGATCAGCCCACCCATTCCGTTGGCGGTGTCGGCCACGACCGACAAGGGGCGCAGCGCAGACACGTCCACGAACGACTTGACGTGAGCGGCGAATGCGGGGAGGACATCGTCGTGCGTAACGGTGCCAGGTGCCGTCGCCGGTTCGACACCGGCTGCAGCCATTGCCTTGATGTCGAGCAACCCGCTGTCCTCACCCACAGGACGAGCCCCGGCGAGGCAGAGCTTGATGCCGTTGTACTGGGCCGGATTGTGTGACGCGGTCAGCTGCGCACCTGGTGCGTTGAAATGGCCGGCAGCGAAGAAAAGCTCGTCGGTCGAGCACAGCCCGAGGTCGACAACGTCGAGACCCTGTGAGGTGACACCACGGGAGAACGCCCTCGCCAGCCCCTCCCCTGATGGTCGCATGTCCCGCCCAACGAGGACACGATCAGCAGGCCCTCCTTCGTTGCGGGCGAACCGGGCGAAAGCTGCCCCGATCGCCTCCACCATGGTCTCGTCCAGCTGATCAGGAACCGTTCCCCGGATGTCGTAGGCCTTGACGACCGGATCCAAACGAGCAGCGTCGATAGGCGGCATGGCGGCGAAAGCTATCGCAGCCATCGCCGGTCGGCGGACACCCGCATGACCCAACGCGACGAGCGAGGTTCTCCCGTGGAGGCATCAAAGTCGAATGTGGAGTCCCGTACGCCTGCCAACGAAGGAACGAACCGCCCACCAGCGCCGTCAGGTTGTGAGCAGTCGGTCGATTTGACCTGGCTCGAGTCGGTAGACGCCCAGGCGCGACCACCGCCGGATACGGAATAGATCACGCAACAACCGGAGCGCGTCCCTGACGACCCTAACCGTCGATGAGGTGGTGTTCTGCACCCGGACCGGGACCTCGGCCAGCGACAGGCCGTACTCCTCGACCAAATGGAACACCTCGACGTCGAATGCGAACCCATCGATGCGCGAGCGGGAAAAGATCAAGCGGGCGACGTCCGACCTGAACGCCTTGAGCCCGCACTGGGTATCGCGGTGATGGCCGAGCAGTACTGCGTACGTGAAGAGGTTTATGACTCGGCCACCTATTTCACGCAGCCGCCGGGCCCGCACGAGTGTGGTCGTGTCGGTGTGACGCCGACTGCCGACCACCACGTCCCAACCGGATTCGATCTGTTCGAGTAATCCCAAGATCTGGTCAGGCGAATACGAGAGATCAGCATCGGTGAAGGCAATCGCCCGGCCACGAGCGGCGAGCATCCCCGCCCGCACAGCTGCACCCTTGCCTCGGTTGGAAGAGAACCGGATGACCTGGTCGGCACCGGCTGCCTCCGCCCGCTCGGCTGTGCCATCACCAGAACCATCATCGACGACGAGGATCTCCAGTCCCCCGTCCTCGGCGACCTTTTCCAGCTCGGATCGAAGTCGCTCGACGGTCTCGCCTATGCGCTGCTCCCGGTACGCGGGAATGACGACCGACAAACGGTAGTCGCCAGGAGGTGTGGGCCGCATTCGCCGGCGATCGAGCTGGGACCGGACACGTCGGTGACTGGCCTTGCGAGTCTGCAGCAATCGGAGAGCACCGATCGCCGTCGCTCCCGTGACGGCCACGCCGATCCATCGACCTCCCCGCACGGAGTCACCCTACGGAGCTGGCTTGTCGTCCGGCAACGCTGAGCCGAGGCCGTCCGCGGTCAATGGCGACCCCCCTGGGTCTGCCGCAGGTTCGGGTTCGGCCGGCGCGGGCCTGCCGAACCTCCAGGGCTGTGGCATGGCGAGCGGACGGGCCCGGACCAGCAACACCAGCGCGGCCACTCCGGCCAGCGTCAGCAGCCATGAGAGGTAGTCGATGGCGGTGTAGCCATACCTCAATTCCACGTGGGTCGAGGTCGGCACGACGATCATGAGGTTGGGCGTCGCCCGCCACGGTCCCTCACCTCCAGCAACCTGCCAGTTCGGAAAGTACGAGGATTTGATCAACACCGGCACCCCGGGCCGAGAAACGTCAAAAGTGATCGAGTCCTCCGTCTCGACGATGTTGGTCACCTCGACCGGCGGATTCGGGATGAGGCCGGGGGACTCGCCTACCTTCACCCGTTGCCAGCCTTGCGGGCCGCTGTCTGTCAAATACACGTCCCAAGCATTGCGATCCATGTACCACGGCACGGCCATGAATTGCCATGGATTCCCGGTCTTGGGATGGCCGTTCGGTTCCCTCGGGATCGGCTGAGCCGCGAGGTCGGTCACCACCGCAGGCTGATACGGCAAGGGGACCACGAGTTCGTTGCCCGAGGCGATCTGGTAGACGTCCCACGGCCCGCTTGTCGCGACGAGTTCGAGGTCGGGGTGCTCAGCCGCGAACCCTTTCGTATGCTCGGAAATGACCATGTAATAGCGCACCCCGAGCATCTTCAGGTGATCGATGCCGAGGTTGAACTGGTCGAGTGTGTTCGGTCCCGGTCCGTACGGAAGGTCCCGCTGCGCATTCGAGGGGGCGGTACTGAGCTCGTCCTGGTTGATGAAGTGGAAAGGCGTCGTCGATGACGCTTCGAAGTACAAGCCCTCCATCGAACCGATACACCCGTCAGTCCAAAACGGCAGCAGCATCAAGGCCATGGGGGTGCCATACCGGTCGTGCTGCTCCTCATGCTCCCACATGGCCCGTCCGCACCCACGCTCCTCACCGAGCCGAGCCATCGTCTGCACGATGGCGTAATACTCGGGATAGGCCGGCTTGCTCTCGTAGCCCGTGTAGTTCCAGTTGGCCCAGGAGTCGATGTAACTGGAGTCGGTGGTCGACCACCACAGCCAGCGGTACTCGCCGGTAGCGCGGTCGACATACCCACCGGGCACGACCCGCAACGGCATCGCCACGATGAACATGCCAAACCCGAGAGCTCCCAGCGCGGTGATCGCAGTGAGAGCTCGTATCGGTCGCTCGATGTCGCGCGCAAACAGCATCGACAGCAGTCGGCCAACCTCGGCGATGCCGACAGCCGCGAGCAGGTAAACGCATAGGTAATAGAACGGGAGCAGACGGGCGTTCCAGAGTCGAGCCTCCGGCAGGTGTATGAACATCAACGCCATCGCGGCAGCGGTAATCGCCAGGAATATCCCCCCGCGGTGCACCCAGATGATCGAGAGCAACAGACCAGCTGCGGCAACCGCCAGTGTCCATCGCAGCGAGGGTTGGTCGACCATTTGCGTCCCGTCGCCCTTGGTCCGCTCATAGAGCATGTTCCACCAGTCAGTGCGCTTCTCCCAGCCCATGTCGTTCATGTACTTGTGCTGCAGATAGAAGGGCACTGTCCAAAAAGCGCTCAACAATGCGCCGGTTAGGCCTGCGGCCAACCAGTACTTGCCACGAGCAACGCCGGGCGTGACGATCACCATCACAACCAGCGCTGCGCCCGACAACAGGAATGCTTTGGAATCAACCGTGACTCCCAATACGACACCCACGATCGCAACCAGGCCTGCCGGAATCGCAATCCGGAGGTAGGTCCGCCAGGCGACGCCCGGAAAGACCAGCAACAGCGCAGCCGTTGCGACCATGGCGAAGATGAGCGGTATCGGGTGACACAGCGCCGTCAACGCTGCAAAGACCGCTGTGGCGGCCCAACCCTTGCCGGTTCGAAGGCCGCGGGCCAAGAACGCCAGGTAGAGCCACGCAAAGGTGAGCGAGATCGAGAAAGCGAATTCACCGGCGAGGGTCGAGGGAATATTGCCTCCGTAGATCGAAAACGAGCGGTCGAAGAGAAACACCGTCCCCGCGACCGCCAACAGCGCTGGCGATGGAAACGGCAGGCCCACGAACCGGCCGAAGAGATACAGCGCGACCGGGAGCGTCAACAGCCCAAGGATCGTGACCAGCTTGAAAGCAACGCCGTAGGGAATCACGTAACTGCCCAGCGCGATGAGCAGGGAAGGGACCACCATATAGAACTGGTACGCGGGGAATCCCGCATACCAGTCTTTGGTCCATCCGGAGAGACGACCCTGCGGCAAAAGGTGATCGCGCAGGTACGCCGGGCCCCACACGTGGGCACCCATGTCGCCGCCGGCCGGTGTGGTGTCAGCGAACACCGTGCCGAATCCGGTCCAACCGTAGTTGTCGAGGTTCTGGAACGGGTGGGCGACCTGCACGAACACGAACCCGACACAGAAACTGACGACGAAGAAGGTCAGGAAGCCCTCAGCCGGGACATGCAACAGCCGACTCCAGGCACGAGAAAGCCGCCCTTGACGTTCGCGGGGTGACGGGTAACCCGGGCCGGGCCCGCCTCCGGCATCAGTCACTGTCAGATCAACTTCGGCAAGAGCGTCGGTCATGGTCCACTCATGGTGGCATGCACGAGCAGCCAAGCGCCGTCATCAACGCTCGCTCGCTGGCCACCGGTGTCGACATCTGTGCAGCCAAGCGCTTGGCGGGGGTCATGCTCCGGCATCCTCACGACAACAACCCCGGGAAGCCCAACACGAGAATGACCGCAGTCAGGTTGAACCCGAGATGGGCGAAGATCGCCGTACCCAACCGACCAGTGCGCATGGCGATGGTGCCGAGTATCACCGCCAGCACGAGCAGAGCCGGGAATTGCAGCAACTGAAAGTGATAGAGAGCGAAGAGCAGCGAGGTCCCTATGAGTGCGGCAGTCGGCCCGTAGGCCCGCTCGGCCGCCCGCAACACAAGTCCTCGGAAGAAGATTTCCTCAGTCACCGGCGCCACCAACACAACCAAAGCCACAACAACGGCGACCCCGACGCCACCTCGGCCCCTCTCGAGCGTCTGGCGCGCGGCCTCGGACACGTCCCGATCGCCGAGAAACGGCCGAAGGACGAAGTAGAGGACCGGCACCAGCAGCTGGCATGCCGCCCCGATCCCCAACCCCACGGGCACATCGCGGGCTACGACACGGAGGCCGAGGTCGCGCACCGGTCCCATACCTCGTCGGAGTGCAACCACCACTGGAGGTCCGGCGAGCAGCCCTGCGCCAACGAGGAACTGAATGGCGCTGATCCAAACTGGGACGTCGGGGCCGGTCACCGAGGCTCCCTGACCCTGGGAAAGCTGCCCGATCGACTGACCGAGCACCTGGGCTGCCGACGGATACGGGTCGATGCCGACTGCCATCAGCAGCACCTGTCCCACCACCGCGGCTACAAACGGTGCCCCGAAGAAACTCGCGAGGGCCACGATCAAAGGCAGCGGTGCGGGCCAGCTGATTCCGAAGTCCGGGGAAATGCCGTGGTCGGGCAGCGCCTCGTCGACCGCGACAGCCGTATCGGTTGTGCCGTCATCTGCCCGGTCGCGATCGGGGAGTCGGCGGTTGGAGCTTGCGGTCTCGTCGTTCACCGAGGGATGAGGCTACGCCGCCAACACCGCCAAACCTGAACCGCGACCATCCCCCGATCGGCGATATCGCTTCACTACCGTTGGTGGCCATGACACGTCACTGCGACCGCCCGGGGTGCACCGAATCGGCCGCGTCAACCCTCGGCTACGACTACGCCGAGAGCACCGTGTGGCTCGTCGATCTCACCAGTGAACCCCACCCGGCAACCTACGACCTTTGCCTGCGCCACGCCGATACGTTGACCGTGCCCATCGGCTGGGAACTACGCGACCGGCGCAGCGCCGTGCACGCCCTCGACTACTCCCAAGCGCAGGTGTTCTGATCCCGTCAACGCGACAAGCGTGCCCCTGCCCAAGGTCTCGCTCGCTCCCCACGGGCGGGGCAAGGTGGACCCGGTTTTCGCTAATCCTCTTCTAGGCTATTTGGCATGAGCCCCAACCCACCGCCGCCGCCCGGCGGCCCCGACAACCGCGACCCAGGTCGGTTGGGCGCCGAGCAAGGGTGGCCTCGCTGGACCGCGTGGGTACTGGTGGCCGTGTTCGTGCTCGCCCTGTTTGTCGTGCCTGCCCTGTCCAGTGCGGAGTCCGCCAAGGAGATCACCTACGGCGATTTCATCGGCAAGCTGCAAAACGACGAGGTCAAGAGCTCGACCTACAACAACACGAACGGTCACATCACCGGCGAGTTGACCGACGGCGAGAAGTTCACGACGACCGGCCCGGTGCCGCCCTCGGACTCCGACGCCCGACTCATGACCGAGAAGGGCGTCTCATTCAAGACCCCGGAACAGAGCATCTGGCCCAGTCTGCTCGTCTACCTGCTCCCGCTGGTCATCCTCATCGGTTTCTTCGTGTGGATGCAACGCAGGGCAACGTCCCAGATGGGCGGGATCATGTCCATCGGGCGCTCACGCGCCAAGATGTACACCACTGAGCGGCCCGGGACGACCTTCGCCGACGTCGCTGGTTACCAGGGGGTCAAACAGGAGATCCGCGAGGTCGTCGACTTCCTGAAGTTCCCGGACAAGTTCGCGGAAATAGGGGCCCGGATCCCGAAGGGGATCTTGCTTGTCGGCCCACCAGGCACCGGGAAGACCTTGATCGCTCGGGCTGTGGCCGGTGAAGCCGGCGTCCCGTTCCTCTCGGTGACCGGCTCCGATTTCATGGAGATGTTCGTCGGCGTCGGCGCCAGCCGTGTGCGCGACCTGTTCCAGACAGCCCGCAAGATGGGGCGGGCCATCATCTTCATCGACGAAATCGACTCCATCGGACGCAAGCGCGGCGCCGGGCTCGGCGGCGGGCACGACGAACGCGAACAAACCCTGAACCAGATGCTCGCAGAGATGGATGGCTTCGAGGTCACGACGGGCATCGTCATGATGGCGGCGACCAACCGGCCGGACATCCTTGACCCGGCGCTGCTGCGCCCAGGCCGGTTCGATCGCCAAGTCGTGGTACCACTGCCCGAGCTCGATGATCGCCGCCAGATCCTCGAGGTGCATTGCAAGCACAAGCGCATCGCAGCCGATGTCGACCTCGACGTCGTCGCCCGCGGCACCCCGGGTATGAGCGGTGCCGATCTGTCGAACCTCGTGAATGAGGCGGCACTTTTCGCGGTACGCGAAGGCGACACCGAGATCCGGATGAAACACTTTGAAGAGGCACGGGACCGCGTCCTCATGGGTCAGCGGCGCGAGTCGATGGTGCTCTCCGATGATGAGAAGGAGGCCATCGCCTACCACGAGGCTGGGCACGCGGTGTGTGCTGCCCTCCTTCCCAACGCGGATCCGGTCCACAAGGTGACGATCATCCCGTCCGGCATGGCCTTGGGCGTTACCCAACAGCTCCCCGACCAGGAACGACACATCTATCGTCAGGACTACATCGAAGACTCGTTGGTGGTCCGCATGGGTGGGCGAATCGCCGAGGAGTTGGTTTTCGGTGTTATCTCGACCGGCGCTAACAACGACCTCGTGGGCGCCACCGAGTTGGCCCGCAAGATGGTGCGGGAGTGGGGCATGTCTGAGCGCGTTGGACCGATGGCCTGGGGCAGCCAAGGTCCGGTGTTCCTCGGCGAGGAATTGATGCACACCCGCGATTACTCAGATGACACCGCCCGAGTGATCGATGAGGAGGTCGAACGGATCCTGCGGGAACAGGAACATCGCTGCCGCGAGCTGCTCACGGCCAATCGCAAAGGACTCGATCTCGTGGCACGAGCATTGCTTGAGCACGAAACCATCGACGGCTCCGAAGTCACTCGGCTCATTGAACTGGCCCGCAACGGCTCGTCTGCCCAACGAGCTCCCTCCCCGGAGAAGTCCCCGGTGCCGGCCGATGCCCTGCCTCCCGGCGAACAGTTCACTGCTCGCCCCAGCGAATCCTGAGGATCAACGCGATCGCAAGTTCCGAACGCTCAGGAACCTCCGCGCAGACGTGCCAGCACCTCGCCGAGGTCAACATCGTCGAGCGGACCCACATGGGAGGCACGCACCACGCCGTCAGCGTCGGCCATGACCAAGGTCGGCACAGCGTCAATCCCGTAGCGTTCGTGGAGCGCACTGGCCACGCCGACCTCGACCTCTTGGACCGCGACACCTGGCCCGGAGAGTCGCGACGCAGCAGCCGCGACCGCTGCGCAGGTCTCGCACGTTGCCGAAGTGAACACGACGACGAGCCACGGCGTCTCGGTTGCGATGAAATCGTTCCGATCGAGTTGTGCCGGCACCATCCAATTTCCGCGAGTGGGGGCATCAGGGGCTCTTCGCGCCAGCACAGCCGCGACAATGACGGCTCCTGAGATGAGGAGGAGTGCGACGACAACGCGCTCCATCAGCCCGGCACCACCGACGTCGGCGCCCCTGGGTCGGGACCGGGTTGGGTGGGCGAAACCTCCGATCGCGGTGTACTTGGCCCAGGGACCGTCCCATCCGGAAGACCAGTACGCTCCCCGACGATCGTTCCGGGAGCGGGCGTCAGGCTGGTCCCCGGCCCTGTGCCGGGAACCGGCAACTCGATACCCGGTGGCAGTTCTGTCCCTCCGGGCACACCCCCAAGGTCGATCTCGATCAGAGGTGCGATCGGTGTGTCGACCTGGGTGCCGTCGACCGGGACCGCGATGGCAGTGGCGACTTCGATGGGAGCAGCAAATTGGAGCCGATGTTGAACCAACACCGGGCCGTCCGCGACGACCTCGATGCCGACCTGCTCATCGCGCAAGGCGGAAACATCAACCGAAACGCGGGCCCCGGGAGCAATGCTGCGTTCCTCGAAGCCCTGGAACCGACCGGACCGGCCCCGCCGGATGGCATTGACCGTCACGACGATCTCCTGATCGGTGGGGTTAGCGATGAGAACGTCAGCACCGGTGGCCTCGGGAAAGGCGCCAGCAGGCACGAGCCATCTACGAGCGAGCAACGGCGACCCCATCGTGTACTCGACCCCCGCAAGCGCCGCCCCCTCGCCTGACCCTTTGGCTTTCAAGACCTGGGCGGCTACAACCGGCGTCTGGTTGGTGCTGAGCACCACGAATGAAGCAGATTCCCCGCGTGGCAGGCGCTCGTCAGCCAGCACTGACATCTCCTTGTACTGGCCGCTTCGCACACCCGCGTCATAGGGCTCGACCGCCCGCCCGCTCGTCGCCTCGCGGACCTGGACTTCGACCTCGGCATTCTGGTCCGAGGGATTGAGGACCACGATCGATTGCGCGAGTCCGTTCGCGGCAGGCTGCCCGTCAGCAAAAAACCACTGTGGGCTTGCGGTCGTCGCGGCGGGCGACACCGAAAGGCCACGAAACTCGCCGCCGCTGCCGTCGAAGATCTGCAGATGGTCGACCACCACGCGACCTGACCCGACCGTCACCAACGCCGCCACCTGGTCGCGCACAGTGACCACATCGGTGATGTCCACCGGAGTGACAGCTGAGCCTCGAACAAGCAGGTTCGTATACCGATCAGGCCTACGTCGGCCGTCAGCTGTCTCAAACGCGATGTCGACGGACGCGTCCTTGGGGAAGGGATTGAAAATTGCGAGGATCTCCCGAGAGCCGGGCGTGGTGCTCCCCGCAGGCACATACCACCGATTCGAACTCGTCGAGGAGCACGCCGCCGCCGCGGCACCGTTCGGTCCACGCAGGACGTGCTCGACCGCAGCCTCTCCCCCGCTCAGCTCCACCAGTGCGGCGGCGTGTTCAGCGGTCACCAGCTCGGAGATGACCACGTCTCGGCGCGAAAGGGCCGCCACCTCGAACGCACGGGTCACTGGGTCTCCCTGGTCCGGGAACACGGTGATCTTGGCCTCAACGGTCTCGCCAGAGACATTGAAGATCACCACCGTCTGCTCGGCCATGCCATCCGCGCGCCCAGTGGCTGTACCTGCCGCACAAAACCAGACCGAACCGGCGGCGCCGGGGCGCGCGGCGGTCGGCATCAGTTTCGCCAGTGAGAAGACATCGGCCGATGAACCCGCCCGGCTCGATCGCCACTCGTCGTTACGCTCTAGCACCACCCCTGCGACGATCAATGCCACTATGACCAGCAGGGTGGTGGATCGCCACGCCCTCACGGGGTCACCACCGAGCCTGGCTCGGCCGCGACTGGCTCCGCCACCTCATCACCAGCTGACGCCAAAGAGCCGGCTTGTGTCTCATGACACTGGGCCACTCCCCGGTAAAGTCGCCGCCGTTCGTCATGCTCCACTCTCGTTCGAAGCAGATAAAGAATCGCGACAAACCACAGGAGCACTTGCCCACCGAGTTCGGCATACCGAGACGGCGGAGTCACGAACTCGAGGGTCGCCGGCCCGCCTTGATTGACCCGGAAAGCACTCGCCCACCCGAGCGCATCGACCCGCTCCTGGCGCCCTCCATCCAGCGTGAGCTGCCAGGACGACCCGCCACCGGCCGCTAGGTAGACAAGGGTCCCGGCCTCGAGGTCTCCCGAAAATCGGTCGTGACCGTCAGTGTTCGGCAACGCCACCGACGCGCCGGCAAGACTTGGGAGCACCGGCCCGCTCAGGTCGGTCTCAGCAGCCAAGACAGCCCGCGACGGTCCCCAAGCCGTGTTGGCGTACACCGTCAGCGCCGGATTCACCTCGATGCGAGCCAGATCCAGTTGGCTGTCAAGCGCGGCGAGGACCTCCGCTGCCGGTGCCACCGGTACCGGTGAAGCCGGTTCGGGCCCCAAACGGTCGGGAACCACGATGAAACGGACACCCATGGGCGCAACCAACGACCCGAGCCGACTCGTGGAGCCAGCCAGCGCTGCGTCCACTGCCCTGCCGAGCTCGTCGGTCCCACCCTCGCGCGGGATGGGCCAGAGGTCGTCGAGCTGAGGCGGGCCTCCATCGGAGGTGGCGAAGACCAACAAGTTGGCCTTGGCTGGTTCCGTGGTCGATGAAGTATCTGCGACCGGCCACCCCCGGAGCGGCACGACCCTCGAGTCGCCGAGCCAAAGGATTCGATACGGTTGAGCATCACCGCGGGCGAGGTTGGCAATTCGGCGACCGAAATCGTCCGCTGGCACTCCCCAACGTCCATCGATTGCGGTGCCGAGCGCCGGCAGGAGCCCGACGAGCAGCGCCGCGCCAGCCAAGACCGAGGCGATTTGGCGCCAACCGAAGTGATAATCGGGCAAGTCGACTTCGAAGGCCGCCATCCCCATCGCCCCGGCCAACGCCAAGCTGGCGGCTGCTGGCGCAAGCAGAACCTCGACTGCGGGAAGCCCTGCAGGCAGCCAGCCCATGGTGGCGAGCCAGACCGTGCCCCAGCCAGCCAAGGCAACGAACCAGGCCCTGCTCGCCCAGGCCAGGCGCCAATCGCGGCCGATGAGCAACGCGAGGAGGCCAGGGCCGAGCAGACCCCAGCCCAGCACACCGACTGCCACCGGACCGACGTCGAAACGCAGCAGGTTCGCCAGTTCCGGCGCACTCGTTCCAGCACCGGCGAGCGAGGACGAACCGGCAAACAAGTCCCAATCAGGCCGGAGGAACTCAAGGCTCCAAGGCAATTGCAGGACAACGGCCACGACCGCACCACCGATCGCCGTCACCAGGATGCGGGCAGCACCGGCCAACTGACCGGCAATGGCCGCGCCGAGCACCATTGCAAGCCCGATCGCTATGACGATGGCAACCGTGAATGGCACGAGCATCGCCGCCAGCGCGGTGACAACCCCGAGCATGACCACGTGGTGCACCAACGGGCGATCAGGGACGCCGGGTCCGATCTGACCGCCGATCGCGCCGTAGGGTGCAACCCGCGACGCCTTCGCCAGGATCGCGAGCATCCAAGGGACGAGTGCGTAGACGACGAGTGCGCCCCACCGAGCCTGGGCCATGGCGTTGTAGGGAACCGGCGAGGCGACGTAGAGCAACAAGCCCACGATCTTCGAGCGCCGAGAACCAATTGGGCGGAGCAGGCGCCACATTCCGATGGCGCCGAGCGGCAGCGTGCCGACGATCAAGACTTGGCGAAGCAATTGCATCGACCCAAACAGCACGAAACCCGCCAGCCCGATGGCCCCAAGGGCGGTCGGGGCCGGACCAGCCGCCCCCGTACCGACCTCCCGGTAACCCGAGAGCCAGGATTCAAGTAGGTCAACCGAACCGAGCGGGAACGAAGCGAACTCTCCCACCGACGGCACCGCTTCGACGAAGAAGCTCCTTCCCCCGACTGCAAAGAATGCCAATACTGCGAGCCACACCGCGATCACCGATCCGACTCTCCCCGAGCGCACCGTGTCCGCGAGGTTCCGGCCTGAGGCTGCTGCTGCCGCCAGGGGGTCCTGTTCGTTACCGATCTGGCCTCTCAGGAAGCTGCTCACTCGCGCGCTTCCTCGTACCTGCAGCTTGCGGATATCACGATCGGGCACCCGCCGAATGGCCTTCAGCGCTCGGCGCCGGGCGGCATGGTCGTCACGGGTACGGAAGTTCCAGACCCAGGCTCCGGCAATGTCTCGAGCCTGCCGGAACCGCCCGAACACGATCGAGTACACGACCTCGACCAGCGCGATCACCAGGGCCTGTGGCACGACCCGAAGCCGGTACCACAGACCGTAATTGACCGAGATGAGACGTTGCCGGTGACGCATCTGGAGCCGGCGTCGATCGTCTTCCGGTCGACGGATGCCGAGCGCCTCCAGGTGACCCACTCGGGCCGCCGGCGCGACCAGCACCCGGGCGCCAGCCACGTGAGCCCGCCAGCACAGGTCGAGATCATCAGCGTGGAAGTCGATGCGCGGATCGAATCCCCCGAGCTCGGCGAACAGATCAGCTCGAACGAGCGTCGCCGCACCCGGGACAAAGAACACGTCACGGACTGCATCATGTTGTTCCTGATCCAACTCGTAGCGCTCTACGAGCGGGGAGGGCACGCCGGTCTTGTCCGCGCCCATACCGACCTGGAGCAGCTGGTCGGGATGGTGCCAATCCACGATCTTGGGCCCCACGATCCCTGCGTTCGAGCGGAACGCCTCCTCCACCATGAGCTGGATGGCATCAGGGGCGAGACACACATCATCGTGACAGATGAGGTAGAAGGCAGCTCCTTCGACAACTCCAGCACCGGCATTGACCGCTGCGCCGAATCCGGGATTGCCCTCGATCCGCACCAGATGAGCGCCCGGGAGCACGCTGGTTACCTCAGCCGACAGATCCCGCGCCGACCCAGCGTCGACGATCAGCGCCGACCAATTGGCGTAGGTCTGGGCCGCGACACTGGCGAGAGTCTCTGAAAACCACCAGCCTGGGTCGTGGGCCACCATGATCACGACGACCGGTGGGGCCGCGTCCAAGAAGTCCTCTGCGGCGGCGTCATCGGTCGAACTCACGAAATGAACACGCTAGCCCGCGCACCTAGCCACACCCGCGCACCCGCCAACTGTGTGCCTCATTCCTCGGTCTGATCGGACGCGACTGACCAATGTGGCCTAGAACATCCCAGGTGCGGGTCGCATTCGACATCACACCTCTCCTCGACGTTCCTACTGGCGTCGGAGTGTTCACCCGCGAGGTCGCAACCCGGCTGGCCGCCACCACCGGTATCGACCTCGTCGTGTACGCAACGAGTTGGCGAGGCCGGGACCGGCTCCGCAGCGTGGCACCCCCCGGTGCATCGT
>JANZZE010000155.1 GCA_026419545.1 Acidimicrobiales bacterium
CGCCGAGCCCGGGGACACCAGGCGACTCCTCAGAGCCCTGATACAGCAGCTGCATGCCGACGCAGATCCCCAAGAACGGCCGACCCGAGGAAATCGCCTCAACGGCGACTTCATCCAACTTGGAGGACCGCATCGCCTCCACACACCGACCGAACGCCCCGACCCCCGGCAAAACGATCCCCGCCGCGTCTCTGATGACGCCGCGATCGGCCGTGAGGCGCGCGTCGGCGCCCACGTGTTCGAGCGCCTTCTGGGCCGACCGGAGGTTTCCAATGCCGTAGTCGAGGACGGCGATCAGGGTCACAGTTGCCTCTTCACAGTTGCCCCTTCGTCGACGGGATCGCGTGCCCTTCGATCCGCACAGCATCACGTATGGCCCGGGCCACCGCTTTGAACGAGGCCTCTACGAGGTGATGCGTGTTCTTTCCTCGCACCGACGTCAGGTGCAAGGTGATGCCCGCGGTCGTGACGAACGCTCGCCAGAATTCCTCACACAGCTGTGGATCGAACGGCGGATCACCGAGGATCTTCTCGCCAGGGAACTCGATGTCGTAATGCAAATAGGGACGACCTGACAGGTCGAGCGCAGCCTCGACGAGCGCTTCGTCGAGCGGCACACGGCACGAAGCGAACCGACGGACCCCGGCTTTGTCGCCGAGCGCGTCACACAACACCGATCCAAGAAGGATGCCGGTGTCTTCCACCGTGTGATGAGCGTCGATCTCTAGGTCACCCTTCGCCACGACGATCAGATCGAGCCCACCGTGACGACCGAGCTGGCCCAGCATGTGGTCGAAGAACGGGATCCCGGTGGTCACTTCGACATCACCTGCACCGTCGAGGACCAGCGAGATCTTGATATCGGTCTCGTTCGTCACCCGGTGGCCGTTCGCGGACCGCAAAGGAGTCGAACCGCTGCCGGTCTCGGTCATCGCAATATCTCCTCCAGTGCCGCGAGGAAACGATCGTCCTCTTCTGGGGTTCCTATGGTGACCCGCAAGCAGCCTTCGAGGCGAGGCCACGACGAACAGTTCCGGACCAGCACCGACCGATCGAGCAGTTCCTGCCATACGGTGGCGCCGTCGAGCCCTAGGGGGCGGAAAAGGACGAAATTCGCACCCGATGGCCACACCTCGACCGGTAGCGCGGCAAGGCGGTCCATTAGCCGGCCCCGCTCCTCCACCACCGCGGCAACGCGACGGTTCATCTCGTCGACATAGGCGAGGGCGAGCGTTCCCGCAGCCTGCTTGAAGGCATCGAGGTGATACGGCAACACGACCTTCTGCAATTCGGCCACCACCGAGCAGGGGCCAACGAGGTAGCCGATGCGGGCCGCCGCCATCGACCACGTCTTCGAGTAGGTGCGTGTGACCACAAGCGGGACATCCTCGGCGACCAGCTCCAGCGCCGACCATGGCGCGAACTGTCCATACGCCTCGTCGACGACGAGCAGACAGTCGTGGATAATCGCCAGTTCGAGCACCGCCCGGACCGTCGCCTCGTCGTCGACCACGCCGGTTGGGTTGTTCGGGGAACACAAGAAAGCAACCGATGGTCGGTCCTGCTCGAACACCCGCTGGACCTCGGACAGGTCCAGGGTGAAATCGGTCGCCCGCTCACCCTCGGCAATCCCGGTAGACGTGATCCTTGCGATGTGGGAATGGAGGGCGTAGGTGGGTTCCCAGACTGCGGCAACGCGACCTGGTCCGCCGTAGGTGAGAAGTAGCGTCTGGAGCACCTCGTTGGAGCCATTGGCTGCGAACACCTGCTCGGGCCCTACGCCGTGCAGCTGACCGATCGAGGTACGCAGCTCGGTGGCCGTCCTGTCCGGATAACGGTTCCACGCGATGGACGCAACCAACGCTTGCGCTTCGGTCACCCATTCGGCCGGCGCAGGGAACGGTGACTCGTTGGTGTTGAGCCGAACCTCGACCTCGACTTGCGGCGAGTGATAGCCATCCATGAGCGCGACGTCACGGCGTGGCTCGATCACGGGGACTCACCCCCCGATCCGGCAAAGGACGCCCGGCGCAGACGCACCGAATCGGCGTGCGCGCTGAAACCCTCGACCGACGCGATGACCTCCACATGCGGGGCCACCCGATCGAATGCGGCTCGATCCAGCGTGATCACATGCACGTGCTTCATGAAGTCGTCCACCGTGAGCGCACTGGCGAAACGTGCGGTTCCGTAAGTGGGGAGCACGTGGGAGGGTCCGGCGATGTAGTCACCCACTGACGCCGGGGCCCACGGACCACAGAACACTGCGCCCGCGTTGCGTACCCGGTCGACGAGCACCTCGGGGTGTGCGTTCATCAACTGCAGGTGCTCGGGTGCGATGGCGTTGGCAACGTCGATCGCCTGCTCAGGGCCGTCAACGAGTACCACGTATCCCCCATGGACGAAGGTGGCCTCGATGTCAGCTCGCCTCGGCGAATCGGCGACCATCCGCTCGATCTCTGCGACCACGGCGTCGGCCACGGTGGGTTCCCAGGTGATGAGCCAGGCAAGCCCATTGGGCCCATGTTCGGCTTGGACGATCACGTCGATTGCAGCAAACCGAACGGGTGTGGATTCATCGGCGACCACGACGATCTCTGATGGTCCAGCGAACGATGACGGGACGCCGACGAGCCCAGCGACCTCCCGTTTGGCGAGAGCCACGTAGACGTTACCTGGGCCGACAATGACGTCGACCGAAGCGATCGACTCCGTTCCGTAGGCCATGGCCGCGACGGCCTGGGCGCCCCCGATCGAATACAGCTCATCGACACCCGCAAGGTGGGCAGCAACAAGCACGGAAGGCGCAACTTCACCTGTCGCCGGATCCGGGGGGACACACAATGCGATCTCCTCCACACCCGCCACCCGGGCAGGTATGGCCGTCATGAGGACGGTTGATGGGTAGGAGCCTCGTCCACCAGGAACATAGACACCTGCTCGGCTGACCGGCACTGGTCGGCTCTCGATCACCACTCCGTTGTGTTCGAAGCGCGCACGGGGCTTGCGCTGCGTTCGGTGAAACGCCTCGATGGAGTCTCGCGCGGCCCGCAGTGCCTCCGCGAGCGCTGGATCGGCCGCGCGCGCCGCGGCTGAGATGGTGTCAGGAGCAACCCGGAGCGACTGCAGTTCCACGCCGTCAAAGCGGGCCGTGAGCTCCAACAGCGCCGCATCGCCGCGGGTCCGAACATCCTCGAGGATGGCGCGCACCGCCGAGAGCGGTTCGTCACCACCGGCGTCCGGCCGAGGCAAGCGCGTACGCCATTCGGCTGGCGCAAGGCCACGCAGATCGAGTCGGTTCAGCATGAGTGCTCCAAGCTAGCCAGGAACGCGCCCATATCCTGAGCCGACTCTGCCCAGAAGCAGGGGCCCGATCAGCACCGCTCCCCTGCCCTTGGGATAGAAAGGCGTGGTGTCCGATCAGGCCGAGTTGTCATCTGCCGCGACGATCCTGGAAGAACTGACTGTCCGCGTCGTCACGGTCGCGAATCGCATGGCTTCCGCCACCGAAGAAGGGTTGGCCGCCGACCTGTTCGAAGTGGAGCGATCCCTGCGGGCCGCGCAGCGTCGCCTCCTCGAGGTCGTCGGCCGTCTGGGTTGACCGACCACACTTTGGGCATCGGCCGTCTGGTTTGAACAGCAAAATCGTGGACATCGGCTGAGGCAACCTCTGGCCAAAAAGAGTGCCGGCGCCCTCGCGCGGGCGCCGGCGTGGGCGACACTGGGCGGCGGATCCCAGATGTGTCGCCAGCTACCAGGTGGCGGGAACCTGGTGGTCGTTACCCTACCCCATTCCGCTCGTTTGCGAAACCGGCAGATCGGAAGAATCGCTATGAATTTTTCACCCTGCCACCTTTTTTCACATGAGGCGACGCTGGAGACGCCGTCCGCGCGCTGGGACAAAAGTCCGCAAGCACGCACAGCTCGCAGCGGGGCGACCGCGCCAGACAGACCTGGCGACCATGAAGAATCAGGCGCAGGCTGAACGGCCCCCACTCACCGGGTGGCAGGTACCGGCAGAGTTCCTCCTCGATCTTGACCGGGTCGGTCTGTTCGGTAAGCCCTAGTCGCCGAGACAACCGGCTCACGTGAGTGTCGACGGGAAGACCTGGCAGACCCAGGGCCACACTCCGCACGACGTTCGCTGTCTTGCGGCCCACACCTGGGATCGTGGTGAGATCTTCCATGTCAGAGGGCACCTCACCGCCAAAGCGATCGACGAGCGCCTCGGCCATCCCGATCAAGCTGCGTGCCTTGTTCTTGTAGAACCCTGTTGAGCGGATGATCTCCTCGACCTCGGCTGGGTCAGCATGCGCGAGGTCATGTGGCTCGGGGTAGCGTGCGAACAATCTCGGCGTGACCATGTTGACCCGGGCATCCGTACACTGCGCCGACAAGATCGTGGCTGCAAGCAGTTGGTAAGGGTTCTCATGGTGGAGGGCGCAGCTCGCGTCCGGATACTCCTCAGCAAGACGGCGCATGGTCTCCAGCGCTCGGCCTCTCGGGGTGCGCGGCTTGCCCATAGGCCGGGCAGGCTACCGGTAGCCTGCCTCTCGCCATGTCCATCGTGATCCGCATCGATCCGCCGCTCGGCGGACCTCTCGCAGCACAAGCCGACGCGATTATCCAGGCGCTCGTACGGGCAGCTGACGATCCCGCGGTTGCCGTGTCGGTGTGGCCCAGCCATCTCGCCGATCTCGCTGCCTTGGTTCGCGACGGCGACACACGCACGATTCGCCTGATCGTCGAACCCGCAGATGAGCGCCACGATGCTGCGGCCTCAGCCGGCGGCTTTTCCCGAGTACGCGAGCTCTACCAACTGCGCCGCCCCTTGCCGCTCGAGCAGGCGCTCATCGACGCGACACCGGCTATCAACACCCGCTCGTTCGTGCCAGGCGCCGACGAAACCGCGTGGGTCGAAGTCAACAATCGTGCGTTCGCGTGGCACGAGGACCAAGCGGGATGGACCGTTGCCGACCTCGTAGCCCGCGAGGCCGAGCCCTGGTTCGATCCGAATGGCGTCTTGCTGTTTGAACACGATGGTCGGCTGGTCGGCTTTTGCTGGACCAAGGTCCACACCGATAGCGATCCTCCGCTCGGCGAGATCTACGTGATCGCCGTCGATCCTGACTTCCACGGCCTCGGGATTGGGCGCTCCCTTGCGGTCGCAGGGCTGGACCACCTTGCCAAGGCCGGCATCACGACCGGGATGTTGTACGTGGAAGCCAACAACGAACCCGCCCTACGCCTGTACCGGTCCCTCGGCTTCCGGGTTCATCACCATCAACGCCATTACATCTTCGTGAGTGAAGCTGGCGACCGCTCACCGGTACCCAACCAGCCGGCAGGACCCGGCCCTTACGGCCTTGACCGGTAGCCTGCACGGTCGGTGCTGACTCGCTACGACCTCGATCGCAAAGCGCTGGCTGCGTTGCTCGCCGACCAGCCCAGCTACCGCGTCGATCAGATCTGGGTCGGCCTGCATCGACGGGGAGCTGAACCCGCCGAACTCACTGACGTCCCAAAATCGGTGCGGGCCCGCCTCGAGACCGAAGCACCGGCCGGGCTCCAGGAAGTGACCCGGCAGGTTGGCGATCGCGGCAAAACGATCAAGTGGCTCTGGCGTCTGCACGATGACAACTACGTCGAGACCGTGCTCATGCACTACCGCGACCGGTCAACAGTGTGCGTCAGCACTCAGGCAGGGTGCGCCATGGCGTGCGGCTTCTGTGCGACCGGCCAGGCTGGTTTCGGTCGCAACCTCAGCTCAGGCGAGATCGTCGAGCAAGTAATCCGCGCCAGCCGTGCAGCTGCTCCTCGGCGCGTATCCAACGTCGTCTTCATGGGTATGGGCGAACCTCTGGCCAACTTTGGGAGCACTTGGACAGCGATCGAACGCCTCCACGACGAAGTCGGGTTGTCAGCTCGGCGCCTCACTGTGTCCACCGTCGGCATCGTTCCCGGCATCCGCCGGCTCGCACAGGAACGGCTACCCGTGAACCTTGCTGTATCACTTCACGCCGCGAACGACGAGCTGCGTGACGCGCTGGTCCCGGTAAACCGGCGTTACCCGCTTGACTCGCTGCTGCACGCGTGCCGCGAGTACCTCGCCGCCAAACACCGCAGGCTCTCGTTCGAATGGGCGTTGATCGACGGAGTCAACGATCGACCCAGTGATGCACGCGAACTCGCGGCGTTGGCCGTTCCTCTCCGAGCTCACGTGAATCTCATCCCACTCAACCCTACCGAGGGCTACGCGGCACGTGGCTCCCCACCCATCCGGGTCCGGGAGTTCCGCGACTGGCTTGGTGCCCTCGGCGTCAACGCGACAATCCGTCGAAACCGTGGCACTGCGATCGATGCGGCATGTGGCCAACTGCGTCAACGTACGAGCACCGTCTTCCCGTCGTCGGTGCGGATCGCCCGGTCGAGCACCTCGTAGGCACCTACGGCGGCTCCGTCCCAGACCACCGAGTTGCGCACGACACCTTCGATACGCGCGTGTGCTCCGATGACGGCACCACTCACGTCGCCGGTCACCGACGCGGTTCGGTCGATCAACGATCCCGACGCCGCCTGACTGGCGAGATACTGATTGGCCGCAAGGTACGAACGTGGCGTTCCACAGTCGAAGAATGGACCGTCGTAGCGGACGACCTCGAGGCGGCCTTCTGACGACGCTGGCACCCAGACCGTCGAGTAGAGGCCGGAAACCACCGGTTCAAGGCGGGAGACAACCACCCACGGCATGAGCGCGGCGCCCACACCAGCCCCGCCTGCGAGTTCGTCCGCACGGTGCAGTAACAGCCGAGTCCGCTCGCCATCCCAGTCGGCCACGAAGGCGGTCAGCTCAGCTTCGCTATACGTGTCGGCATTCACAGTCAACGTAGCCCGGCCATCGATCCACCACCGGAGCTGCCCGAGCGCACCAGCCGTGCCGAGTGCTCCCCGCTCCTCCAGCGACAGTTGGATCGCCCTGTCCACAAGG
>JANZZE010000156.1 GCA_026419545.1 Acidimicrobiales bacterium
CGGCAACACGATGAGGGCGACGCCGATCATCCAGGTCTCCATGGGGAACCGGTCTTTGCGAGCCAGCAGCGCATACCCGAGGGGGAACAACACGATCGGGACGCACCACAGATCGAGATTGCGGGCGATGAGCGCCGGGACCATGACGGTCTCAGGTTTCGGGTAGAGGTTCTCGAATCCCTGGATCACCGACGTCCATGGCGGCGCGACATACCGGCCCCAGTCGTCTTGCACCTTGAGCCAGGCAAAAGGATCGCCTGCCTGGCGGCCCATCACGATCAGCACCGCGGCCAGCCCGAGCCCTGCCGCGCCCATATATATGAAGCACCAGCGGTCGAGCCGTTTGTCAGCGACTGCCCAGATCGCGATAACCGTCGCTGCGGGGAGAAGGAGCGACGCACGCGGGAAGACCACGAACGCCGCGCATGACGCAGCGACTATCCCGAGACCGGCCCTTGCCCAGGCGTTGACCCGGATGAGATCGCCGAGCCGCGTGCCGTTGCGCACCATGCGGGCCAACACGACCATGAGCGGCACGAGCACACCGACGGACCGGGTGGCGGCAAGCGCAGCGAACAGCACCGCAGCCAAACCCCGGTGTTTCCGAAGATCGGCCCACACCGCACCCGCACCCAAGAGGATGAACAGGCCCTCGGAATAGAACGCCCACAGGAACAACGACGATGGGAACAACGCCAACAACAAAACCGCCCGACGGGCGATGAACTCGTTGCGCCACGCCTTGGTGATGCCCCACACCGCGATGAACGCTCCGAGCCCGGTGAGGGTTGCGACAGTGTGTGCCGTCACCAGGTTGTTGCGTGTCACCCAAAAGATCGGGGCTGCAAGCCACGACACCATCGGGAAGAACGCGGTGTTCGGCATCAACACGTTCGGGTTGGCGTAGCCGTCCCGCATGATCTCCAGGTATCGGATGCCGTCGTAGTTGAGGAGCGTGTCGGCTTTGCCCCCGAGCGACAAACTCAGCCACAGCTGCGCAACCCGCCAGAGCGCGTACACCGTGATCGGGAAGGTGATACCAGGCAAGAACCGACGGCCTCGGTACTCCCACCGCTTGATCGGATGCCACAGGGGCGGTCTTTCCGGCTTGGGAGGCGCGACGAAGATGTGTTCCGATTCGCGGGACCCGACGATGACCGCACCGGTGGGATCGTGCTGATCGACGAGGTCGATCACACTGTCGGCTTCGTGCTCGATGGTCATCGCCGTCGTTGTACCGACGCGATCCGCATCCGCGAGCGCGACGGCGTTCGCTGAGCCGGTCTCGGCAACACTCACATCGGGTTCAGCACGCAAGGATCCACCCAGGGGTCGAAGACCGCCCGGTTCGGCCGCGGCCGACCCAACCCTTGGTTCGGGTCCATCGGGCGGAACGGTCGTCACAGAATTGCAATGTTAGAAGCCGAAGGGCTTCCGTTCACGTCAAACACGATCGGGATCCGTTGACCCCGAGAAATTCGTGACTGCGTCGCTGAGTGCGGAACCCAACGCCGTTCACGTCACGCACGGTCCGGATCCGTTGACCCTTTAGGTCGCAAGTACCCCGCCATCGACTGCGAGGGCGTGCCCGGTCACATAAGACGCCTCGTCTGAACACAACCAGGCGATTGCTGCGGCGATCTCGGTCGGTTCGGCGAGCCTGCCCTGCGGTGCCATCCGCCCCATGTGTTCCAGCGCCGCCTCATCACCGCCGACGAAACCGGCGAGCATCGGCGTGCGGACCGAACCGGGGCAGACCACGTTGACCCGGATACCTTGCCGCGCGTATTCAAGTGCAACGGACTTGGTCAGACCGACGACACCGTGTTTGCTCGCCACATAGGCAGGTAGGTTCGCAAACCCGATCAGTCCTGCAGCCGACGCGACGTTGACGATGTTGCCGCCCCCGGTTTCCAACATGACGGGAATCTCGGCGCGCAGACACAGGAACGTGCTCGTGAGGTTCACCTCGACCGTGCGCTGCCAATCGCTGAGTGTCTGGTCCGGCAACGGCGCGTAGGTGCCAGGCGTTCCAGCGTTGTTCACCGCGATGTCGAGCCGGCCAAAGGCCCGCAGCGTTTCGCGGACCATTGCGTCCACCTGCACCTCGTCGGTCACGTCGGTCCGGTGGAACACTGCGCGTCCGCCGGCCGAGGTGATCGCGTCCACGGCGGCGGCTCCGTTGGTCTCGTCGAGATCGGCAACGAGTACCGCAGCACCGCGTGCGGCAAGCAGCTCCGCGGTCGCTCGGCCGATTCCTGATGCTGCGCCAGTCACCAGCGCGGCTCGGCCCGTGAGGGTCGTGCTCGGTGCAGACAGGGTCGCAGCGGTCATGGCCACCGGGCTCCAGTGGCGTTCGTTGTCCAGACCGGGCATGGACTGAATCCTGACGAGGTCACGACGGCCATTCCATCACGTCGCCGGACCCGGCTTGGTCACGACCGGCTCTTCGGTGATCATCCATACGATCGATTCGGTGTCGATGAACCGGGCTTCGTCCGGTGCGACGAGCTCGGCGTACTTCGGTTCCGACACGAACGCTTCGAACGCTTCTGGCGACTCCATCCACTGGATCGTGACACCGTCGTAGCCTGCGGTTCCCATCCATGGCGCCGCCGTGGTTCGTCGCAGCTGTTCGTAGCGCACGATGTGGCGGGACAGCTCAGGCGTGCCGACGATGAGTGGCCCGTGCACGTTCAACCAGTGGTCGTAGAATTCGTCTTCACTCATGCCAGGCTTGCGTTTCACGAATGCCACGAGTTTGATCATCTCCCGCCCCTTGTGGTTGATCGCTATGACATCCAGTGACCGGCATTGACGTTCAAAGCCTGGCCTGTGATGGCTTTGCTCAACGGTGACGCAAAGAACACCACCGCACCGGCGATCTCCGCGGACGACGGGATGTACCTGAGACAGGTTTCGTTCGCGACGTCCGCATAGACCTCGTCGAAGGTACGCCCTTGCTCGCTCGCAAGGTGATTGAAGTACCACTCGACCGAAGGACCCCATATGTAACCCGGGTGTATGGCATTGACCCGCACCCCTTTGGGTCCGAGCTCACGTGCCAGCGTCTTGGTCGCCGTCGCCAACGCAGCCTTGGAGGCCGCGTATGCGCCGAACCGTTCCTCGATCCGCTGGATCGACATCGTGTTGATCATGATGATGCGGCTGTCGTCTTGTTCGAGCAGGTACGGCAGCACCGCTTGCGTGAGCTGCAACGTCCCGAAGAAGTTCACGTCGAAGGTGGCGCGCCATTCGTCGAGATCCGATTCGGCAAAGGTCTTGTAGTTGCCATCGGAAAAGGCGTTGTTCACGAGGATGTCGACCCGTCCGAGTTCGTCCTTGCACCGGCGGGCGAGTTCCTCGCAAGCGCCACGATCGGTGATGTCGGTCACGACACAGATTGCGCGCCGACCCATCGCCTCGATGTCGCGGGCGACCTTCTCCATCAGTGTGCTGCGGCGAGCACCCATCGCGATGTCAGCGCCGTGCGCGGCCAACGCCAACGAGATGTCGCGCCCCATGCCTGGGCCAAGCCCAGACACGATGGCGACCTTGCCTTCGAGCAACGCAGGACCTCGGGTTGGCATGAAGTCTCCAGTCGTTGAGGACACGGTTCAGCTCCTCCGCGCTGCCGTGGTTGACGTAGCACCTCGGATGAGTGCGAATTCTCCGATCGGGAACAGCCGGGGGTCGGGCACGAGCTTCTCCTGTCAGTCGGCGAGCAACGGGGCGACGTCACGGCCGAAGGCTTCGATCTGTTCGGTGAGTTCAGCTGCCGATCGCGAGCGGAACCGGATCTGCAGCTGATTCACCCCGATCTCGCCGTAGGACCGTAGACGCTCGGCGATGCGCTGGGCTGAACCGGCCAAGCAATGCGGGCCGACATCCCACTGCGGCTTGCCGATGAACACTGGCTCGGTGTTCACCCCGACGTCGAAGGGCTCGTCTCCCCGACCAGCCGCTTCACGGAGAGCACGCAGCTCACGTATGGCAGCTTTCAGCCCGATCTTCGGTGGACCTTGCGGCAACCAGCCGTCGCCGCGGGTGGCAGCTCGCCGGATCGCGGCCGGCGATGAACCACCGACCCAGATCGGCGGGCCGCCCGGACGGTACGGCCGGGGCCGAAGACCTGCATTGGCAATCTCATAGCGCGAACCGGTGTAGCTCGGGTACTCGTCGCCGAACGCCGCCCGCACGACGTCGATGCCTTCATCGAGTTCTCGGCCCCGATCGGCAAAGGAACGCCCGAGCAGCGCGAACTCCGGTTCCAGGTGCCCAGCCCCGACACCCATGATGGCCCGGCCCTTCGAAACCGAGTCGAGGGTGAGGAATGCTTTTGCAGCCATCAGTGGATGGCGATACGGCAGCACGTATACGTGGCTCAGCAGATGTACCCGGGAGGTGATACCGGCGAGATAGCCGAGTGTGGTCATCGTGTCCCACCACTCGGTGCCCATCCGCTCGTCGTAAGGTTTGGGGATCGCGACGTGATCGCAGACCGCGACGTAAAAGAAGCCAGCGTCGTCGCAGGTTCGCGCGATCGCCGTCAACTCGTCGACGCCGGCTGTGGCTTCCCAACCTTCCGCGTAGAGCGTGCTCTGGGATTGGATGGGGAGCTGCAAGCCGTGAACGAGCGCTCCTGACGGGATGATGCCTGCCACGTACTCCTGCCGTTCTCCCTCGCGACTCCGACGCTGGTTTCGCACAAAATTAGAACGAGTTTCACAGTAACCGACGCGGTGCACCGCGGCTCGTACAATCGATTCCGAACCGGCCAGCACATTCGTTCGCCGAATTGGGCCGACGCTCACATCGGCTCCAGCGCACACGTGGGATTCCGAACCGGCCAGCACATTCGTTCGCCGAATTGCCTCGGGATCGCTGCGCACGCGCACCACAGAGCGTGCGGGCCCGCGTACCACAAGCACCACATCCCGGACTGACCTAATGTCACCTGCATGTCAGCTGGAACAACGTCGGTGCTGGTGGTGACGCTCGGGGGGAGTCCTGAACCCATCGTCACCTCGATCTCGAGCTTGCGGCCAAACCGCGTCGTCTTCCTTGCGACCGAGCAAAGCACACCCCAGATCGGCCAGATCATGACTGCGCTGCCGTATCAACCGCTGATCGAACGGCGTGACGTGAAGAACCCAGACGATCTCGACGAGCTGTACCGATGTTGCGTCGTCTGGCTTCGCGAACTGCTCGAGAACCCCCAATTACCACCGCCGAACCGCGAGGAGGGTGCTGACGCGCCAGCGACACCGAGCCTGGACCAAGACCAACGTCTCACCACGCCCATCGACGTCAAAGTCGACTTCACCGGGGGGACCAAGTCGATGGCCGCGGCGTTGGCGTTCGCCGCCTTCGACATCGGGATCCCGGTGTATCTCACGACGGCACCGAGGGTGGATGCGGTCAAGGTGACCGGAGGCGAGCGGACAAGGCAGATCCATCTCGACGGAATGCTGCAGCAGCGGGCACTGTCGAACGTGGTGAAACCACAGCTCGAGCGGTTCGAGTTCGATGCCGCTGCACATGAGCTCGGTCGCATGGTGGAGGCGCTCGGCTCTCGAGTCGAACCGTGGCTCGAGAAGCTCGCACTGCTCATCAACGGTCTCGCCGCCTGGGACCGATTTGATCTCGACACGGCACGAGATCACTTGAAGCCGTACAAGACCGGCGTCCTCGCGGATTGGGTCACACTGCTCGGGAAAATCAAAGCGGAGCGGGAATGGCTCACTGACCCGGACCAACAACGGGCTCCCCGACCAGTAGGTGTGATGGTCGGGGACGTGTTCCGCAACGCCGAGCGGCGAGCAGAGCTCGGTCGTTTCGACGACGCGGTCGCTCGTCTGTACCGAGCGCTGGAGCTGGCAGCCCAGTCTCGTCTGCTCGACCAGTTCGGGATCCGGACCGCGTCATTCGACCCAACCCTGGTTGCCGATCATCTCAGCGATCTACCTGCGAGCCTCGAGGGAAAGACCAAACTCGGATTGGTCGATAGTTGGACACTGCTCGCAGCGCTCGACACCGAGGTGGCGAACCTCTATCTCCCACGGGAAGAGGACCTCAAGACCGTGCTCGCGATGAGGAACCTTTCGATCCTGGCCCACGGTTTCACGCCGGTCGGACTGAACGAGTGGGAGAAGGCCAAGGCCCTGATCGGCGAGTTGTTGTGGGGACTGCTCGCCGGCTCCGGGATCGACCCCGACGGCGTCCCACAGTTACCGAATCAGTTGGAGGTGCTCGTCGCAGCCGTCGATGGACCGTCACAGCGAGGCACTACCAGCAAAGGAGACGCCGACGCCGTCAGGTGATCGCTACCGACATCAAATCCGAAGGACCATGGCCCTTTGTGAGCTACCAGGAGGTGGGAAACGGTGCCGACACGCGTCGAGTTTGCCGTTCGGAGCAACAACCATGGAAGAACATCACACTCGACGGCGCCTCGGGTGTGCCCGCCACATCGACTCCATGGCCTGGCCTGTCGCTTGTTCGAAGGGCCGACCAACGAGTTCTTCCCTCATCACGGTCAACTGAAGCCCTTCGCCGTCTCGCCGCTGCTCCACCGGGGCGGTGACCGAGTGGAGTGGTGGACGACGTGGATGCCTGACGACCTGGTCCCACCGATTCTCGGCGCGCCAGTGGAGGCCGAGCTCGGGGATCTACCGATACGGCTCGAACCTGCGGGAGTTCTGCACCGGTCGTTCCGCTCTCTCCGCGAGCACGAACCGGTCACGCGTGCGGAGGTGGTGTTCCTCTCCCCCACCCGGTTCTCACGCAATGGAGTGAGCTGGGTCTTACCGGACCCGTTCTTGTTGTTCGGGAACCTGGAACGGCGGTGGCGTTCGTTGGCGCCACCGGAGTTGGTGCCACCTCCAAAGGTTGGCACTGAACTTGCCCGCCTCACCCACGTCGCCGCCGCCGACATCACCACCGT
>JANZZE010000157.1 GCA_026419545.1 Acidimicrobiales bacterium
GATCAACTCCCCTCCGGCAGCGGAACGACGGCGATCACTCAACTGTCACGCCAACACCGTAGACTTGCGGCACGGTCCGCGGCTTCCTCGCAGCTCCCAACCGGCATGACACTCCCCGACAGTAACCCCACCGCTTGGGCAACACGGACAGCCCTGGCGCCGTGACGTCGAGCGCGTGTGCAAAGAGCCTCCGGGTACATCCACCATGGGCAGGCGTGTGAACGACAGCGACCGGCTGACTCAGCCCCAGTGATCGTTCTGGTAGTCGATCATGTCGTCACCGTGGAGTTGCTTGGTAGCGTTGCCGATCCGCACCCAGAAGTCGGACGCTTCCGTCCCAGCACCCTTCGGTGGCTTCGCAAATACAGGCTTTCCTGACGCGGCAACCGACACCTGACAGATCATGGTGCCGTCCACCAACCTCATTCACGCGCATGACGCCGATCTCAACACCGTGTTGACGAAGAGCCGCTCAACGTCGCGGCCCGCATTACTCGATGCGCATGCCGGACATCGCGCGGGCGATCACGAGCTGCTGGATCTGCTCGGTGCCTTCGAAGATGTCGTAGATCTTGGCATCGCGGTGCCACCGCTCGACCGGGTATTCCTTGACGTAGCCATAGCCACCGAGGATCTGGATGGCGCGCTCGGTGACCCAGACCGCGACCCGGCCAGCCTTGAGCTTCGACATCGAGCCTTCCGCCCACTTGTAGCTGCCGTTGCGCGCCAGCCAGGCAGCACGCCAGACCAGAAGGCGGGCAGCATCCACCTCGGTTGCCATGTCGGCAAGCATGAAGGCGATGCCTTGGTGCTGGATGATCGGCTTACCGAAGGCTTTACGCTCCTTCGCGTACTCGAGCGCGTATTCGACCGCGGCCCGGGCGATTCCAATTGCTTGAGCACCGACCGCCGGACGGGTCGCTTCGAAGGTCGACATCGCCGGCTGCCCACCGGTGCCGCTCTTCTGCGGGTTCTTGAGCGCTTCACGCGCCCGGGCCAGCCGCTCATCGAGCCGTTCCTTGCCGCCGAGCAGACAGCGCCCGGGCACACGGACATCGTCGAGGACGACCTCAGCTGTGTGCGACGCCCGGATGCCGAGCTTCGAGTACTTCTGGCCTTGCGAGAGCCCCTTGGTCCCCGGCGGGACGATGAAGCTGGCCTGCCCCCGTCCCCGCAGCTCGCGGTCGACCGACGCCACCACAACGTGCACGTCGGCAATGCCGCCATTGGTGATCCACGCCTTGGTGCCGTTTAGCACCCACTCGTCCTTGGCCTCGTCGTAAACGGCGGTAGTGCGCAAGCTACTGACATCAGACCCAGCATCGGGCTCACTCACGCAGAATGCGCCAAGCTTCGGATCGTCAGGGGTGCCGTAGCACTGCGGCACCCACTCCAAGAGCTGCTCAGGGGTTCCGTTGCTTGCAATACCCGCCGCAGCGAGACCGGTGCCGAAGATGGCCAGGCCGATGCCGGCATCACCCCAGAACAACTCCTCCAACGCCAGCGGCAGCGTCAGCCCCGTAGAGTCGCCCATCATGGCGTTTGCCATGAAGTCGAAGCTGTACAGCCCGATCTGCGCAGCCTCCCGAACGACCGGCCAGGGGAACTCTTCACGCTCGTCCCACTCAGCTGCCACCGGGCGCACGACGGTCTCCGCGAAGTCATGCACCCACTTCTGGATCTGCAGCTGGTCTTCGTTCAGCTGGAGTGAGAACTCTGCCATCACGGTCTCCTGTGGTCCGCGCCAAGGGCGTTTCGCTTGATCTCGTGCCAGTGGCGCACCGCTTCGCGATTGAGAGCTAGAGGTCCGGATGTTGGTAGAGCAAGAATCACTCTCCGTCCGGCCAGCTCGCCACCGACAAGTTACCTATCGGTAACAAAGTAGGCGACTGCCCAACCTCTAGCAACTCTGCGGCGAGGCGCACACCGAGCAGCGCATGCAAGCGAATCGAATTCTGGGTTCGCTCCCTCAGGGCAGTGACCTCTGCAAAGCCCGCGCCATCACCCGCAATCAACCCAGTGCGGCTTCCGTTCCTGGTCATCATGCACCGATCCTCGCGTCATGCCACTGCCGCACCCACCACTCGTGATCGCGGCCGCCGGATCCAGACCAGTCCAAACTGACGGAAGATCCGTGGCGGGACCCTCGAGTCCGCGCTGCTGGAGTCCTCAGATCCGCGGCGATCCCGACGGATCGACCCCCAGCACCCGGTGACCGCGGCGAACCATCACCGAGGTCCGCTCACCACAGCGAGCGGGACTTGTGAGTGACATATGCGCTCTTGGAAATGCAGTCGCAACCTTCCCGAATCCCGGGCTCCGTATGGTCCGCCGACATGGATCGACGACAATTCCTCCGAGGTGCAGCTGCAACAGCGCTTGCCATGCCGGCCGTCACGGCACTCAGCGCATGTAGTGACCAGGGCACCGGCACTTCATCTGCGGCGGGCACGCTTGCACGCACCGGTGGAGGTGCGACACGAAAGGTCAAGCTCGGATTCATCTCGTTGACTGACTGCGCGCCGCTCGTCGTTGCCCTCGAGAAAGGCTTCTTCGCCGAACGCGGACTCGATGTCACCCTCGAAAACGGCAAGAGTTGGCCGACCGTTCGCGACAAGCTGGCGTCGGGTGAGTTCCAGGCAGCACACGCGTTGTTCAGCCTGCCGCTGTCGGTTGCCGCTGGCCTATCGAAGGTGGAGGTCAGCGGTATTCCCGAACGACCCTTTCGCATCGCAATGATGCTCAACAACAACGGGCAAGGCATCACGCTCGCCAACGACCTGGCAACTGCCGGCTACGGCGACCCGGGACGTGCGGCAGAGGTGATCCGCTCCACTGGTGCCCGTCAGTTCGGCATGACCTTCCCCGGTGGCACCCACGACATCTGGCTCCGCTACTGGATGGCTGCAGGCGGGCTTGACCCAAAAAAAGATGGTCTCGAGCTCAAACCGATCCCTCCGCCGGACATGTTCAACAACCTCAATCAGGAGAACGTCCGCGGCTACTGCGTCGGTGAGCCGTGGAACGCACGGGCAGTGACCAAACAAAAAGGCTTCACCGTGATGACGTCACAGGACATCTGGGAGCATCACCCAGAAAAGGCACTCCTGGTGAACACAGGATTTGCGGAGAACCAGCGTGAGACCCTCACGGACCTCATGGGAGCCCTTCTCGCCGCGCAGCGCTGGGCCGACGACCCGGCCAACACCGACGAAGTCGCCCAACTCATCGGCGTCGAGAAGTACGTCAACGCGACGCCTGACGAGATCAGTAGGCGCCTCGCAGGCGAGTACGACCTCGGTGCAAACGCAGGTTCGAAGACGTTTTCCGACACCCGGATGCGCTTCTTCCGCGACGGCCTTACACCATTCCCGCGTAGAGCACATGCATTGTGGTTCTTCGCCCAGTACGCCCGACTCGGGATGATCCCGTCGATGCCCGAGAACGCCCGAGGAATCGTCGACGAGATCGTGATGACAGACCTATACGCCGAGGTCGCGGCCAGAGAGGGAGTCCCCGTCCCCGACGACGACCTCGCACCGTTCACCGTCAATCTCGACAACGCCACGTTCGACCCGGCACACCCGGAAGAGGAGGTGAATCGCCGATGAGCAGTCCTGCCGGTTTGATCATTGCCGAGCCTGAGCTGACCGATCCCCGAGGCGCCGTTGATGCCACCCTCCCGGATAGCACCCATGCCGCAGCTCCACCGCTGCTCCGTCAAGACCCTGGCCGGTTTCTGACCGTTCTCCGATCAGTGGCAATCGGCATGGTAGGTGTCGTGCTGTTCGGAACAGCCTGGGCAGCCGTGAGCGCTCGGTCAGGACAGCTTCCGGGGCCGGTGCAGACCCTGAGCACGCTCGTAGAGCTCTTGACGCAGGCATTCGACACCAACGGTCCAGCGGGTCAGGGAATCGGCTTGCAACTCCGGGACTCGCTCGTCCGGGTATTGAAGGGGTTCCTCCTGGCAACCGTGATCGGGGTGCCCGTCGGTTTCGCGATGGGGTTGATCCCGACGATGCACCGAATGTGGAACCCCATCGTGCAGATCTTCCGGCCGGTCTCCCCACTGGCTTGGTTCCCGATATGGCTCACGATCATGGTGAAGGCGGATCCCGCCGCAGTGCTGGTGATCTTCGTCTCTGCCGTTTGGCCGACAATCCTGAACACCGCCGCCGGTGCAGACAGCGTGCCAGTCGATCAACTCGAGGTTGCGCGTGTATTCCGGTTCTCATGGGTCACCCGACTGCGAGAAGTGGTGATTCCCCATGCGCTGCCGTCAATCGTCACGGGTCTCCGTCTGTCGATGGGAGTCGCGTGGATGGTGATCGTCGCGGCGGAGATGCTCTCGGCGGCCTCAGGGATCGGGTTCTACGTCTGGCAGTCCTATAACGGCCCGGGCCTGGCTCACGTCATCTCGGCGGTGTTGGTGATCGGTGTTGTCGGCCTCCTGCTCGACCTTGGGTTCCAGGCACTCGGCCGGCGCGTCGCACACGTGGGGGCGCGGTCATGAGCCTGGTCGTCGACGGTGTCTGGAAGGGGTTCGCCACCCGGACCGGGACTCAATGGGTGCTCCGTGATGTTTCGTTGACCATCGAAGCCGGGCAGTTCATCGCCCTCATCGGACACTCGGGGTGCGGAAAGTCGACACTGCTTGGCGCGCTCGGTGGGCTTGTCCCCATCGACGCAGGTCGGATCGTGCTCGACGGCAACGAGGTCCGATCTCCAGGACCGGACAGAGCGGTCGTATTCCAGCGGTACTCGCTGTTGCCGCGGCTCTCACTTGCCCGCAACGTTGCAGTGGCCGTGCGTTCATCGCGACGGGACTGGCCGAAAACGAAAGTCGACGAAGCTGTCGAGCGGACGTTGCGCGCGGTTGGCCTCTGGGAGCACCGGGACAAGAAACCGCACCAGGTGTCTGGCGGAATGCAACAGCGGTGCGCCGTCGCTCGGGCCTTTGCGGTCGAGCCCCGCGTCCTGCTCCTCGACGAACCATTCGGTGCACTCGACGCCTTGACCAGAGCCCGGCTCCAAGCGTTGCTGGTCGACCTGTGGAGTTCCGAAAGCGACACCGAAATGGTTGTGATGGTGACGCACGGCATCGACGAGGCTGTACTGCTCGCCGACCGCGTGGTCGTCATGTCGGGTCCGTCCGGCCCTAGCATCATCGACGTCATCGAGATCGACATCCCCCGACCACGTGATCGAGTCACCATTTCGGACGACCCCGCATTCCGAACCGCCCAGGCTCGCTTACTCGACCTCCTCGAGCGGGACCTCAACTGGGAGGTCGCCTGAAGGGGGTTGCCGGGGGTAGTCGTTGGTGCCTCACTGGTCAGCTGCCTCGAGTCGTGTGGTGCAGCGACCGTTCATAGCCAATGACGAACAACCGCCGGCAGCAGAGCTGGAAAAACGGTCCTCGGCCATACACCGCCGGTTCCGCGGCGGATCATGCGGAAGGCCCCGGGGACCTCGCGGCATGAAGCTGCAGGAGTGATCGGGGTCGACGCCTCGATCACTCGGGACCGATCAGGCATCAACAGCGGCAACCGGACCGGGGTCAATCCGGAACTAACAGCAGTGCTACAGCCATGATCGCTGCGCCGACCACAAACGGCGCGCCAACCGAGACGTGTTCGAACAACGCGCCGGCACTCGCCGGGCCTATCACCCGCGCCAATGCACCGGCCGACTGCTGCCACCCCAACCATTGGCCACGCTGGCGCCCCGCGATACGAGCCACACCTGAACTCAACGCTGGCGATGCCAGCCCCTGACCCATCACCAGCGCCGCCAAACCAACGATGAGCGCTGGGTAGCCCGCGTCCAGCGAAAGCGCCAACAAGCCCGCGAGGTTGAGTGCCAGACCCATTCGCAGCGCCCCCGCCTCACCGAAACGACCGATCAGCGGGCCGACGAGCCCGCCCTGCACGCCGACCAACCCAAGTCCGACAAGTGCGAACACTGCACCGATAGCGGACGGCCCGAACCCGAAACGTCGCTCACCGAATAGCGCAAACGTCGCCTCGAAACCGGCGAAGGCCACCATCGCAACGAACGCCACCGCAACCAATCGCAGGACGTCCCATCGAGCGTCACCAGCCAGACGATCAGGGCGAGCCGGCGCCCACGTCAAGACATGAGCCGGCTCTGCGAACCCGGGGCCATCGAGCGCTGGGCCACCGGCGAGCCGTTCAGCGTCCGCGCCCGCGGCCGCCACACCGTCGTGCTCGCCAACATCGCGGTGGTCCGGATTCGTCTGGGGCAGCCGAACAATCGCGACGAACGCGTTGGCGAACGCCAAGGCCGCGGCGATCAGGAATGGGACCGGCGGGCCAGCCAGTGCTCCGAGCGCGCCGATCGCCGGGCCAGCCACGAAACCCACGCCGAAGGCTGCTCCCAGCAGACCCATGAGGCGAGGTCGATCGTCTGGCCTGGCCAAATCAGCCGCGGCGGCTTGGGCGACCGACACCGATGCACCCGACGCGCCGTCGATGATCCGACCGGCGAAGAGCATCCAGACCGAGCCGGCCAAGCCGGTCAGAAGAGAACCGACTGCGGTACCGAACAAGCTCATCAACAACACCGGTTTGCGCCCCACGCGGTCCGACAACCGACCGAGGACCGGTGCGCACACAAGTTGTGCCAACGAGAAACTCGCCACCAGCAGGCCGATCGTCGTCGGTGTGGCGCCGTGTCGTTGCGCGAACTGGGGCAAAAGCGGCACGACGATCCCGAACCCGATCAGATCGATCGCCACGGTCGACCACAAGGCGAAAAACCCCGGCGGTAGTCCACGCCGCGCCGGTTCTGATCCTGTCTCTTATACAC